>CAJXEB010000025.1 GCA_913052585.1 uncultured Flavobacteriaceae bacterium | reverse complement strand
CTGAAGTTATAAAATACAATGACTTTGTTAGTTATGGTAGTGAAGCTAAAGTAAAAGAATCAGGGAAATTAAGCGTTGAAGGAAAAGAATATGTTGTTGAAGATGGTGACGTAATGCACTTTAGATTTAACGTGTAACTTTAGATCTTTTTTTTTCAACAATTCACCCCTTATTATTGTTAATTACTTTCCTACGTTTAGGTTTTAAATTTTATACCTTAATTTTATATTAGCCATGACACCCAAACTATGGCTGAAGAACAATATACAGAAGATAATATACGGTCTTTAGACTGGAAAGAACACATTCGGTTGCGACCTGGAATGTACATTGGAAAATTAGGTGATGGTACTTCGCCTGATGATGGTATTTATATACTTTTAAAAGAAGTTATAGATAACTGTATTGATGAATTCGTGATGGGTGCTGGTAAAACCATCGAAATCCGTATTAAAGATAAAGAAGTTAAAGTTAGGGATTATGGTCGTGGAATCCCATTAGGAAAAGTAGTAGATGTAGTTTCTAAAATGAATACGGGAGGAAAATATGACTCTCGTGCCTTTAAAAAAGCAGTTGGTCTAAATGGGGTAGGAACAAAAGCTGTTAATGCACTTTCTAGCTATTTTAAAGTAGAATCGATTAGAGATAATAAATTAAAATATGCCGAATTTAATGTTGGTGAGTTAATAACTGATTCAGATATTGAAGAAACCTCCAAACGAAAAGGAACAAAAGTTAGTTTTATTCCAGATGAAGCTATTTTCAAGAAATTTAAATATCGTAATGAGTATGTTATTAAAATGCTCAAAAACTATGTGTATTTAAATCCAGGACTTACTATTGATTTTAATGGCGAAAAGTTCTTTTCTGAAAATGGATTAAAAGATTTATTGGAGGAGAACATACCAACGGAAGATATGTTATACCCTTTAATTCATTTAAAAGGGGAAGATATTGAAATAGCAATCACACATAGTAAATCTCAATACAGTGAAGAATACCATTCTTTTGTAAACGGGCAACATACTACACAAGGTGGAACACACCAAGCAGCTTTTAGAGAGAGTATCGTTAAAACCATCAGAGAGTTTTATGGTAAGAATTATGAAGCTAGTGATGTTCGTAAATCTATAGTTTCTGCAATTGCAATAAAAGTGATGGAACCAGTTTTTGAAAGTCAGACAAAAACCAAACTGGGCTCTACAGATATGGGAGGTAATTTACCTACCGTTAGATCCTACATAAACGATTTTATTAAAACATATTTAGATAATTTCTTACATAAAAATACTTCAATCGCTGAAGCACTGCAACGCAAAATTATGCAAGCAGAAAGAGAGCGTAAAGATTTAACAGGAATTAGAAAATTAGCAAGAGATAGAGCTAAAAAATCAAATCTTCACAACAAAAAGCTAAGAGATTGTAGAGTGCATTTAGGCGACATGAAAAAGGAACGTCGTTTAGAGTCTACCTTATTTATTACAGAAGGAGATTCGGCAAGTGGTAGTATTACTAAAAGTCGTGATGTTAATACGCAAGCAGTGTTTTCATTAAGAGGTAAGCCACTTAACTGTTATGGGATGAGTAAAAAAGTAGTTTATGAAAATGAAGAATTTAATCTTCTACAAGCTGCTTTAAATATTGAAGAAGGGACCGAAGATCTCCGTTATAATAATATTGTTATTGCTACTGATGCCGATGTGGATGGTATGCACATTCGATTATTATTGCTTACTTTCTTTCTTCAGTTTTTTCCTGAAGTAATAAAAGAAGGGCATTTATATATCTTGGAAACTCCTTTGTTTAGAGTTCGAAACAAAAAAGAAACGATTTATTGTTACTCGGAAGAAGAACGAGTTGATGCAATAGAAAAATTAAAAAACCACGAAATAACCAGGTTTAAGGGATTAGGGGAAATTTCCCCAGATGAATTTAAACACTTTATCGGTAATGACATTCGTTTAGAACCTGTAATGCTTGATAAGAGTATTAGTATAGAAGATTTGTTATCTTTTTATATGGGAAAAAACACACCCGATAGACAAGAGTTTATTATTGATAACTTGAAAGTGGAATTAGATAAAGTTATTGAATAAATTACTTTATTAAAAATATAATAATAATTACGTAGAATAATTATGAGCGAAGAGTTAGAACACAATGATGATGAAATAAATTCTAATGAAAACCATACTGAAGATACCATAACGAAAGTTACCGGTATGTACAAGGATTGGTTTTTAGATTATGCTTCGTATGTTATTTTAGAACGTGCTGTTCCTGCTATTGAAGATGGTTTTAAACCTGTACAAAGAAGAATCATGCAATCTCTTAAAGATTTGGATGATGGTAGGTATAATAAAGTTGCAAACATTGTAGGACATACGATGCAATATCATCCACATGGAGATATGAGTATCGCAGATGCTATGGTGCAGATTGGTCAAAAAGATATACTAATAGACACACAAGGAAACTGGGGAAATATATTAACAGGAGATAGGGCCGCCGCATCTCGTTATATTGAAGCAAGACTTTCTAAATTTGCATTGGATGTTGTTTACAATCCAAAAAATACCGATTGGCAAGCATCTTACGATGGGCGTAGAAAGGAACCTATAAATCTTCCGGTTAAATTTCCTTTATTGTTAGCGCAAGGAGCGGAAGGAATTGCGGTAGGTCTATCAACAAAAGTATTACCACATAACTTTCTTGAATTAATTGATGCTTCCATAAAGCATTTACAAGGAAAGCGCTTTCAGATATTTCCAGATTTTCCTACTGGTGGAATCGCAGATGTAACTAATTACAATAGTGGTTTAAGAGGTGGTAAAGTACGCTCTAGAGCTAGAATAAATCACCATAGTAAAAACATGTTGGTGATTACGGAAATTCCTTTTGGAACTACAACTTCATCATTGATAGATTCTGTTTTAAAGGCTAATGAAAAGGGGAAAATAAAAATCAAAAAAATTGAAGATAATACGGCTGCTGAGGTTGAGATATTAATTCATCTACCAGCGGGTATTTCTCCAGATAAAACAATTGATGCTTTATACGCATTTACAAAATGTGAAACTCCAATTTCACCACTAGGTTGTGTAATTGAAGATAATAAACCATTGTTTGTTGGGGTGAATGATATGTTGAAAACTTCAACAGACAGAACAGTACAGCTTTTAAAAAGTGAATTAGAGATCCAATTAAACGAACTAGAAGGTCAATGGCATTTTGCTTCCTTAGAGCGAATATTTATAGAAAACCGTATTTATCGTGAAATTGAAGAAGAAGAAACTTGGGAAGGAGTAATTTCAGCTATAGATAACGGATTAAAACCTCATATTGCACATTTAAAAAGATCGGTTGTTGAAGAAGATATTGTGCGTTTAACTGAAATTAGAATTAAGCGTATTTCTAAGTTTGATATTGATAAAGCACAACAAAAAATCGATACACTTGAAGAAAGAATCGCTGAGATTGTGCATCATTTAGCTAATTTAATAACATATGCTATTGATTATTTTAAAAGGTTAATAAGAGATTACGGAAAAGGTAGAGAACGAAAAACTGAAATTCGTGTTTTCGATGATATAGAAGCAACTAAAGTTGTAATTAGAAATACAAAGTTATACGTTAATAGGGAAGAAGGATTTGTTGGGACAAGCTTAAAAAGAGATGAGTATGTAACAGATTGCAGTGATATAGATGATATTATAGTTTTTACTCAAGAGGGTAAAATGATGGTCACTAAAGTTGGCTCCAAAACATTTATAGGTAAAGATATAATTTATGTAACAGTTTTTAAGAAAAAAGACACACGAACCATATACAATCTTATTTATAGAGATGGAGCAAAAGGAGCTTCTTATGTCAAGCGATTTGCAGTAACCTCCATAACACGTGATAAAGAATACGATTTAACGAAGGGTACTAAAACAAGTAAATCGTTATATTTTTCAGCAAATCCAAATGGTGAAGCCGAAATAGTTACTGTTTTATTAAGACAATCTGGGTCTATTAAAAAGCTAAAATTCGATTTGGATTTTTCTGATATGATTGTTAAAGGAAGAGCTTCTAGAGGAAATATTGTTACTAAATATTCTGTAAAGAGAATTGAACTTAAAGAAAAAGGTCTTTCAACGTTAAAGCCAAGAAAAATTTGGTTTGATGAGACCGTGCAACGTTTAAATGTAGATCAAAGAGGAACGTTGTTAGGAGACTTTACAAGTGAAGACCGACTATTAGTTATTGATCAAAAAGGTGTTGTAAAAACAGTGGTTCCTGAGATGACATTGCATTTTAATGATGAAATGATCGTTTTAGAAAAATGGGAGCCAAAAAAACCAGTTACAGTAATTTATTGGGAAGGTGAAAAAGAACTTTTCTATGTAAAACGTTTTTTAATTGATTCTCCAGATAAAGAAGAAATAGTAATTTCAGATCATCCAAAATCTTATTTAGAAACTGTTTTTATAGATTATCGACCTGTTGTAGAATTGGTTTTTGCTAAAAAGAGAGGTAAGGACCGTGAAGAGAATACAGAAATTAACTTAGAAGAATTCATTTCTATAAAAGGAATTACCGCTTTAGGAAATCAATTAACTAAAGATAAGATAATTGAAATTAATGCTAAAGAGCCTTTGTTTTATGATACCCCAGTAGAAACTCCAATTGAAGATTTGGAAGTGATTGAGGAAGAAAACGTGGTACCTGAAACAAAAACTGATGAGGTCCCATTAGAACAAGATTCTAATATTGAAAAACCAAATGCTATTATTGATAATACAGATGATGACAAGCCTGATCCAGAAACTGACAATGAAGGACAAACATTACTGTTTTAAAGAAATAACAAATCTATTTCTTTAAAGACTTTAAATACAATCGTTCCACTTTTTCTCTTGCCCAAGGTGTTTTTCTTAAAAATGTTAAGCTTGATTTGATAGTAGGGTTGGAGTTAAAACTATTTATTTTAATCTTTCCACCCAATTCGTGCCAACCATAAGTTTCTACTAAATGTTCTAAGATTGTTTTTAATGTAACTCCGTGCAATGGATTGTTGGGTTGTTGTTCTTTTTCTTGTGTCATAATATATTACGTAATCCTTCATAGACGACTATACTTACTGCATTTGCTAGATTGATGCTTCTTACTTTATCGCTTTGTAAAGGGATCTTATAGGTGTTATCTAGGTTGTTTTCTATAATCTCTGGGGACAATCCTTTAGATTCCTTACCAAAGATTAAAAACATATTTTCTGTATAATTAATATCCCAATATAATTTTTTACCATGACTTGATAAAAAAACCATTTCTGCACGCTGGTTTTTGTCTAAAAAGTCATTAAAATCTTCGTAGATAAAAAGAGAAATGTGCTTCCAGTAATCGAGTCCTGCACGTTTTAACCTAGAATCAGATAATTCAAATCCGAATGGTTTTATTAAATGTAAATTAGATCCAGAGGCCAAACTTAAACGTCCAATGTTGCCGGTATTGGTATGTATTTCTGGTTCAACTAGTACTATGTTTAGAGGCATTAGTCTGTTTTTTTAGCTGTTCCTTTTTGTTTTTTTGTGTCACCAATTATATTATATTCAAAATTATATTCATTTCCTTTAGTTGTGAGTATTTTCATATGAATTGCTTTCTCTTCAGCCATATTCTTAGGATTTATTTTTTTTACAATGTATTCACAGTCATTGATCCAACGAATGGAGGAGGTGTCCGATTTACCCTTAAAGTAATCTATTTCTAAAGTATCATTGCGAGTAAAAGTTGTGGTAAGCACTTCTGTGCCAATTAAAGCTTCGTACTCAAAGGTACCCGTTTTAAAATTTTGGCAATTACGCTCAGGGTTATAGCAACTGAAAATTAATAAAGAAAGTAAAAAGCTTAGTATAAATCGCATTTAATAATATTTACTGCGAAATTCCGAATTTTCAGCGATATATCTTAATTTTTATATGATTTAAAAGTACCGTTTTTAAAGAAAACGACAATTCTGTCTAAATCAGTATCATTAAATGAGTTTGAAATAGCTTTTGGGAAAGTATCATCTTTTGTTAAATAATCTTCTTTTTCGGTAGGTTGCGTATTTTTAGAAATTGGATGAGTAGAAGAAGGAGTGCTTTTAACTAACGGAAAAGATCCTTTTCCATTTAACAACCAATACAATTCTACTTCTGGAAACTCCTGAAGCACCTTCATAACAAAATCTAAACTTGGCTTATTTCTACCAGATAGGAGGTGAGAAATAGTAGACCTATTAAAGCTAATTTGATTGGATAATTCTGTAGCAGAAATGTTGTAAAAATCAAGGATTTTTTGAAGTCTATTTCCGAAATCTGAACTGTTTACCATTGTAAATTGATAAGATGAGTGTTAATGTTTACAAATGTAATGTATTAACATTAGAATTCAAAATAGGAATGTAACTATCACTAATATGATTAAACATAAGCTTTATTAAAATGAATTTATAATATTGAAAAACAAGTAATTATATAATTAAATATAATTTATAAGATTTTTTTTGATTTTCAGCAGTTATCCATGATTGTTTGTTTACAAAACTAAACAATAAGGGTTGAAATTAATGGTTACAAATGTAAACACTACATTGTTTACCTTTGTAGAAGAACAATTTTAAGAATGAAAATAGAAGCTTGGTATTCCAATAATTTTGAGCCATTAATAAGTGGTCGATATATTACTTTTGAACATATAAAACCGTTACTAGAAAAATATAAAAACCACTATGAGATTTCTATACTTGGTGTTTCAGAATTAGGAAAAAAGATACCAATGTTAAAAATTGGAACTGGTAAAAAGAAAGTTCTAGCATGGTCGCAAATGCATGGAAACGAATCTACCACAACTAAGTCAATCTTTGATTTTATAAAATTTGTAACTCAAAAAGAAGTTTTTAAGGATGAAACAAGAGACTTTTTAAATAATTATACGTTATACTTTATTCCTATATTAAACCCAGACGGAGCAAGTTTATATACTCGAAATAATGCAAATGATATTGATTTAAACCGGGAGGCTCAGGATTTATCTCAAAATGAAAGTAGGATTTTAATGGACGCATTTAATGAATTACAACCAGACTTATGTTTGAATTTACACGGACAACGAACAATTTTTGGATTGGAAACAAAGAAACCAGCAACTGTTTCTTTTTTATCACCTTCTTCAGATATAAAAAGAGAAGTAACAGAATCAAGAAAATTAGCAATGGGAATGATTGCTGATATGAGTCATGTTTTACAAAAATATATACCAGGGCAAGTTGGTAGGTATGATGACTCCTTTAATGCTAATTGTTTTGGTGATGCTTTTCAAAAGGAAGGAGTTCCAGTAATCTTATTTGAGGCAGGGCATATAGGTTCTGATTATAAGAGGGAAAGAACAAGAGAATATCTATTTTATGCTCTAATCAATTTGTTTGGGATTTCAAAGCTAGATGATTTTTTGATTAATGATAAAAACTATTTTTTAATTCCTGAAAATAAAAAGAACTATTACGATTACATTTTGAGAAATGTATTGGTTAATGATCATATCAAGCCGACTTCAATTGCAATTCAATTTACAGAATTACTAGAAAATGAAGAGATAAAATTTATTCCAAAAATTGTTAAAATTGGAGAATTAGTTGGTTTCTATGGACATCTTGAAGAGGATGGTAATAACTTAGAAATATTAGTGAATTCTCAAAATAATATAGAAATAGGTTTAAATGTTTCTATTATTAATAATAAAAATGATAAATCATTGATTTATTTTAATGAAAAAAATATATTATTTTAATTTTTGTTAGTAATTTTGCGAAAAATAAGATAAAATAAATAATGGGAAAATTTAAATTAGACGATACTGATCATAAGATTCTAGATATGTTGATTGAAAACACTAGAACACCTTTTACAGATATCGCTAAAAAGTTGGATATTTCAGCTGGAACTGTTCATGTAAGAGTACGTAAAATGGAAGATGTGAAGTTAATAACAGGATCTTCATTGACTATAGATTATAAAAAGTTGGGATATTCATTTATTGCATATGTGGGTATATTTCTTAACAAAACATCTCAAACACAGTTTGTTTTAGAAAGGATTAGTGAAATACCCTTTGTTACGGTTGCTCACGTCACTACGGGTAAATTTAATATTTTTTGTAAGATACGTGCAAAAGACACAAATCAAGCAAAGAATATTATTTATCAATTAGATGATATTGATGGGGTTACAAGAACGGAAACCATGATATCTTTAGAAGAAAGTATCAATGATAAAAAACGTTTAATGCATTCTATTTTTAAAGAATTTTAAAAAATACCATAGAGTTTAAAAAACCCCTTGTGATAAACTAGGGGTTTTTTTATTTTTAAAAAAAAAATAAAAAAATGAAGATATCTGAACTTAGCTCAAACGAATACAATCCGTACTTTAAAACTTATTTCGATAAAGTTAACGACTTATCCTTACTAGATTCAATAGCTGAGGGTAAATTTGAAACAATTAATTTCTTTAAAGGCATACCGAAATCGAAATTGGATTATCGATATGAAGAAAGTAAGTGGACAATTAAAGAAATTTTAATTCATATTATAGACACGGAAAGAGTTTTTAATTATAGAGCCTTACAGTTCGCACGTTCTGAGAATGCTAATTTAGAAGGATTTGACGAAAATGAATTTGTTCGTAATACCGATTTAAATATAAGAACTATTGATAGTATTTTGGAAGAATATAGCATTGTAAGAGATGCTTCAATTGTATTGTTTAAAAATTTTTCAGAAGACACCTTGAAACGAACTGGAAAAGTTAATAATACTTCTTTATCCGTTAGAGCTGCAGGTTTTTTAATTTGTGGTCATGAAACACACCATATACAAGTAATAGAGGAACGGTATTTATAGTTTTTTGTAATATTCAAAAGCTTCAAAAATCAAAGAATTAGAAACTTCACAGTTTAATTTGTGATTACCAATATCGTTTAATAGAACAAATAAAACCTTGCCATTATAATTCTTTTTATCAAATTTTAATAATTCAATTACAGCATTAATATCCTCTATGTTAAATAGAGCTTTATTGAATTTTTTAATAATGTGATGGCTGATATCTGATAGTGTTTGTTCTGGAAAATCTAATTGCTTAAAGGAGATATAAGATGTTAATATCATTCCAATCGCAATCGCTTCACCATGCAACAAAGTAGGAAACTTGTTTTGGTCTAAACTATAAGATTCGATTGCATGACCTAAGGTATGTCCATAGTTTAATGTTTTTCTTAAGTTTTTCTCAAATGGATCTTTTGTGATGACGTCATTTTTAATCAAAACAGATTCCCAAATTAAATTTTCCAATTCATCAATTTTTAAAATATCAAAACTTTTTACTTTGTCCCAGTATTCTCTCGAATGGATTAAGCCATGTTTTAGCATTTCTGCATAACCTGATATAATTTGATTTTCAGGTAATGTCTTTAAGAAATCAGTATCAATTAAGACCATTTCAGGGTTGTTAATGGTTCCTATTTGGTTTTTAAGTAAGCCTAAGTCAACTCCATTTTTTCCACCTACAGAAGCGTCAACCATTGATAAAAGTGTTGTTGGAATATTTATAAAAAACACCCCTCTTTTAAAAGTAGAGGCAATAAACCCTCCCAAATCAGTAACAACACCACCTCCAAGGTTAATAATGAGACTGTTTCTATCTGCTCCATTTTCAGAAAGTTTATTCCAAAGAAGAGAACAAGTATTTATATTTTTATTGATTTCACCATCTGGAATTTCTAAAATTTCAACGGATTCATTAAATGAATATTTTTTAAAAAAAAGAGGTAAACAATCCTTTTCGGTATTGGTGTCTACCAAAATAAAAATTTTAGAAGGGTTTACTTCTTTAATTTTATTATTAAGAGAGCCCCAATTATTTGAGCTACAATAAACAGATCCTTTATTTTTAATAATTTCTTTCATATAATCAAAAATCGAAATATAAATACATTCCAAATCTAATTATATATATTGATAAAATCACAATCTACTTTTAGTATTTAAAATGCAATTTTATATCTAATTTGTAAATTAAAAAAAAGCAAAAATTAGTTATCTTTGATATAAATAAACTTATTTAAATATAACATACGGTAATGGTTATAAATTCTATTTTCGACAATACAGAGACTGCCTTTAAACTTAAAAGTGATTATGAGCTTGAACGCGCTTATTTTCTTTTTAAAATGATATCAATCGAACCCTTGGTTAAAATTGGTACCGCCGCTACAAAATTCGCATTAAATATGAATTTGCCAGTAGAAGGGTTGATTAGGTCTACGGTTTTCGATCATTTTTGTGGTGGAATCAATGAGAGTGATTGTATTCCGGTTGTCGATAACCTTTATGATGTAGGAGTTTTTTCTGTTTTGGATTATTCTGTTGAAGGTAAAGAAGGCAGTGACCAATTAGATTCAGCATTAAAAAAAATATTGGAGTTGACAGATTTTTCTGAAACTAAAAAAGCAATGCCTTTTTCTGTATTTAAACCAACAGGTTTGGGGCGTTTTGAGTTATATCAAAAAATCACTGAAAACATTGAGCTTTCTGAAGAAGAAGTTAAAGAATGGGAGCGAGTTGTAAATAGATTTAATAAAGCTAGTAAGGCTGCTTTAAATGCTAATGTTACATTGCTAATAGATGCTGAAGAATCTTGGATGCAAGATGCTGCAGATCAACTTTGTGAAAAAATGATGGTTACCTATAATAAAGAGCGTGCAGTTGTATTTAATACATTGCAATGCTATCGATGGGATCGTTTAGGCTACCTTAAAGAAGAGCATAGAAAAGCAAAAGAAGGTGGTTATAAGATTGGCTTTAAAATTGTTCGAGGGGCTTATTTAGAAAAAGAAAATGATAGAGCAGAAGAAAAAGGGTATGAAACTCCAATGCATAAAAGTAAATTAGCTACCGATGATTGTTTTAATGAAGTTTTAAATTATATATTAAATAACCTTGATGATATAGAATTATTTATTGGAACCCATAATGAAGCAAGTACTTATTTAGCAATTGACTTAATGAAAGAAAAAAATATTGCAATAAACGATTCAAGAGTATGGTTTGGGCAATTGTTCGGCATGAGTGATCATATTTCGTTTAACTTAGGGGTTTTGGGTTATAATGTTGCTAAATACATCCCGTTTGGTCCAGTTAAAGATGTGATGCCTTACTTGATAAGGCGAGCTGAAGAAAACACCTCTGTTGCTGGTCAAACGAGTAGAGAGCTTTCTTTATTGAAAAGGGAAAAAGAAAGAAGAAAAGTATAAATTACTTGATTATTGATATTTTCTGAATAGTCGCTTTTTTGTTACAATTTTCAACTGAAATTTTAATTCTTTCATTTGGGTTTCCTTTATGAGATCCTTCTATTACATAAACATTACAGGAATCTAGCTCCGTGTTGCTTTCAGAAAATAAAACGTCACCTTTTAATAATAGATTAGAAATATCAGAAGTGTCGATTTGATTATTTTTTAAAGCATCTAAAGCTTCATTTGTAAACACACGTTCTTTTAATCTAATGTTTTTTAAAGTTCTTGAACTTGGTCCATAATCAAATTCACAGGAAGCTCCACTTCCGCCTATAAAAAAATATAAAAGAATAAGACCAATGGCAAATCCGCCAAAATAGAATGCAAATCGTTTTAAAAGACTCATTTGATAATCAGGGTTTCAATAATTAATATAAAAGTGATTCGATTATTCTCTAAAATATTAAAAGATTGAGATCACTATAAGGCATTCCGTACCAATCAGCAACAGCTTTATTGGTTAAAATACCCCGGTAAAAATACAACCCATTTTTTAAACCACTATCAAAACGTATGGCATTTTCTAATCCGCCCGACTCGGCTATATTTAATAGATATGGAGTAAAGATATTACTTATAGATATAGAAGCCGTTTTTGGATACCTGGCAGGAATATTAGGGACACCATAATGGATAACTCCATGTTTAATCCTTGTTGGATTGTCATGGCTAGTCACTTCGGTAGTTTCAAAACATCCGCCCATATCTACACTAACATCAATTATAACAGCTCCTTTTTTCATGTTTTCGACCATCGTCTCTGTTACTACTACTGGTGATCTGTTTGAGCCTTTTAAGGCACCAATAGCCACATCACACCTTCTAAGTGCTTTCATAAGGTATTTTGGTTGTAGGGTAGAAGTAAATAATGGTCTTCCAGCTTTTACTTGTAAATTCCTTAATCTAGTTAGGGAACTGTCAAATACTTTAACATTTGCGCCTAAACCTAATGCAGATCTGGTTGCAAATTCCCCAACGGTTCCAGCTCCAATAATCACAACCTCAACTGGTGGAACTCCGCTAATGTTACCAAATAGCATTCCGTTGCTTATTTCATTATTTGCCATTAACTCAGAAGCTATTAAAACAGAAGCGGTACCAGCAATTTCGCTAAGTGCTTTAACGGCAGGATAGCTATGGGCTTCATCTTTAATAAATTCAAAAGCTAAGGCTGTAATTTTCTTTTTTGCTAAAGCTTCAAAGTATTCTTTATTCCTAGTTTTTAATTGAAGAGCAGTAATTAAAATCGTCTTAGGATTTATGAGTTCTATCTCGTCTAGAGAAGGTGGTTCTACTTTTAATATTATAGGACAACCAAATACTTTATTAATGTCCTTTGTTAATTCTGCACCAGCTTCATTATAATCAGCATCTGTAAATCCTGCTTTTTCACCGGCTCCATTTTCTATTAAAACACGATGCTCATTGGCAACTATTGCTGCAACTGCATCAGGAGTTAAGCATATTCTTTTTTCTTGAAAATGAGTTTCTTTAGGAATTCCGATAAATAATTCACCTTTTTCTTTAGTGATTTCAAGGGTTTCCTCTTGAGGCAGTAATTGAGCTTTGGTAAAGGGAGATTTTATATCAGACATTTATAAATTGTTAGAAGGACTAAGTTACGTAAATAAATGTCAATTAGAGAAACAGATGGTTATCTAAACAGATCTTTAATTTGATGCCAGGTTGATCTTTTTTGAGAAAGTTCCTCTTCGAAGGATTTTAAATCATCTCCACGAACTTTATCAAATAATTTCGCACGAATTACATATACAGCAGGAATTATTATCATCATTAAAGGAATAACATAATAAATTTCTAATTCGTCATAGTTATTACTTTGATTAATTAAACCCATAAGTTGAAAAGAATACATAGCGATTGGCACCAAAATAATCCAGTGCCACCAATGTTTACAGGTGAAAAACCATAATAGCAGTAAATATAAAGGGGTTATTTTACCTACAAGGTACCAAGCGTAACCATACCAATCTGCAAAAGCAGTTTCAATACTAAAAAAAGGTGTTTCCCAAATATTTTTCTTGGGAAAACTTTCGTATGCATAAAATATGAAAGGGGATACTGCGATTAAAATCACAATAACCCCTCCTATAAATAAAGATGACTGACTACTACCCGTTGTTGGGTGGTCGCATACTTCCATCGATTTGTTGTTCTGTTTGTCCATCTTCAATACTTTCAGGAGTGCAAGATATAAATAAACCAGCTCCTAATATTGCAACGATAAAAAATAATTTTGTAAATTTCATAAATACTTGTTTTTTGTGAGATTATTAGTACAAACCTATCACAGAAAAACACAAGTAATCAAATTAAGTTAGCCTTACATTTATAAGTTTGCTTTTACGCAAAAAAAAACGATTAAAAATTCTTGATTTGAGGCCTTAATTTAAAAGTGTAACGTATTATTATATTTATCATCGCAATCTATTTCACTGGCATAATTTTTATTGTTCTACTTCCGTTTTGATTTTTAGTAAGTTGTATTTTTGTGCTATTTGTAGGTAAAAGATTACTTATTTTTTGAGGCCATTCTATCAAATTCCAATTGCTTGAAAAAAAATATTCTTCTATTCCAATGTCCATAGCTTCTTCTTCTTTATTAATTCTGTAAAAATCAAAATGGTAAACTTTATCATCTTTAATTTTATATTCGTTTACTAATGCAAATGTTGGGCTGTTAATTATTTCTTTAACTCCTAATTGTTTTGCAATTTCCTTTATGAGTGTTGTTTTTCCTACTCCCATATCTCCATAAAAAAGAAGGATTTTATTGGGAACTTCTATTAACACTTTTTTTGCAACTAATGGCAAATCTTGTAAATTGAAACTGTATTCCATAGTAAACTTAAAAACAAACATACACATTAATACCGATAATTTACAAAAAATATCGATAAAAAGTATTGTTGAAGGATAAATATTACAAAAATTACTGCTTTGGTTCTAAAACTATAAATGGAATTAAAACTTCCTCCATAGATATGCCTCCATGCTGGTAGGTGTTTTTATAATAGCTTACGAAATGATTATATCTATTCGGATAAGCAAAAAACATATCTCCTTTTGCAAAAATAAATGAGCTGCTCATATTAATTGAGGGTAAGTGTATATTTTTAGGATTCTTAGAAACCAATACGTCTTTCTCCACGTAGGACAAGCTTCTGCCTGTTTTATACCTTAAATTAGCGCTAATATTTTTGTCACCTATTACTTTTGTTGGGTTTTTAACATTAATAGTTCCGTGATCTGTGGTGATAATTAATTTAAATCCTAAAGAAGAAGCTTGTTGGATAATATCAAGTAATGGTGAATTTTTAAACCAACTTTGTGTTAATGATCTATAAGACTTATCTGTGGAAGCTAATTCTTTTATAACTTCCATCTCAGTTTTTGAATGTGAAAGCATATCTACAAAATTATAAACTACCGCTATTAAATCTTCATTCTTATGTGATTTAAAATTTGCAGATAATTTTTTTCCTTGCTTTAAGCTTGAAATTTTATGATAACTCCAATTTAAGTTTTTCCCTAATCTTTTTAATTGAGCATCTAAAAATTCCTTTTCGAACATGTTTTTCCCTCCCTCATCAGTGTCATTTAGCCAATAATCAGGATGCAGTTTTTCCATTTCGCTTGGCATTAATCCTGAAAATATTGAGTTTCTTGCATACTGTGTTGCAGTTGGCAAAATGCTATAATAAAGTTCTTCACTGCTTTTCTTGAAACTACTATTTAAAAATGGTTCGAATGCCTTCCATTGATCATATCGTAAATTATCTACTACTATAAATATTGTTTTTTGCGTTTCTATTACAGGCAAAACTTTCTCTTTAAATAGCGTGTGTGACATTGTTGGAGTATCTTCATTGTTATTAAACCAATCTGGATAATTTTTGTCTATGAATTTGCAAAACTGATTATTAGCTTCGTTTTTTTGAGATTCCAAAATTTCAAACATTCCAGAATCATCAATGCCTTCTAGCTCTAATTCCCAGTAAACAAGCTTTTGGTACATTTCTACCCATTCCTCATAAGAGTTTATCATGGATAGATCCATCGCTATTTTTCTAAACTCCTGTTGGTAAGAAGATGTTGTTTTTTGAGAAACCAACCTAGAATGATCTAAATTCTTTTTTAAACTTAATAGTATTTGGTTAGGATTAACAGGTTTAATAAGGTAATCTGCAATTTTAGAACCTATTGCTTCTTCCATAATGTACTCTTCTTCACTTTTTGTAATCATTACAACAGGAAGGTTTGCTTGATGTTCTTTTATTTCAGCTAATGTCTCAATACCAGTAAGTCCTGGCATGTTTTCATCTAAAAAAACAATATCAAAATTTTGCTTCTTAATTTCATCTAGAGCCTCTCTACCACTTAAAGCTTTTGTAACGCTATAATTTCTTTTTTCAAGGAATATAATGTGTGGCTTTAATAATTCTATTTCATCATCTACCCAAAGTATTTTTATTTCGCTCATATATGTATATTTGTTAATTAATTGAAATTTTTAAAAAGAAACTTCAATGTGTATCGCAAAAATAATTCCGAAGTACCTATTAAATCATCTTTTATTAATAAAAAAAAGTTAAAGATTGAATTCGCAAAACAAACTCAAAATTATAAACGATCCAATTTATGGTTTTATTACCATACCAAGTCCACTCATTTTCGAATTAATTGAGCATCGATACTTTCAGCGATTGCGTAGAATTACACAAATGGGGATGTCCTATATGGTTTATCCGGGTGCACATCATACTCGTTTTCATCATGCTTTAGGCGCCATGCATTTAATGCAAAAAGCGGTTCAAGTGCTTTGTTTTAAAGGTATTGAAATCAGTGGAGAAGAGTCTGAAGCTCTTTATATAGCTATTTTACTTCATGATATAGGACACGGTCCATTTTCGCATGCGATGGAACATAGTATTATAGAAAACGTAGATCATGAGTTTATTTCATTGCTTTTTATGGACGAATTAAATAAAGAATTTAACAACAGATTAACGCTTGCCATTCAAATATTTAAGAATGAATACCCTAGAAAGTTCCTTTATCAATTAATTTCTGGACAATTGGATATGGATCGAATGGATTATTTAAGGAGAGACAGTTTTTACACAGGTGTTTCTGAAGGCTCCATAAATTCACAACGTTTGATTAGTATGCTAAATGTTTTTGAAGATAAAATTGTAGTTGAGGAGAAAGGAATTTACTCTGTTGAAAAATTTATTCTTGCAAGAAGATTGATGTATTGGCAGGTTTATTTACATAAAACTAGTCTTGTAGCAGAACAATTAGTCACTAGACTTTTAAAAAGAGCAAAAGAGCTTACGAGTAAGGGAATAAAACTAGACGCAAGTACTGCTTTGACCTATTTTTTAAACTCAATGGTAACCAAAGAAAATATAACTAATGAAACTTTAGATATTTTCGCTAAATTAGATGACTATGATATTGTGTCTGCTATGAAATCTTGGCAATCTGAAGAGGATTTTGTATTAAGTAATATTTCACAAATGTTATTAAATCGAGATTTATTAAGAATTGAAATCCAAAAACAAGAGTTTTCGAAAGATAAAATTAAAAATGCAAAAAAAGTTTTAATGTCAAAATACAGTATTAATGAAAGTGAAGCTTCATATTTTGTTTTTACTGGGCAAATCACTAATCAAGCATATAGTATGGAAAAAGAGACTATTAATTTGTACACAAAAGGTGGAAAAGTGATCGATGTGGCAAATGCAAGTGATCAGTTTAACTTAAAAGCATTGTCTAAAAAAGTGATTAAAAATTATATGTGTTTCCCAAAAACAAATTAATAAACCTTTTTTTCTATTTTTGCATGGAAATGAATATTCTTATAAAAAATAAAGTTTGAAATTTACAGCAGCTCAAATAGCAGGTATTTTGGAAGGTGAAGTAGAAGGAAATTCAGAAGTAGAAGTTTCTAAGCTTTCAAAAATTGAACAAGGAATACCAGAAAGTTTAAGCTTTCTCTCTAATCCAAAATACACACAATATATTTATACCACTAAGGCTTCTGTTGTTATCGTAGATAAAAATTTTAAAGCTGAAAATAAAATAAGTACTACCTTAATAAGAGTTGATGACGCATATAAGTCTTTTTCAAAATTACTAGAGTACTATAATCAAGTAAAAATGAATAAGACTGGAATCGAACAACCGGTTTTTATTTCTGAAAGCGCTAAATATGGTGAGAACATTTATATTGGTGCTTTTGCTTATTTAGGTGATAATGTAAAAATTGGTGATAATGTAAAAATTTATCCAAATGTTTATATAGGTGATAATGTAACTATTGGTAATAATGTCACTTTATTTTCTGGTGCAAAAATATATTTTGATACACAAATAGGAGATAATTGTGTTATTCATAGTAGTGCAATTCTTGGAGCCGATGGCTTTGGTTTCACACCTAATAAAAAAGGTGAGTTTATAAAAGTTCCGCAAATTGGAAATGTGATCATAGAAGATAATGTTGATGTTGGTGCTGCAACCTCAATAGATAGGGCTACATTGGGATCTACAATTATCAGAAAAGGGGTGAAGTTGGATAACCAAATCCAGATTGCTCATAATGTAGAAATAGGAAAAAATACTGTTATTGCTGCTCAAACAGGAATTGCAGGATCTACCAAAATAGGAGAAAATTGTATGATTGGTGGTCAAGTTGGATTTGCAGGCCATCTAACCATAGGAAACAATGTAAGAATACAAGCGCAAAGTGGAATAGGTAGAAATGTAAAGGATAATGAAATATTACAGGGATCACCTGCACTCATTTATAATGATTATAATAAGAGTTATGTGCATTTTAAAAATCTGCCTAAAATAATTAATAGACTTAATACAATAGAGAAAAATATTGCGAATGACTAATTTAAATATTAAACAAAAAACAATTGCAAAAGAAGTATCACTATCAGGTGTAGGATTACATACAGGGAAATCTGTAACCATTACTTTTAAGCCTGCTCCAGAGAATTATGGATATGCATTTGTACGTATAGATTTAGAAGGTAAACCAGTTATTGAAGCCGATGCTAATTATGTGGTTACTACTCAAAGAAGTACAAACCTTGAAAAACATGGAGTAAATATAAATACTTCAGAACATGTGTTAGCTGCTTTAGTAGGTTTGCAAATTGATAATTGTATTATTGAACTAAATGCTTCAGAGCCTCCAATAATGGATGGTTCATCAAAATATTTTATTAAAGTTTTAGAAACCGCTGGTTTTACTGAACAAGAAGCTTTTGTAGAAGAATATGTAGTAAAAGAAATAATCTCTTATAAAGATGAAAAAACTGGAAGTGAGATAATGATCATGCCATCAGATAAATATGAACTTACTGCAATGGTTGATTTTGGAACTAATGTACTAGGTACTCAAAATGCCTCTATTAATGAAATTTCAGAGTTCAAAAAAGAGATTTCTGATTCTCGAACTTTTAGTTTCTTGCATGAAATTGAAATGTTACTAGATCATGGTTTAATTAAAGGTGGGGATTTAAACAATGCTATTGTTTATGTAGATAAAGAGTTGTCTCCAGAAACAATGGAAAAACTTCGAGTTGCTTTTGGTAAAGATGATATCGCTGTTAAACCCAATGGAATTTTAGATAATCTTACATTAAATCACCCTAATGAAGCAGCAAGACATAAATTATTGGATGTTATTGGTGATCTTGCATTAATTGGAACTCGAATAAGAGGAAAAGTAATCGCAAATAAACCAGGGCATTATGTAAATACTCAATTTGCAAAAAAGATTTCAAAAATTATTAAAACGGAAAAAAGAAATAAAATACCTGTTTTTGATTTAACTAAACAACCTGTAAAGGATATCAATGCCATCATGGATATGTTGCCTCATAGACCTCCTTTTTTATTAGTAGATAAAATTTTGGAACTTACTGAAACCCGTGTAGTGGGCCTTAAGAATGTGACCATGAACGAACCTTTTTTTACAGGTCATTTTCCAGGAGCACCAGTTATGCCTGGAGTGTTAATAGTTGAAGCAATGGCTCAAGCAGGAGGGATATTGGCATTAAGCATGGTTCCAGACCCAGAGAATTATTTAACTTACTTTTTAAAAATTAATAACGTTAAATTTAAAAAACAAGTTACCCCAGGAGATACTTTAATTTTTGATCTTGTCTTAGACGAATCAATTAGAAGAGGAATTTGTATAATGTCTGGAAAAGCTTATGTAAACGGAATATTAGTTGCAGAAGCCGAATTAATGGCGAAAATTGTTAAAACAAAAAACTTATAGATGAATCAACCTCTAGCATACGTACATCCAGGAGCGAAAATCGCTAAAAATGTTGTAGTAGAACCATTTACAACGATACATAATAATGTAATTATTGGTGAAGGTACTTGGATAGGATCTAATGTAACCATTATGGAAGGTGCTCGTATTGGAAAAAATTGCAGTATTTTTCCAGGATGTGTAATTTCTGCGGTACCGCAAGATTTAAAATTTCAAGACGAAGAAACTACTGTTGTAATAGGTGATAATACAACCTTACGTGAATATGTGACTATTAATCGTGGTACGGTTGATAGAGGTAAAACAGTGGTTGGAAAAAATTGTTTAATAATGGCATATTGCCATATTGCTCATGATTGTATTGTGGGTGATAATTGTATTTTTTCAAATAACAGTACACTGGCAGGACACGTTACTGTAGGTAATCATGTGATTCTAGCTGGAATGACAGCCGTACATCAATTTTGTACGATAGGTCAACATGCATTTATTACTGGAGGTTCTTTGGTTAGAAAAGATGTACCTCCTTTTGTAAAAGGAGCGCGTGAACCAATGTCCTATGTTGGAATTAATTCTATAGGATTAAGAAGAAGAGGTTTTGAATCTGAAAAAATTAGAGAAATTCAGAATATTTATAGAACTTTATATCAAAAAGGATTTAACAATACTCAAGCAGTTCGACTTATTGAAGCTGACATGGAAGCAACAACCGAAAGGGATGAAATCCTACAGTTTATAAAAAATTCAAAAAGAGGAATAATGAAAGGTTATTTTTCAAATTAATAAATTAAAATAATTATGGCAAGTACTTCAGATATTAGAAAAGGATTATGTATTAAATATAATCATGATATTTTTAAAATTATAGAATTTATGCACGTTAAGCCTGGTAAAGGCCCTGCGTTTGTAAGAACAAAATTAAAAAGTGTGACTTCAGGAAAAGTAATTGATAATACTTTTTCGGCTGGACATAAAATTGATGAAGTAAGGGTAGAAACTCATAAATTCCAATTCTTATATAATGAAGGGAGTACGTATCATTTTATGAATAATGAAGATTATTCTCAAATTCAACTAGAAAAAGATTCGTTAGATAATTCAGATTTAATGAAAGAAGGAGAAACAGTTACTATTCAAATTAATGCTGATGATGATATGCCACTTTCAGTAGATTTACCAGCTCACGTGATATTGGAAGTTACAAGTACTGAACCAGGTGTTAAAGGAAATACAGCAACGAATGCTACAAAACCGGCTATTGTTGAAACTGGAGCAAAAATTAATGTACCTCTATTTATTAATGAAGGAGATAAAATTAGAATAGATACTGATAAGAGTAATTATCAAGAACGTGTAAAAGAATAAAATAATATATAAATGAAATTCTCTACTCCCCAAACTATTGAAGATATTGCAAGAATTTTAAATTGTGATTATATTGGTAATGCTGAGTTCCCTGTTTTTGGAATGAATGAAATTCATGTGGTAGAACCGGGAGATATCGTATTTGTTGATCATCCAAAGTATTATGATAAAGCCTTAGCTTCTAAAGCAACAATTATATTAATTAATAAAGAAGTAACTTGTCCTGACGGGAAATCATTGTTAATATCTGATGATCCGTTTAGAGATTTTAATAAATTAACCAATCACTTTAATCCTTTTATTGCCGCTACTGCAGCTATTTCAGAATCTGCAATTATTGGTGATAATACGGTTTTACAACCCAACGTTTTTGTTGGGAATAATGTTAAAATCGGCAGCGATTGTTTAATCCATTCTAATGTATGCATTTATGATAACACAGTCATAGGAAATAATGTAACCATTCACAGTGGAACTATATTAGGAGCCGATGCTTTTTATTATAAAAATAGACCTGAGAAATTTGACAAACTTTTAAGCGGAGGAAATGTCGTTATAGAAGACCATGTGGATATTGGCGCATTATGTACTATTGATAAAGGAGTAACTGCTTCAACAATCATTGGAGAAGGTTCTAAAATAGATAATCAAGTACATATTGGTCATGATACTGTAATAGGGAAACGTTGTTTAGTTGCTTCACAGGTTGGAATTTCTGGTTGTGTTGTTATTGAAGATTTTGTTACTATTTGGGGTCAGGCTGGAATCACAAGCGGAATAACAATTGGTGAAAATGCAGTGATTTCTGCTCAAAGTGGTGTTAGCAAATCATTAGAAGGGCATAAATCTTATTTTGGTACACCAGCTGATGATTTCAGAAAAAAATATAAAGAATTAGCTTCTATTAGGTTAATACCTGAAATATTGGATAAATTAGATAAATTAAAATGAGTAAATCCCCAAAGCAAGTAATAAAAGACTTTCATCAAGCGAATATTATAAATGATAAAACTGTTTTAGAAAATTATTTCCATAAAGATCTAGTTTTAATTTGGAATAGCTCAGATGGATTGACAATTATGCATTATGAAGACTTAGTCGCATTTTTTTTAGAAATTAGAAGAACTTATAATGATTTAAGAATTGAAATCAGTCACCTGTTACAAGATGGCAACCATGTTACAATTCGATATAAATATTATATTAGAACTATAGAGAATCCAGAGGAAGAACTTGGAATCTCTCATTTTATTGGTATTTGGGAAGTTAAGGATGACAAAATGTATCGTGGACATTTGGTTAGTCAACCCGTTACTGAAAAGGATGACACTACAGAATCTTACCATAAAGTTAAAGTATAAAATGCTCTAAAACTTTTATAAAAAAAGTATATTTGCAGTAATAAAAAAATCAATTAATATTTCATATAAATGAGTGTTTTAGTAAATAAAGATTCAAAGATAATTGTACAAGGATTTACCGGTGGAGAGGGAACTTTTCATGCAGGTCAAATGATAGATTACGGCACTAACTTAGTTGGTGGTGTTACTCCTGGAAAAGGCGGACAAACACATTTAGATAAACCAGTTTTTAATACTGTTGCAGAAGCAGTTGAAAAAGTTGGAGCTGATACTTCTATTATTTTTGTACCTCCTGCATTTGCAGCAGATGCTATCATGGAAGCTGCAGAAGCTGGGATTAAAGTAATTATAACAATTACAGAAGGTATTCCTGTTGCCGATATGATTAAGGTTTCAGATTATATAAAAGATAAAGAGTGTAGATTGATTGGGCCTAACTGTCCTGGAGTTATAACACCAGGAGAGGCAAAAGTTGGTATCATGCCAGGTTTTGTATTTAAAAAAGGACATGTAGGCTTAGTTTCTAAATCTGGTACTTTAACGTATGAAGCTGCAGACCAAGTTGTAAAACAAGGTTATGGGATTTCAACAGCTATAGGAATTGGTGGAGATCCAATAATTGGTACTACTACAAAAGATGCTGTACAAATGTTAATCAATGATGAGGATACAAATTGTGTTGTTATGATTGGTGAAATAGGTGGGAACCTAGAAGCTGATGCTGCTAAATGGTATAAAGAGAGTGGAAGTAATAAGCCAATCATTGGTTTTATTGCTGGAGAAACTGCTCCTGCAGGAAGAACTATGGGGCACGCAGGTGCAATAGTTGGAGGAAGTGATGATACTGCTCAGGCAAAAAAGAAAATAATGAGAGCTCATGGAATTCATGTAGTGGATTCTCCTGCCGAAATTGGGAAAAAAGTAAAAGAAATTTTAGGATAAAACTCTAAAGATTTAAATATAAAAAAAGGGCTAATAATTAGCCCTTTTTTTATTTAATAAAAATTCATCTATTTTAGTTTATTTATAGGCTAATTACTTATTATATTAGTGCTTGTAATTTTATAAATGTTATTTATATTTTTATGAAACGCGCATGTTAAAAATATCTCACACGCAAGGGGTTGATTAATAGCGAAGAACTTGTGACCATTATAAAACAATAACGAAAGACACATGAAATTATTAGAAGGTAAAACAGCAATTATTACTGGAGGTAGTAGAGGAATTGGTAAAGCAATTGTTGAAGTTTTCGCAAAACATGGTGCTAATGTAGCATTTACATATAGCTCATCTGCGGAATCTGCAAAAGCTATTGAAGCTGAAGTTTCTAAAGAAGGAGTAAAAGTAAAGTGCTATAAAAGTGATGCGTCTAATTTTGAAGAGGCTCAAAATTTAGCTACAGATGTTTACAAAGAATTTGGATCTATAGATATTTTAATAAATAACGCTGGGATTACAAAAGACAATCTTTTGATGCGAATGAGTGAAGAAGATTTTGATCGTGTAATTCAAGTTAACTTAAAATCTGTTTTTAATATGACCAAGGCTGTACAACGTGTAATGTTGAAACAGCGCAAAGGATCTATAATTAATATGAGTTCTGTTATTGGGGTTAAAGGAAACGCAGGTCAAAGTAATTATGCTGCTTCAAAAGCAGGTGTTATAGGTTTTACAAAATCAATGGCAATAGAACTAGGTTCTCGAAATATTAGGAGTAATGCTATTGCACCAGGATTTATTATTACTGAAATGACAGAGAAATTAGGTGAAGAAACTATTAAACAATATTATGAAGCTATTCCCTTAAAAAGAGGAGGTACTCCTGAAGAAGTTGCAAATACCTGTGTATTCTTAGGAAGTGATATGTCTGCATATATTACTGGTCAAGTTTTAAATGTTGACGGTGGTATGCTTACATAAAGTAACTAAATTTAACTTTATAAGATTTACCTATTTTTATATGTGGTCATAAGGCTTAACTAGATAATTAGATGACTACACAGACTATATTATATATCATAATTGCCATTATAATTTCAATCGTATTGGCAGTTTTTATGTATGGCTATAAAACTAAATTTTCAAAAAGCACTAAATGGATTTATGGTTCTTTAAGGTTTATAAGCATATTTTTAGTTTTATTATTATTAATAAATCCTAAATTTAAAACGGAGACTTATTCTTTAATAAAACCTAACCTTCCTGTCTTAATTGATAATTCTGAATCTATATCTGAATTAAATCAAATTGCTAACGTTTCTGATTTTGTCACATCTCTTAAAGCTAATGAGGATTTAAATCAAAAGTTTGACCTTTCATTTTATACTTTTGGGAATAAATTTCAAATAAATGATTCGTTAACATTTAATGAAAAAAACTCTAATATTTCTGAAGCTTTATCATTAACAAATCAATTATTTAAAGATGAAGTTGCTCCAACACTATTAATTACTGATGGAAATCAAACCTTAGGGAATGATTATGAATTTAGTTCATCAAGCTTTAAAAACAAAATATATCCTGTAATTATAGGCGATTCTACAAAATATTTAGATTTAAAAATAACGCAATTAAACACCAATCGGTATGCTTTTTTAAAGAATAAATTTCCAGTAGAAGTAATCTTGGTTTACCATGGTTCAAAAAATATAACAACTCAATTTGAAGTTAAAAAAGGCAATACAATAGTATTTAAAGAGAATGTTTCATTTACAGAAAATCAGAATACCCAAATATTAAATTTTACATTGCCAGCTTCTAGTGTTGGATTTCAAAAATATACAGCACAAATTAATCCAATTTCTGAAGAAAAAAATAAAATAAATAACAGCAAACAGTTTGCCTTAGAAGTAATTGATCAATCTACAAATGTGCTTATAGTAAGCGATATTATTCATCCAGATATTGGAGCTATAAAGAGGTCTGTTGAAAGTAATGAACAACGAAAAGTTACTATTAAAAAATCTTCTGAAGCACTATCATTACTTAGCGATCATCAATTAATAATCCTATATCAACCCAATAGAAGTTTTACAACTATTTATGCTGAAATAGATAGATTAAATAAAAACACATTGGTTTTTACTGGACAACAAACAGATTGGTATTTTTTGAATAGTATTCAGGATAATTATATAAAAGAAGTTACCAATCAATTTGAGAATGTTGTTGGTGTTTTAAACCAAAACTATGGTGCTTTCGCAATTGATGACATTAATTTTTCAGATTATAGGCCGTTAAATACTTTATTTGGAGAATTAGAAATAATAGTTCCTTATGATAATATATTAGAACAATCTATCGATGGCTTCGAAACAGAAACACCACTACTTGCCACTATCGAAATAAATGGCACTAGAAATGCTATTTTTGATGGAGAAGGCATTTGGAAATGGAGAGCACAATCATTTATTGAATCTAAAAATTATAAAGAATTTGACACCTTTTTTGGTAAAGTGATTCAGTATTTAGCATCTAATAAAAGGAGAAGCAGGTTAGAGGTTTCTTTTGATAATTTTTACTATAACAACAATACTATTCGTGTTTCAGCTCAATATTTTGATAAAAATTTTGTATTTAATTCTAATGCAAATTTATCTATTTTAATAACAAATAGTGATACAAAACAAAGCTCTGAATATCCATTATTATTGAAAAGAAACTATTATGAAGTTGATTTAAGTATTTTAAAAGCAGGTGAATACGTATTTAAAGTTTCAGTAAATGATGAAATATTACTCACTAGAAATGGAGCATTTACTATATTAGATTTTAATGTAGAACAGCAATTTTTAAATGCAGATGTAACAAAACTATCAAGAGTAGCGACAAATACTCAAGGGAAGGACTATTTTATTTCTGATGCTTCGTTATTAATAGACTCTCTAATTAAGGATGATACTTTTAAGCAAGTTCAGAAAAGCGAAGAAAAAATTGAACCTCTTATAGATTGGATATACTTATTAAGTCTAATAATCTTATCTTTGTCAATAGAATGGTTTCTGCGAAAATATAACGGACTCATATAAAAATAATAAATAAATTAAAATAAAACGAAATGGAAAAATTACCTAAAATTGGAATACCAGTAATTATATTATTAATACTTACAATAGTTATTGTTGCAAAATCTGCAGTAACTATAGACTCTGGAGAAGCTGGAGTATTATTTGAGACTTTTGGCGAAGGAGTTGTAACAGATGAACCTCCAATGGGAGAAGGATTTCATATTGTAGCACCTTGGAACAAAGTTTTTGTTTATGAAGTGCGTCAACAAGAACTTTTTGAAAAAATGAAAGTACTTTCTTCAAACGGACTAGAAATTCAAATTGATGCATCTGCTTGGTACGAACCTGTTTATAACGATCTAGGTAATTTACACCAGTCTCTTGGGAAAGGTTATTTACAACGTGTTATTCAACCTGCTATTCGAAGTGCAGCACGTAGTGTTGTAGGTCGATATACGCCAGAGCAATTATATTCTAGTAAGCGTGATGCTATTCAAGATGAAATATATGAAGAAACAAAACTTATTCTAAGCAAACAATATGTTCAGTTAAATGAGGTTTTAGTTAGAGATGTTACTTTACCAAATACAATTAAAGATGCTATTGAACGTAAATTAAAGCAAGAGCAAGAATCTTTAGAATATGAGTTTAGATTAGTTACAGCAGCAAAAGAAGCTGAAAAAGTAATTATTGAAGCTAAAGGGAAAGCAGAATCTAACAGAATATTAAGTGCTTCTTTAACTGATAAAATACTTCAAGATAAAGGAATAGATGCAACTATTAAATTATCTGAATCTCCAAATTCTAAAATTATAGTTATAGGTTCTGGAGAAAGTGGAATGCCACTTATTTTAGGAAATAACTAAAAAATATATTATATAAAAAAAAGCCACTTTTAAAGTGGCTTTTTTTATACAATACTATTAGATTATATTTTAGTTAATATGTAACTAAAATAGATGTATTTGTTAGATACAAATTGATTGTATGTTTCAGAACCAATAGTTCCACTAAAATTTAAAGCTACTTTATTAAGGAATTTTGGAGTTAATTTTTTTACAAGACCGCGTTTTCTTGGGTCGTCAAGTTCTAATGCAGTTACTACTTCTTTGTTAATATTTCTTTCTTTAATTACTTTTAAACCGCTTAATTCTAGTTGCTGGTTTAGCTCGTCCATTTCATAATCGTATCTAAAATCTGTAAATAAAAAATGTCCTCCTGGACGTAAAGCACGATATACTTCTCCTAAAAAACTTTGCATATCTAGGTATCTATGAGATGATTCTACATTAAGAATTATATCACAAGATTCGTTCTTTAAAGTAAGCTTTTGTGCATCACCATGTATAAAGTTTAAATTGTCTTGTGTATAGTGATTGTTGCAAAAAGTAATTGCACGTTTGTCTAATTCAACACCAATTGCAGATTTTGGTTTAAACGTTTTAGTGATGAAGTTTAATCCACCACCACGGCCACTACCAACTTCTACGATATCTTTATCTTTAATAGAAACGTCTACCGTAAAGTGAGAATAAAGTTGAATAGAATATCTATTCATTTCGTCTTTTTGGTCTAAAGTTAGTTTTTGATCATCACTACTATAGCCATAATTCATAAATAAAACTTCGGCATTTTTATCTACTTTATTGACGTAGAAATACCAAATTTTAAATAAACTCTCTCTAATGTTAAATTTTATCGATGTCATATATTTTTATTTACTTTCTCCTAATTGATACACTTGATTACGTATTTTTTTAGCCCATTCTGTATTAGTAGCTGTTTTATCTAAAGAGCTATGTGCTATTGGCTTTCCGATATTAATTTTTATTGTTTTATTTCTTTTTTTAAACATTTCGCTGGGCAATAACATTAACTCTATGTTTTGATCAATTCCAAGCCATTGTCTAATTCTATAAACGAAATAAAATAAGTTTGAATTTTTACCATGAATATAAAATGGAACGATATCTCTTTTGTGTTGAATTGCTTTTCTTACAAAGCTTTTTTTCCAAACATCATCTTGAACTTTACCTGCTGTAATTCTTGATACAGCACCTGCCGGAAAATGGGTAATTGGTATATTACTTTGGTATGTTTTTTCTAGGGCTGTAATGTGGTCTTTTGATGATTTTCCGTAAACATTGACTGATATGATAAAAGGCTTTAAATGCGGTATGAAATCAAAAGCATCATTCGCAATAGCTTTTAAATGACCATACTTATTGTTTACAATTGATGTTAATATTAAACCATCTATAATTCCAAATGGGTGATTTGAGGCAAAGAAGCATTTTTCATTGTTAGGTAGGTTTTCTAAGCCTTCTATTTCTAAAGTAATATTAAATTCTTCTAATATACTTTTTAAAAAATCTCCACCAATATCATCAGAATATTTGTTTAGCACTTCGTTGATTTCCTTTTCTTTAACAATTTTAGAAATTAATCGAACTACAAAATATGGAAGTTTTGTTAAGAGTTTTGAATTACTATCTTTAATTGATTTAGCAACATCAATATATTTACTTTTAGTTAAATGATTTGTCAATGTATCGATTGTGCTAAAATTTTATATAAACCTACGAATTAGGAATAACGTTAGTAGCAGTTAATAAAGTATTGCTTTAAAGTGGGTAATTTACTAAATAAAATATTAATCTATAAAGCAGACAGTTTGTTTTTCCTCCATAGTATTATTAATAATATGCTGGATATAATAATTAAAACTATAAGTCCTATAGCAATATTATAATTGCCGTAAAGAATGTTTCCAGTTGCAAACATGCAACTATAAACTAATATGCATCCTAATACCATCGCCAAAATACCTGAAGGTACAGACCATTTTTTAGTATTTTCTTTTTCTATAAAATCCTTGTCATTAAAAGTATTTAAAACCTTTTTCCAACCAGGACCACCAGGAGTTGTTTGCTTGTAGAACTCTCTTAATTTTTCGTCTTTTTCTGGTTTCGTTAAAAAAGTTACCATAATCCAAACTACAGTAGTTATCAATACTACCAATGGAAATTTTGCCCAAGCAGGGAAAACACCTTCAACTAAGCTTCCACCGTCAATTTTGTGATCGAACAATAAAGTACTAAGACTCGTAAAGTTTAATAGAATAGAAATAACTCCTGAGGCAAACATTGCTGATATTTCACTCCAAGCATTTATTCTCCACCAGAACCAACGCAAAATAAAGATTAAACCTGTTCCAGCACCAAACATCAGAATGATTTCAAATAATTGTAGTGCATTTGTTAATACTAATGCTAGTAGAGCACTAAAGAACATTAAAACTACGGTTGACATTCTTCCAACATTTACAAGTTTTTTTTCAGAAGCATTTTTATTAATATGTTGCTTATAAAAATCGTTTACAATATATGACGAGCCCCAATTTAAATGTGTTGAAATTGTAGACATATAAGCTGCTCCCAATGATGCAAGAACCAATCCCAATAGTCCTGAAGGTAATTTCGTTAACATTGCAGAATAAGCTAAATCATGCCCTAATTTACTTTCTTCAACATTTGGAAATGCTGTTTGTATACTCGCTAAATCTGGATATAAAACCAATGAAGCCAATGCCACCAAAATCCAAGGCCAAGGACGTAACGCATAATGCATAATATTGAAAAAGAAAGTTGCTCCAATTGCATGATTTTCGTTTTTTGCAGCTAACATTCTTTGTGCAATATAACCACCACCACCAGGTTCTGCACCAGGGTACCAAGCGCTCCACCATTGTACTGCTAGTGGTATAATAAATATCCCTATCAATGCTTCAGTATCAGAAAAGTCGGGAAAAATAGAAAGCTTGTCCACAACATTTTCATGTTTAATTAAATTTGACAAACCTCCAACTTCAGGAAGGTTTACTAAATAATAGGCAGCACCAATAGCACCTGCTATAGCAACAAAAAACAACACAAAATCTGTATAAACGACTCCTCGAAAACCTCCTAAGGCGCTAAATATAACTGTTATAGAGCCAGCAATTAAAACTGTTTGTACAGGGCTAAGCCCTAGCATTACTTGGCCAATCTTTATAGCTGCAAGTGTAACTGCAGCCATTGCCATAATATTGAAAATTACACCTAAATAAATAGATCTAAAACCTCTAAGAAAATGTGCAGGTTTACCTCCATAGCGAAGGTCATAAAATTCTAAATCGGTATTAACATTCGATTTTCGCCATAGTTTTGCATATACAAAAACAGTAAGAAGACCTGTTAATAAGAAAGCCCACCATACCCAGTTACCTGAAACCCCATTGTTTCTTACAATGTCTGTAACAAGATTTGGAGTATCTGTTGAAAAAGTGGTCGCCACCATTGAAAAACCTAGTAACCACCAGGGCATGTTTCTATTGGATAAAAAATATTCAGAAGTGTTTTTACCAGATTTTTTAGAAACAATAATTCCAATCAATAATACAAGCGTAAAAAAAGATATAATTAATATCCAATCGAGGGTAGCTAATTTCATAAATAATTTATTGATTTATTTTAAATGAATGTGCTTGACCCACCCAATTATCTCGTTCGATTCTTCCTGGAAAAAAATCTATTAATTCTGTGATTTTACGTATATCTTCAATAGTAAATTTACTTACTTGATCGTAATTATAAATTCCGATATCGTTTAGTCGTTGCTGAATATAAGGACCAATACCGTCAAGTTTTGTAAGGTCATCGTTTTGGCTTTCTAATGCTTTACCAAAATTATTAAAATCTAGTTCTGGTTTTGATTTTGTATAAGTTATATAACTAGTCCTTGTTTTATTTGCAATCGTTTTTTTTGTACTTTTTTCATCAATAATATTTTTTTGTGCTTCGTGAGCTACTTTTAACTTTTTTGGTTTTATTTCAGTACGAATAGTGTCAATATTATTAATGCTTCCTTTTTTAACTGAATTGTTATGACTTTGCTTAAGGTTATTTATTTTACGTTTTAATTTTTTAATAATAGCTTTATTTCTATTTCTTTCAAACCATAGAGACGTAAAGTATCCAATTAAAAAAGTGCTTAACATTAAAATAAATATACTAATGAATTGTGTTGGGAAAATATGTAGAAATAAGAGTTTTAACATGTTATCTAAATATTATTTCGATACGTCTATTTTCATTTCTTCCTTGTTTACTACTATTACTATCTAAAGGCTCAGATTCTCCTTTAGAAGATACTATCAAAGATGTTTTTTTAATACCACCTTTATTAATTAAATACCATCTTGCTTGTTGAGCATATTTTAGTCCTATAGTATAGTTATCAGAACTATTACCAATATTATCTGTATGGCCTACAATATCAACTTTTTTATTAGGATGTTCTATAAAATAATGTTTTAAATCTGTTAATAAACTTTTTAAATCACTATTTACTGCAATACCAGATTCTGAAAACTTTGGATATACAATTCTAATTTTAGGTTTACTATTTATTTTTCTATTTACTCTTTCTATGTCCAATTCTTCAAAAGTAAAATAGAATCCATTGGTATAGTGATTTTTTTCAGAGAAGATACTATTCTTAATTATTGATTTTTTCACTATTTTTTCTGAAGGTACTCCAATTGCTAAAAGTTTTTTTTCAACTTCTTGAGCTCTTTGTATTCCTATATTTGGAATGGATACATCCTCTTGTGGGCTGTAAATTGAATTTATATGAACTTCTTGCTTGGGGTGTTCAATTAAAAAACTATTTATTTTGTATTTGTAAAGTTTGGAATCTTCAGAAGGAAATATTTCTTTTCTGTTTTTTTTAATTGTAATTCCTTTTTCAAATAGAAAAATAATTTCTCCTCGAGAATTTGTAGCACTGAATTTAACGTCTTCAATAGGAATTGCTAATGAAACAGTATCTTTTTTAGCTTCAATATGAGCTTTAGTTTGATTGCTAGAAGTATCTTTTTTACTTTCTATAATCATCTTTTCTTTTTGTTCTGGATTCTGAATTTTCTCAAATATTGGAATTTCAATTTCCGCTTTGGCAGTACTGGATTCCTGCCGAACCCAAGAATATACCCACAGACCAAATACAGACCAGATCATAAATACAGTAAAGGCAGTTAAAAAATTCTTCATATTATTAAACAATAACTTGTGAGAGTTTATGCTTTGTGAGGTTAAATATCAAATCTATTAAATATATCTATCTAATTATTAATCTTAAGAATATGTTTTCCACATATTCTTAACAAAATATTTAATATTGATAC
>CAJXEB010000024.1 GCA_913052585.1 uncultured Flavobacteriaceae bacterium | reverse complement strand
TTAAAGAATGATACATTAAAGAATGTAGCAAATTGGTGTAAAAAGAATAAAGTAATAATTATATCTGATGAAATTTATCATGGAGTGGAATATGGTAAACCCTCAGAAACTATTCTTCGTTATAATAAAAATGCAATAGTAATAAACTCTTTTTCAAAATATTTTAGTATGACTGGTTGGAGATTAGGTTGGCTAATAGCACCTAAAAACATAATAAATTCTATAGAAAGATTATCTATGTCTTTATTTTTATGTCCTCCAACATTTTCTCAATTAATAGCTGTTAAAGCCTTTGAAGATTATGAAGTATTAAATAAAAATGTATTAATTTATAAAAAAAATAGAGATATGTTAATTAATTTTTTTGAAGATTTGGGTTTTTCTAAATATGCTCCGGCTGATGGAGCATTTTATTTATACTTAGATGTGTCAAAAATTACGAAGGATTCAGCAGAATTAGCAATAAAATTGTTGAAAGAGGCAGGGGTATCTTCGACTCCTGGTAAAGATTTTGATTATAATTTAGGTAATAAATATATAAGATTTTCTTATGGCGGTAGCCATAAAGACATTATTGAAGGTACTAAAAGAATATATAATTGGGTCAAAAATAAAAATTAAATATTATTATTCATCTTTATTCCACCAACCTTTTTTTGCAGGCCCTTTACTTTTAGTTTTAACTATTTTTGTTTTTTGTTTTTTGTTTTTTGCTGTTAACCTAGAAGGTTTTGTACCACTAGTCTTTTTAATTTCTGACACAGAATTAGAAGGAGTTTTACCTACAGTATTTTTCAATCCTAACTTAAAAGCAGAAGAGGGTTTATTAACAGTTTTGTTTATTATTTTCTTTTTTGTATTTTTCTTAGGTATTTTTTTAGTAACACTATTTTTTTTCTCAGTTATATTATCCACTTTACTTATTTTTTTTGTATCTATATCAATATTTTCTTTTTGGTTTAATTTTTTTTGATTATGCTTATTTTGGGTTGGATGTTTTTTAAACTTATTTTTAGTTACAGGGCGTTTGATTTTACTATTTATTATACTATTAGCTTCTTTTTTATTTTTATTATAATAATTAGCTTTGTTATCGTTATTAGTTTTATTTATATTCTTTATTCTTTCTAATGGGTCTTCTTCATTTTTAAGTTTTGGATCAGGAATTATATTAATAGTAATATTTCTTTTTTCCTCAATATTAGATAATTCTTTCCGTTTATTATTAAGTATATGAATAGCTGTTTTTTCAGGAATATTGATAGATAAATATTTTTCATTATAGTTAGTTGATTCTTCTTCAATCTGGTGAAGTGCCTTTAAGGTTAGAGATTCTAATGATCTCACTCTTCCATGACCTAAACAATGATGGCATGTTATAAAGTCAGCCTCATAAATACTTGGTCTTAACCTTTGTCTGGACATTTCTAGGAGTCCAAAAGAGGATATAGTTCCTACTTGTATTTTAGCTCGATCAGAATGAAGTCTTTGCTTCAATATATTTTCAATAATCCTATTGTTTTTACTAAATAACATATCAATAAAGTCTATAACAATTAATCCGGATAGGTCCCTTAATCTTAATTGGATAGCTAACTCCTCAGCAGCTTCTTTATTTGTTTGCAATGCAGTTTCTTCTATATTTCTTTCTTTTGTTGCTTTTCCTGAGTTTACATCCACAGCTACTAAAGCTTCAGTTTGGTTTATTACAATATAACCTCCGCTTTTAAGAGTAGCTATTGGGCTATGCATTTTTTCTAGTTTTGTATCTATATTATATTTTTGTAATAAAGGTGTTTTATCAGAATATTCAATAAGTATTTTAGTCTTACTTGGCATTAATGTTTTCATATAATTTTTTGCAGCTTTAAATGCAGCAGATCCTTGAATAATAATTTCGGTAATTTCTGCGGTATATAGGTCTCTAATACCTCTTTTAATTATATTATTTTCTTCATGTATTAGAGATGGTGCTACTGATTTTAATGTGTTTGATCTTATAGCTTCCCAAGTTTTAGTTAAAAAGTTATAATCTCGTTTAATTTCTACTTTTTTCATTTTTGACCCAGCAGTTCTTATAATGACCGCCATACTATCTGGTATATTTAAGCTTTCTATTATTGATCTTAATTTTTTTCTATCATTACTATGAGTTATTCTTCTGCTTATGCCCCCTTTTCTAATAGTATTACTCATAAGAACACAATATCTTCCAGCTAAAGATATAAAAGTGGTTAAAGCGGCCCCTTTATTACCTCTCTCTTCTTTTGTTACCTGTACTAATAAAATTTGGCCTTTTTTTATTACTTCTTGAATTCTATATTTGTTATAAAATTTTAATTTTTTAGAAGAAGTTTTTTTCTCAGATTCATTAGTATTGTCTATTTCTGTATCTATTTCATTGTTATCAATATTATATTTATCATCATGTCTAGATGTTTCTTGCTTTATAATTTTTTCTTTATCTGCAATAGGAATCTGAAAATAATCAGGGTGTATCTCACTAAATGCAAGAAAACCATGTTTTTCGTTACCATAGTCAACAAAAGCTGCTTGAAGAGAAGGTTCAACCCGTGCAATTTTGGCTAAATATAAGTTGCCTCTATTTTGCTTTTTTGTTGTGGTTTCATGGTCAAAATCTTCAATTTCGTTATCATTAGTAACTACTACTCGAGTTGCTTCTAAGTATTCGGCGTCTATTAGCATACGCTTTGTCATTGATTCTATAACTCCAAGCTAATAAAAACTTATTTATTAATATATAAAATTTACTATTAGCATCCATTAATAATCTGCTCTTAAAAGTTTGCAGATTTAATTTTTTAAAAAAAATATATTATTATTGCCGCTCCACATACCAGTTGGATGGACTTCCCAATTGCTATTTTAGCAAGGGTTAGTGAAGGGACAATGGTGCATTTTATAGGGAAGGGCTCGCTCTTTAAATTTCCTTTAGGGTACTTTTTTAGGGCTTTGGGGGGAACTCCTGTAGACCGCTCTAAAAGTAATAAGTTAGTGGACGCCGTTATAGATTTGTTCAATTCTAAAGAAGAGTTTAGATTGGCACTGTCTCCAGAAGGGACTCGAAAAAAGGTGACTACCTGGAAGACAGGTTTTTATTATATTGCTAAGGGTGCAAATGTACCTGTTGTCATGGCGGCTTTTGATTTTGAAAATAAAAAGTTAAAGATTTCTGCTCCTTATGATATAACAGGGGATTTAGAAAAAGATTTTGAGCATTTTAATCTTTTTTATAAAAATATAAAAGGGAGAAATCCAGAACTATCATAAAGCTTGTTTTGTAGCATTGCTTTAAGTTTAAAACTGGAACTGCTGCCAAACTTTTAGAAGGCCTAGGTTATAAAAAAGTTGTTTTTGGCGGTCTCTATTTTTTTTCTGCTACTTTCTGCACGATTCCAACAATTACTTCTGTTGCTTTTATCATCGATTCCACGGGAACATATTCAAAACGTCCATGGAAATTATGACCTCCTGCAAATATATTAGGGCAAGGTAATCCCATATAACTTAATTGAGAACCATCTGTACCCCCTCTGATAGGTTTTATTAATGGTTTTATATTTGCTTTAATCATTGCTTCTTCAGCAATTTTTACAATATGCATTACCGGCTCAATTTTTTCACGCATATTAAAATATTGATTTGTAATTTCTACAGAAATTACCTCTCTACCATATTGTGTATTTAACTCTTCAGCAAGTTTAATTATTACATTTTTTCTTGCTTCAAAATGTAAAAGATCATGATCTCTAATAATATATTCAAGTTTGGTTTCTTCAACTTCACCATTCATATTATGTAAGTGGAAAAAACCTTCTCTACCTTCTGTATGTTCTGGAGTCTCCATATTAGGAAGTGAATTGATAAACTGAGTAGCAATGTACATGCTGTTGATCAGCTTTCCTTTTGCATAACCAGGATGAACAATTTTACCTTTTATAGTTACTACTGCTCCTGCTGCATTAAAATTTTCATATTCTAATTCACCTACCTGACTTCCATCCATAGTGTAAGCCCAAGCTGCGCCAAATTTTTCAACATCAAATTTATGAGCTCCTCTTCCAATTTCTTCATCTGGAGTAAAACCTACTTTTATTGTTCCATGTTTTAATTCAGGGTGATTAATCAAGTATTCCATTGCAGATATAATTTCAGCAATTCCTGCCTTATCATCTGCACCTAAAAGAGTTGTTCCGTCAGTCGTAATTAATGTTTGTCCTTTATAAAGCAATAAATCTTCAAAATAAGAAGGAGATAAGATGATCTCCTTTTCTTTATTTAGTAAAATGTCACTTCCATCATAATTTTCTATAATTTGTGGTTTTACATTAGCACCAGTAAAATCTGGTGAGGTGTCAAAGTGAGAAATAAAACCAATTACAGGTACTTCTTTATCTACATTACTTGGTAAAGTAGCCATGATATAAGCATTTTCATCTATAGAAACATCTTGCATTCCTATTTCTTTTAATTCATCTACCAAAGCATTTGCTAAGTTCCATTGTTTCTTGGTACTAGGAGTGCTTTCGCAAGTTGGATCACTTTCAGTATCTACTGTAACATAGCTCACAAAACGATCTATTAAGTGTTGTTTTTCAATCATTACTTATTAAGTTTTTGTAAAGATAGTTATTCCTAAAATAAATTAAGCTTTAGTAGCAATTCTAAAACTTAAATATTAATAGTTTATATTAGCGAAATACATAAAAACAAACAATATGAAACAAAAAAACATTTTAGTATTATTACTTGCATTATTTATTACCACTTTAGGTTTTTCTCAGCAAGTTTCCGGTTTAATTACCGATGAAAATACAGACCCATTATTAGGTGTGTCTGTAGTAGTAAAAGGAACCTCAGTTGGTGCAGTTACAGATTTTGATGGAAAATATTCAATAGAAGCTTCTAACGGAGATGTATTGGTGTTTTCTTATGTTGGATTTGACTCACAAGAAAAAGCTGTTACTGGAGAAACTTTAGATGTAGTTTTAGCTTCTGGTGTTGCTTTAGATCAAATTATTTTAGTAGGTACTCGTAATCCAGGACGTACAGCACTTAATTCTGCTGTTCCTGTAGATGTATTAGATGTGTCAGAAATTGCACTAAATGCACCTCAAATTACAGTAACTGAAATACTTAATTATGCGGCTCCTTCTTTTTCATCTAATCCACAATCTATTTCAGATGGTACCGATCATATTGCGCCTGCTTCACTTAGAGGTTTAGGTCCAGATCAAGTATTGGTGCTTATTAATGGTAAGAGAAGACATAAGTCGGCTTTAATTAATGTAAATGGAACTTTTGGTAGAGGCTCTGTTGGTACAGATTTAAATGCAATCCCTGTTAATGCGATCGAACGTATTGAAGTTTTAAGAGACGGTGCAGCTGCACAATATGGATCTGATGCTATTGCAGGTGTAATAAATATTGTTTTAAAGAAAGCAACTAATGTTTTAGCTATGTCTGTTACAACAGGTGCTAATTTCACTAGTGAAAATTATGACGACGATATTGATGGAGAAAAATTTAATATTGGCGCAAACTACGGACTTCCAATAGGAGAAAAAGGGTTTATAAATTTTACTGGTAACTTTGATTTTAGAGGTGCTACTAATAGAATGAAAGAATGGGAAGGACAAATCTTTAATCAATACAATACGATAGAAAGAGTAGCTCAAAATGATGGTTACGATATTAGTCAACTATTAGATGATGATGTTTCTGATGTTATTAATTACGGAAACCAAGCTGGTTTTAATTTACCTTTAGACGCATCTAAAGAAGATCTTCAAGCTATTTTGAGTGCAGATAATACAACTGCTGAGTTAGGTGCTAGAGGTCTTGAAAGAAAAGATTTTAATATGCGCGTTGGACAGTCTCAATTAAGAGGAGGACAGTTTTTTGCAAATATGGAAATTCCAGTAAGTGAAGATTTAGTATTCTACTCTTTTGGAGGATTAGGATTTAAAAATGGTAATGCTGCAGGTTTCTACAGATTGCCATACCAATCTAGAGCATATACTCCTGCAAGAATAAACGGTTTCTTACCAGAAATTAACTCTAATATTAAGGATAAATCTTTAGCTGTTGGTATAAAAGGTGAAATTGGAGATTGGAATGTAGATTTTAGTAATACTTATGGTAATAACGAATTTAGTTACCGTATCGCAAATTCTATGAATGCATCTTTAGGAAATTCTACTCCTTTTGAAGCTGATGCTGGTGGGTTTTCTTCTGGTGAAAACACAACCAATTTAGATTTTTCTAAATTTTATGAAGATACTCTGTCAGGATTTAATCTTGCTTTTGGTGCTGAATATAGAGTTGAAAATTATAATATTTTTGCTGGAGAAGAAGCATCTTACGCTCAGTATAATACAGATGGAAATGTTAACGATCCTACAGATCCTGAATCAGTAGTTCCAACCGATTTCTTTGGAAACTCTAGACCAGGTGGAATACAAGTATTTCCTGGATTTAAGCCAGAGAACGAAGTAAATGCTTATAGAAATTCAATTGCTGCATATATAGATGTAGAAGCAGATTTTACGGAGAAGATTAGAGTTACTGGAGCGCTACGTTATGAAAACTTCTCTGATTTTGGAGGAACTCTTAATGGAAAAATATCATTTTTAGCTAATTTAACTGATATGATAAATTTACGTGGTTCTGGTCAAACAGGATTTAGAGCGCCATCTTTACAACAAATTCACTATAATTCAACTTCAACAATTTTTGTTGATGGGGTACCAAACGAAGTGGGTATTTTTCCAAATACATCACGTATTGCAAGAATTTTAGGAATTGAAGAATTAAAAGAAGAAACTTCTGTTGGATTTACATTAGGAGCTACTGCAAAAATTCCAAGTTTAAACCTAAAACTATCTGTTGATGGTTATTTTGTAGGTATTGACGATAGAGTTGTGTTAAGTGGACAATTTGATGATGGAGGAGATCCAGAATTGGCAGCGTTATTTGCACAAGCAAATGCAAGTAAAGCGGCATTCTTCACTAATGCGGTTGATACTGAGACCTATGGGTTTGACTTTGTAGCTGAAAATGATATGCGTATTGGAGATAATATGAGGTTGTCTAATACCTTGTCATTTACTTTTTCTAAAACAGAAGTAGTTGGAACTAATATTCCTACTGCAATTGTTAATGCTGGTTTATCTGATACTTTCTTTGATGAAACTAGTAGAATCTATATGGAATCTGCAGTGCCAAACACTAAAGGTTCTTTAACAAATAACCTAAGTCTAGGTGATCAATGGAATTTCTACTTAAGAAATACTTATTTTGGAGAAGTAGAAGAAGCAACTAACAACATAGACCCTTTAGTAAACAGAACTTACGGAGGGAAAGTAATAACAGATTTAACTGTTGGTTACAATGTTAATGAAACTTTACGTCTTACAGTAGGTGCAAATAACTTATTAGATGTTTATCCAGATAAAGCTGATGATGCTTTTAGATCTTCAGGAAGATTCGTTTATTCTAGACGTTCTACGCAATTTGGTACAGGAGGAAGATTTTTATTCGCAAGAATGAATATTACCCTTAAGTAAAAACATACAGTTCTTATTTATTGAAGAGGTTGTCTTATTTAAGACAACCTCTTTTTTTGTTTTAAAATCGAAGTAAATATCTATATCAATAATTTTCTTTTAATTATTGAGGACGTTAAGAAATATTTAAAAAATAAAGAAAAATTAAATGATACCTTTGTGCTCTCAATTTCAACTTAAATTTTCAATTAAAGAATTACAATAATGTATAGACTACTAATAAGACCTATCTTATTTTTTTTCGATCCAGAAAAAATTCATTATTTCTCTTTTTCTCTTATTCGTTTTTTAAACCAATTGGGAGTTGGCGGAATGATAAGGAGCTTATATCAAATTAAAAATCCAAAACTAGAACGAGAGTTATTCGGAATTAAATTCCCTAATCCTGTGGGACTAGCCGCTGGATTTGATAAAAACGCTGTTTTATATAAGGAACTATCGAACTTTGGTTTTGGTTTTATAGAAATAGGAACAGTCACTCCAAAAGGGCAAATTGGTAATGAGAAAAAAAGGTTATTTAGATTAAAGGAAGATCAGGGGATTATTAATAGAATGGGTTTTAATAATGATGGTGTAAAGGCTGCTGTTGAAAATTTAAAATCGAATACCAATGTAATCATTGGTGGAAATATTGGTAAAAATACCCAAACACTTCCGGAGAATTATACAGAAGATTACTTAAAATGTTTTAATGAGCTACATCCTTATGTAGATTATTTTGTGTTAAATGTTAGTTGTCCAAATGTATCAAGTCACGCAAAATTAAATGACAAAGATTATCTGGAAGAATTAATTACTGCTGTTCAAAAAGCAAATAAAACTTTTGACAAACAGAAACCGATACTTTTAAAAATCGCACCCGATTTAAATAATAAGCAATTAGATGAAATAATCGAATTGGTTAAAATTACTTCTATTAACGGAGTAATTGCTTCCAATACATCTACAACGAGGGATCACCTACTTTCAGAAAACAAAAAAGAAATAGGTGGTTTAAGTGGAAAACCGATTGCTGAAAAATCTACAGAAGTAATTCGTTATTTGCATACAAATAGTAATGGATCATTTCCTATAATAGGGGTAGGAGGAATTCATTCAGAAAAAGATGCATTGGATAAATTAAATGCTGGAGCTAGTTTAGTTCAACTTTATACTGGTTTTATTTACGAAGGGCCAGGACTTGTAAAAAGAATAAATAAAGCGATATTAAAAGGATGATAGAAAGTTTAATTTCATTTTCTATTGCCACTTTATTATTAGCATTATCTCCTGGACCCGATAACCTTTATGTTATAGCACAATCTTTATCAAATGGTACCAAAAGCGGTATTGCTACCACTATTGGCTTGGTAAGTGGATGTATCGTTCATACTACTTTATTAGCTTTTGGAGTTTCTGCAATTATAACTGCTTCAGAAACCTTTTTTTATGGGTTAAAAGTAATGGGTGCGTGTTATTTATTATTCTTGGCTTATCAAGTTTTTAGGAGTAATACTCAGGTCGATTTAAAAGATAAAGCTTCAAAAAAATCATATTTGCAACTTTTTAAACAAGGAGTCATTATGAATTTAGTGAATCCAAAAATCTTAATATTCTTTCTTGCTTTTTTTCCAGGATTTTTGTGGGATGAATCTCATAATACAATTTATCAGTTTTATGTTTTGGGTATTTCATTTATGGTTATTTCATTTATAGTATTTAGTGGCTTAGCAATTTTGGCAGGATATATATCTTCCACATTAAATGAAAATAAAAACGTTTCTGTATTATTAAAATGGATTCAAATTATTGTTTTTGTAGGGATAGCAGTTTTTATTTTAATTCCATAATAATTCTATCTAATTAAAAAAAGACTTCAAAGGAATTCTTATCTTTGAGTAATGCAAAATGTAAAAATTATAGAGTGCCCAAGAGATGCAATGCAAGGAATTCGAGATTGGATTCCTACTAAAGAAAAAGCGCAATTTATTCAATCATTATTACGCTGTGGTTTCGATACCATTGACTTTGGTAGTTTTGTTTCTCCTAAAGCAATTCCTCAAATGAAAGATACTTCAGAGTTACTTTCACTTTTAGATCTATCAAGTACAGATAGTAAATTATTGGCAATTGTAGCCAATACAAGAGGAGCACAAGATGCTTTGATGTTTAATGAAATTGATTATTTAGGCTATCCCTTTTCTATTTCTGAAAACTTTCAGATGCGAAACACTCATAAAACAATTGCTCAGTCTATTGAAACGTTGCAAGAAATTTTAAACCTTGCAGATTCAAAAAATAAAGAAGTGGTAGCTTACCTTTCAATGGGATTTGGAAACCCTTATGGTGATCCTTGGAATGTTGATATTGTTGGTGAATGGACTGAGAAATTATCCAATATGGGAGTCAAGATTCTTTCATTAAGTGATACTGTAGGTTCTTCGACCCCAGATATTATAACTCATTTATTTTCAGAATTAATCACCAAATATCCCAGTATTGAGTTTGGTGCTCATTTACATACAACGCCTACAAAATGGCATGAAAAAGTTTCAGCTGCCTACCTAGCTGGTTGCAGAAGATTTGATGGAGCTATACAAGGGTTTGGAGGCTGCCCAATGGCAAAAGATGATTTAACTGGTAATATGCCTACCGAAAAAATGTTAAGCTATTTTACTGCAGAAAAAGCGGCTACAAATATCAGTCCTATGTCTTTTGAAAGTTCTTATAATGAGGCTTCTAAAATATTTAATAAGTATCATTAATTAAAAAATATTCTAATGAAAAATCAAATCTTTTTTTTGTTTTTTATAATGTTATCTTTATTTAGCTGTAAAGAAAATCTTGCGGATAATGAAATAATATTTAAGTTTATTCAAGTGAACGATGTATATGAAATTGCCCCTTTAGGTGGAGGTGAATTTGGTGGGATGGCACGAGTTGCTCACGTTAGTGATTCTATAAAAAAAGAAACCCCAAATACTTTTTTGTTTATGGCTGGTGATTTTTTAAACCCTTCTTTATTGGGAACCATTAAAATTGATGGTGAACGAATTGCTGGTAAACAAATGATTGAAGTCATGAATGCCATGAATTTTGATTTGGCAACTTTTGGAAATCACGAATTCGATTTAAAAGACAATAATTTACAAAAGCGATTAAACGAATCTACGTTTCCGTGGATGTCATCCAACACACGCCATATTACTGCTAACGATACCGTTTTTTTTAAAGTCGAAAAAGAGAATGATACAATTTCTGTTGCAGATACTTATGCGATAAATATTAAAGATGCGAATGGAAAAGAAGTCAAAATTGGATTTCTAGGAGTGACTTTGCCATCTAATCCAAAAGATTATGTTTTTTACGGTGATATATATTCTGAATCTGAAAGAGCTTATAATGAATTAAAAAACAAGGTAGATGTAGTTTTTGGTTTAACTCATTTAGAAGTTGAACAAGATATAGAGTTGTTAAAAATAATTCCAGAAATACCTTTGCTAATGGGTGGGCATGAACATTACGCAATGTCTACTCCTGTTGGAAATTCAAAAATAACAAAAGCAGATGCAAATGCAAAAACCATTTATATACATACCATGGTTTATAATACCAAAACTAAAGGGTTAGTAATAGATTCAGAATTATTTTTTATAGATAAAAAGGTAGCTTCAAATTCAGAAGTAGCGGCTATAGTTAGTAAATGGCTAGGTATATTAGATTTAAAAATAAAAGAAATAATAGAAGATCCCAATGAAGTTGTTTTTACAGCAACTCAACCTTTAGATGGAACTGATAGTGCAAATAGAGGAATACAAACTAATTTGGGAGACATTGTTACCGAAGCAATGGCTTGGTCATATAATAATGAGGTTGATGCCGCATTGGTAAACGGAGGTTCTATGAGAATTGATGATATGCTTCCTAATAATTTATCTAGTTTAGATATTTTTAGAATCTTACCATTTGGTGGCGGAATTTTAAAAGTAGATATCAAAGGATCTTTATTAAAAGAAGTACTGTATTATGGTAAATCTAAGAGAGGAACAGGAGCTTATTTACAACGTTATAATATAACTGAAGGATTACAAGGTGAATGGTTAGTTGCTGGAAAACCTATCGATTTAAATAAAACTTACAAAGTTGCTTTTAGTGATTTTTTATTGAAAGGATATGATATTCCTTTTTTAACACCAGAAAATGAAGGTATAATAAATGTTTATAAACCTTTAAAAGATGAAAAGTCTTTCGATATCCGGAAAGCAATAATTTTATATTTGAAATCTTTAAATCATTAATTATGAGGAAAATAATAAAATATATAGGAATGTTATTATTGGTTTTGCTAGTTGTAGTGCAATTTATACGTCCTGAAAAAAATAACGGAGGATTAGAAGGAATTACAGCTTTTAAAAACGATACAAAACCTTCTGATGAAGTGTTTATGATTTTAAAGAAAAATTGTTTTGATTGCCATTCAGACACAACAAAATACCCATGGTATGCTGAAATTGCACCGGTATCTTATTGGTTAGCAGATCATGTAAAAGAGGGTAAAGGGGATTTTAATATGGCTGCTTGGGAAACGTATTCTACAAAAAAGAAAGATCACAAATTAGAAGAACTAGTTGAAGAATTAGAAAAAGGTGAAATGCCATTAGATTTTTATACTTGGATTCATGGAAAACTTTCTAAAGAAGATCAAGAAACACTAATTCAATGGGCTAATTTGGCTAGAATACAATACCAAGATGAATTAAAAGTTTCCTCGAAATAACTGACTTTCATAATTAAAAGTAAAGTATTAATTTATTGTGAGAAATATGTTGGATGTATAGGAAGTAAGCTTTGGTTCAAGTAGTTTAATGGTAAATCTTCAAACTCTCCAAATGGTATTGAAGAAAATTATTAAGGTAATGAAAATGATGAAGCTGCTGCAGTGATGAAATTTGAAAACAGCAACCGTGAAATGTTCACTAATTTACACTCACATATTTTAAGCTTGTCTTTTATGTTTTTATTTTTAGTAGCTATTACTTCAATTCCTGAAAAATTAAAATCTTTTTTAATAATTAAGTCTTTTTTCTCCATCATATTAACTTTTAGAGGAATTTAATTTTTTTGGCAAGGAATGTTTTGGATCAAATATATTGTTATGGTTTCTGGTATTGTAATGACAGGTGTATTTTTAACAGCATCCATTTCTATTTTATTACAATTATTAAAAAAGGAAAAATAGTCAACAATTTGTAGTAACTTTGCACGCAATTAATTAGTAACCATTTCTTCAAACGGAAAATAATTTTAATTGCAATGACCGCACACAATAATAAGATTTTAGGCGAAGGATTAACATACGATGATGTATTGTTAGTCCCTGCTTATTCAGAAGTTTTACCTCGCGAAGTATCAATAAGTACTAAGTTTACTCGAAACATTACCTTAAATGTTCCTGTATTATCAGCAGCAATGGATACCGTTACAGAAAGTGCAATGGCAATGGCAATGGCTCGTGAAGGAGGTATTGGAGTGCTACATAAAAACATGAGTATTGAAGCTCAGGCTGCTGAAGTTAGAAAAGTAAAAAGATCAGAAAGTGGTATGATCATCGATCCAGTCACACTTCCTAAAACTGCGACTATTGGCGATGCTCAGAATACAATGCGTGAATATAGTATTGGAGGAATTCCAATTATCGACAATCAAAATAAATTAATAGGAATTGTAACTAATAGGGATTTGCGTTTTGAAAAAGACTACAAAAAGCCATTATCTGAGGTCATGACTACTGATAATTTAGTCACTGTAAGTAAAGGTACTTCTTTAGCAGAAGCAGAAATTATATTACAAAAAAATAAAATTGAAAAACTTCCTGTTGTTAGTGATGACAATACTTTATTGGGTTTAATAACATTTAGAGATATTACTAAAGTTACTCAAAAACCTATCGCTAATAAAGATAGCTATGGAAGATTAAGAGTTGCAGCAGCAATTGGCGTTACTGCTGATGCAGTTGAAAGAACACAAGCGCTTGTTAATGCTCAAGTTGATGCAGTTATCATAGATACTGCTCATGGTCATACAAAAGGAGTCGTCGTTGTGTTGAAAAAAATTAAAAAACAATTTCCTGAATTGGATGTAGTAGTTGGAAATATTGCAACTGCTGAAGCTGCAAAATATTTAGTTAATGCCGGAGCAGACGCAGTTAAAGTAGGGATTGGACCAGGTTCTATTTGTACAACACGTATCATCGCAGGAGTAGGATTTCCTCAATTTTCTGCAGTATTAGAAGTAGCTGAAGCCCTAAAAGGAACTGGAGTTCCTGTTATAGCTGATGGAGGTGTTCGTTATACCGGTGATATTGTTAAGGCAATTGCTGCAGGAGCAGATTGTGTGATGTTAGGTTCGTTATTAGCTGGTACTAAAGAATCACCAGGTGAAACAATTATCTACGAAGGAAGAAAATTTAAATCATATCGAGGAATGGGCTCTGTAGAGGCAATGAAGCAAGGCTCTAAAGATCGTTACTTCCAAGATGTTGAGGATGATATTACAAAGCTTGTTCCTGAAGGTATTGTTGGTAGAGTTCCTTATAAAGGGGAGCTTTTAGAAAGTATGACTCAGTTTATTGGTGGGCTAAGAGCCGGGATGGGTTATTGTGGAGCGAAGGATGTAGAAACGTTAAAGGAATCTGCTAAGTTTGTGAAAATCACAGCTTCTGGGATAAAAGAAAGCCACCCACATAATGTTACCATTACAAAGGAGGCTCCTAATTATTCTAGATAAATAAAAGTGTTTGCAATTATTTAGGAATAGTTAATCCCATTTTTTTCATTACTTTAAGTGTAAGATCCATATTTGGATCTAGATACACAATATTATTGTTGATTGTAAATACTTGTGTAAAGTTTTCTGCTTTAGAAACAGTATTAAGAGCTTCACCAATCATTTGATAAAGAGGCTGAACTAATTCATCTTGTTTTAGTTGAGCTAACTTATTTGAATTTTGCTGAAACTTTTTAATGTCGTTCTCTAAAGCAATTATTTCACTTTGTTTTTCTTTTTTAATGGCTTCAGTGTAAGAACTTTCATTTTGTTGATATGAATCTATCAATGTTTGGTACGTTTTTATTTTTAATTTAGATTGATTTTCTAAACCATCATTATACGATTTTACATCAGCTCTTAATTGGTCCAGCTGCGGCATAGTTGATAATATATATTCAATATCAACAGTTCCCACTTTTGATTGTGCATTTAATTGAATACTAAAAATAATTGCAATGATTATTATGCTTAATTTCTTCATAAGATTTTTTAATTTTTGCTAATATACAAGTTAAAGAAAAATTAAACCAAAAAAAACGGCTAGTTCTTATGTAAAGCTTAACAGAAAGCTATTTGCTTAAAGCCATAATTTTATTACATTTGCACCGTTTTAATACTCACTATAATATATAAAAATGAATATAAGAAATTTACTTTTAATCTTACTTTTGATAACTTATTTTACCGGAATATCTCAGAGCAAAAATGACATTTTGTTAACTATTGATGCAAAACCTGTTTATTCTTCAGAATTTAAACAAGTCTTTAATAAAAATCTTGATTTAGTTATTGATGAATCTCAAAAAAATGTTGACGGATATTTAGATTTGTTTATAGATTATAAGTTGAAAATTACAGAAGCTTACGCACAAAATTTAGATAAAAATAAGCGTTATATAAAAGAGTTTGAAAAATATGAAGATCAACTTTCAAAAAAATATATCTATGATAAAAGAACTGTATCGCAATTATTAGATGAAGCTTATGAAAGAGGCAAAGAAGAAATAAATGCAGATCATATTTTGGTTTTAGTGAACTTTAATGACCTTCCTAAGGATACGTTAATCGCATATAATAAAATTAAAATTGCTTACGATAAAGCAGTTAATGGAGAAGATTTTGAAACCTTAGTTGTAAATTATTCTGAAGAACCAGGTGCGAAAAACTCTAAAGGAAAGTTAGGCTACTTTACTGTTTTTCAGATGGTATATCCTTTTGAAACATCAGCATACAACACAAGAGTTGGAGAGGTTTCTAAGATTACAAGAACTGATTTCGGATATCATATTATTAAAATTAATGACCGAAGAGTAAAAAAACCAAAAATTAATGTATCTCATATTATGGTTTTCACTAATAAAGATAAAAAAGTAGAAAACCCTGAAGAAAGAATTAATGAATTATATGCAATGATAATGCAAGGTGAATCGTTTGAAAATGTTGCCAAACAATTTTCAGAAGATTTTAGTACTGGAAAAAAAGGAGGTCAATTAAAAACTTTTGGCCCCGGTGATTTAAGAGCGCCACAATTTGAAAAAGCAGCATACTCAATAAAAAATGGTGGAGATATATTACCTCCTGTAAAAAGTTCTTTTGGATGGCATATTATACGACTAAATGAAAAATTTACAGTACCTACATTTGAACAACAAAAACCAGAACTAGAAAATAAAATTAATAGTGGAGCTCGAGGAAGTATTGTTACACAATTAATTAATAATAAAATAATTGCAAAATATGGTTATAAAGAAGGTGTTAGCTATTCTCCGTATTTTAATACCTACATAACAGATAGTATTTTTAAAAGGAAGTGGGAGTATAGTCCAATTTCGTCTAACGAAAATCAAACACTTTTTACAATAGGAAATAAAAAGGTTATGTATATCGATTTTGCTAAATACATTAGAGATAATCAAAGGTCGTCAACAAAATATTCCGACAAGAATTTATTGTTAAAAGAGATGTATGATGAATTTAAAAATGTAACTATTGAAAATTATTATAAAGAAAGATTAGAATTAGAGAATGAAGATTATGCGATTATTATTAATGAATACAGAAATGGTCTTTTAGTGTATGATGTAATGAAAAATAATATTTGGCAAGTTGCAAAGCTTGATTCAATAGGTCTTAAGCAATATTATGAAGATACAAAAGGTGATAATATGTGGAAGGAAAGAGTTGATGCGGATATTATTTCTAGTACTAACGAAGTAAGTGCAAAAAAAGCTCAAGAATTATTAAAGGAGGGAATAGAAATCACAAAAATTAAAGAACTGCTTAATACAGATGGTAAAGTAAACGTTATTATTACAAGTGGTGTCTATGAAATAGATCAGAATGAACTTCCTGAAGGCATCGAAATTAAAGATGGAGTTTCAGAAATTTATAAAAGAGATAATTCTAGTGTGGTGGTAAATGTTAAAGAAGTATTACCACCTTCAATAAAAGAATTTATAAATGTTAGAGGAGTTGTCTTAAGTAACTACCAAAGCGAAATTGAAAAAAGATGGATGAAAAGCCTTAGAGATAAATACAAAGTTGAAATTAAAAAGAAATCTCTTAAAAAAATTAAAAAAGAATTGGATCAATAATGAATAAAATTTTATTAACTATTATTTGCATAATTACTTTAAGTTCTTGTGCTTATTTTAAACAAGATAATCTAGAAATACCTGTTGCTAGAGTGAATGATAGTTATTTATATCAAAAAGACATTAAAGATTTAATTTTTGGAAATACATCAAAAGAAGATAGTACTTTAATTGTTAATAATTTTATTAATAGGTGGGCTACCAAACAATTATTAATTGACCAATCTATAATTAACTTATCTCAGGAGAAACAGGATGCTTATAATGATTTAGTGAATTTGTATAAAACAGATCTTTATACAGAAGCTTATAAGAGTTCAATTGTTGCTAAACAATTAGATAGTATTATATCTCTTAAAGAGCTTGAAGATTTTTATAATCAGAATAAAGATAATTTTAAATTAAATGATGATTTATTAAAGGTAAGGTATATTCATATTGATGGAAATTTTTCAAATACAAAAGAATTAGTAGAAAAGTTTAAACGATTTGATTCTATTGATAAAGATGAATTGACGGAGTTAAGTATCAAATTTAAAGCCTTTAATTTAAATGATTCAATTTGGATAAAAAACGATGTTTTAATAGGAGCGTTACCAGTGTTGAAACAGAGCAATAGCCAAGTGTTAAAAAAAACTAATTTTGCACAATTACAAGATTCATTAGGAGTATATTTGGTAAAAATTGAAGCAGTGTTAAATCTCAATGATATTGCTCCTCTTTCTTATGTTAAGCCTACAATAGAACAAATTGTGTTAAACAAAAGGAAACAAGAACTTTTAAAGAAAATAGAAAAAGACATTACAATAGATGCAATTAAAAATAAAAATTTTGAACTTTTTACAAAAAACTAGCTTTCTGCAAATAATACTTATTGGTTTGTTAAACCCAATAATAGCACAAGAAGTTGTTACTGTTGACAGTACGGGTGTTGCAAAAAACACAGAAATTATTAAACAAAAAACTAAAAATGACACCGTAATAAATTTTAAAAGATATAAAGCGGAAGGAGTAAGTGGAGTTGTTGGAGATTTTGTGATTTTAGAATTCGACATAGATAAAAGTTACCTTGAATTTGAACAAAATGGTATAGATATTACTACCATTGATCGTTGTCAAATGATTGGGAAATTAATGGAAGATAAATTATATGTTCATCATGCGATTCAAGATAGTATATTGATTTCTGACAAAGAAATTGAACCAGAAGTTGATCAGCTTATGGCTTATATGATTGAACAAGTAGGAAGTGAAGAAAAAGTAGTAACCTATTATAGAAAAGCAAATATTACAGAGCTTAGAGCCGACCTTTTAAAAGCTAGAAAAGAGATTCGACTTACAGAGCGGATGCAAGAAAAAATAGTTTCTAATATTACTATCACTCCTGAAGAAGTAAGAACATTTTTCTTTTCAATTCCTATTGATGAACGACCAATATTTGGTGCAGAATTAGAGGTTGCTCAATTAGTAATTGAACCAGAAGTTACCGATAAAGCAAAACAAGACGCAGTAAATCGTCTTAAGGTTATTAGAACAGATATCGTAGATAATGGATCTTCTTTTGCAACGAAAGCAGTATTGTATTCTAAAGATGGAACTCGAACTAAAGGTGGGTTAATAGAAGGGGTACGTAAAGATTCTCCCATGGCTAAGGAATTTAAAGATATGGCATTTTCATTACAAGAAGGTGAAGTAAGTGAACCTTTTGAAACTGAATTTGGTTTTCATTTATTAAAAGTAGATAAAGTAAGAGGTCAGCAAGTAGATGTACGTCATATTATTATTTTTCCTGAAGTTTCTCAGACTATTGTTAAAGCTGCCCGAAAAAAAATTGATACAATTCGCCATAGTATCTTGAATAATACAATTCCTTTTAGTGAAGCAGCAAGACTTTACTCCGATGATAATGAAACAAGAAATAATGGAGGGATACTTGTAAATCCACAAACATTGGATACAAGATTTGAATTAACAAAAATGGATCCTACTTTAAGTGCCCAAGTTTATAATATTAAAAAGGGTGATGTGACTAAAGTTTACACAGATGAAGATCGAACAGGAAAAAATATTTTTAAAATTTTAACTGTTACCGCAAGACATGACGAACATGTAGCCGATTATGTTAAGGATTATGAGAAGGTACATGAACTTGCTCTTAAAGAGAAACAATTAAGGGCGATTGAAGATTGGCAAGAAGAAAAAATAACAGAGACATACATTAAAGTCAGCACAGATTACCAAGATTGTGAATTTACTAACAATTGGGTAAATAAAGAAAATTAGTATGTCAGACGTTGCAGCCATAAAACAACTCGTTATAAAATATAATGAGCTAAGAAAAGAGATTAAAAAAATAATTGTTGGACAAGACCAAGTTGTTGAACAAGTATTAATTTCTATATTTTCTGGAGGCCATGCGCTATTAATTGGAGTTCCAGGATTAGCAAAAACGCTATTAGTAAATACGGTTGCTGATGCATTAGGATTAAACTTTAAACGTATACAGTTTACACCAGATTTAATGCCTAGTGATATTTTAGGATCTGAATTATTAGACGAGAACAGACATTTTAAATTTATTAAAGGACCAATTTTTTCTAATATTATTTTGGCAGATGAAATTAATAGAACTCCACCGAAAACCCAAGCAGCTTTATTAGAAGCAATGCAAGAAAGGTCAGTTACCATTGCAGGTCATACCTATAAATTAGATAAGCCTTATTTTGTTTTAGCTACACAAAACCCGATTGAGCAAGAAGGAACCTATCCTTTACCAGAAGCACAATTAGATCGTTTTATGTTTGCTGTTAATCTAGATTATCCTTCCTTTTCTGAAGAGGTAGATATTGTGAAATCAACTACAGTAGGCGCTAAGCCAGTTGTAAAACCATTGTTTACTGCTGAAGAAATTATAAAATATCAAGAGCTAATCCAAAAAATACCTGTAGCAGATAATGTTATCGAATATGCTGTAACCCTAGTAGGTAAAACAAGACCTAAGAGTTCTGCAGCTCCAGAAATGGTAAAAAAATATATAGATTGGGGAGCAGGACCACGAGCGTCACAAAACTTAATTTTAAGTGCAAAAACCTATTCAGTATTACATGGAAAATTTTCTCCAGATATAGAAGACGTTCAAAAAGTTGCCATCGGTATTCTTCGACACCGATTGATTAAAAATTATAAAGCAGAAGCTGAGGGTTTAAGTATTGAAGATATTATTAGATCACTTTTTTAAAACACACTTTACGTAATCCGTAAAAAATTACCCATAAAAATACTATTTTTATAAAATATATTTATCAAAATCTAATATTTGATAAATTATATTCATTAAACATTCGGTATTCTTCATTATTTGCTAATATTCTTTAAATTTTGTAGTTTTGCAAAAGTTTGATCGAAAAAGGTTCAAATTTAATTCTTCAAATTATAAAAATAAAAAATATGGCATTCGATATTGATATGATTAAAAAGGTCTACTCACAAATGGTAGAGAGAGTAGATAAAGCACGTGAAATTACTGGGAAACCATTAACTCTTTCAGAAAAAATACTATACTCACATCTTTGGGATGGAAATGCTTCTAAAGCATTTAGTAGAGGTAAAGATTATGTAGATTTCGCACCAGATCGTATCGCTTTACAAGATGCCACAGCACAAATGGCTTTATTGCAATTTATGCAAGCAGGTAAAAGTCAAGTTGCAGTTCCTACAACTACACATTGTGATCATTTAATTCAAGCAAAAAATGGAGCTGCAACCGATTTAAAGAATGCTAATAGCGTTAGTAGCGAAGTGTTTAATTTTTTAGAATCTGTTTCAAATAAATATGGAATTGGGTTTTGGAAGCCTGGAGCTGGAATTATTCATCAAGTTGTATTAGAAAACTATGCATTTCCTGGTGGGATGATGATTGGAACCGATTCTCATACTGTTAATGCAGGTGGTTTAGGAATGGTTGCAATTGGTGTTGGTGGAGCAGATGCAGTAGATGTTATGGCAGGAATGGCTTGGGAGCTAAAATTTCCTAAATTAATAGGTGTAAAATTAACTGGAAAAGTTTCAGGTTGGACAGCGCCTAAAGATGTAATATTAAAAGTAGCAGGTATTGTTAGTGCAAAAGGCGGTACTGGTGCTATTGTAGAGTATTTTGGAGATGGTGCTATTTCTTTATCTTGTACAGGAAAAGGTACTATTTGTAATATGGGAGCCGAAATAGGAGCGACTACTTCTACTTTTGGTTATGATGAATCAATGGAACGTTATTTAAGAGCAACAGATAGGGAAGATGTCGCCGATGCTGCTAATGAAGTAAAAGAATACCTTACTGGTGATGCTGAAGTGTATGCAAATCCTGAAAGTTATTTTGATCAAGTTATTGAAATAAATTTATCAGAATTAGGACCCTTATTAAACGGTCCTTTTACACCAGATTTATCTACTTCAGTAGGTAAAGAAATGACAGAAAAAGCCACTGCTAATGATTGGCCTTTAGATGTTGAATGGGGATTAATTGGTTCTTGTACCAACTCTTCTTATGAAGATTTATCAAGAGCATCGTCAATAGCTCAACAAGCTTTAGATAAAGGATTAAAAATGAAATCTGAATTAGGAATTAATCCTGGTTCTGAACAAGTTCGTTATACAGCAGAACGTGATGGGATACTTCAGGTTTTTGAAAATTTAAATGCTAAACTATTCACTAATGCTTGTGGACCTTGTATAGGGCAATGGGCAAGATATAGTGACCCTAAAAATGCACCTAAAAATAGTATCGTTCATTCTTTTAATAGAAACTTTGCTAAGCGTGCAGATGGAAATCCTAATACCCATGCTTTTGTTGCTTCACCAGAGATAACAGCAGCAATTGCAATAGCAGGTCGTTTAGATTTTAATCCATTAAAGGATTCATTAATAAATGAAAACGGTGAAGAAGTAATGTTCGAAGAGCCAACAGGGTGGGAGTTACCACCAAAAGGTTTTGAAGTAAAAGATAATGGATATTTGGCGCCAGAAGCAGATGGAAGTCACGTGAAGATAACAGTTAATGAAAGCTCTGAGCGTTTGCAATTATTAACGCCTTTTGTTCCTTTAGGGAATAAAATAGAGGGTGCAAAACTATTAATTAAGGCTTTTGGAAAATGTACAACAGATCATATATCTATGGCTGGACCTTGGTTGCGTTTTAGAGGGCATTTAGATAATATCTCGAACAATTGTTTAATTGGAGCAGTTAATGCTTTTAATATGAAAACAAACTTTGTTAAAAGTCAGTTGGATGGAGAATATGATGCTGTACCAAAAACACAAAGAACATATAAAGATGCAGAAGTTTTAACGATTGTAGTTGGTGATCATAATTATGGTGAAGGATCTTCACGAGAACATGCTGCTATGGAACCTCGTCATCTAGGAGTTGCTGCGGTTTTAGTGAAATCGTTTGCTAGAATCCACGAAACAAACTTGAAGAAACAAGGTATGTTAGGATTGACATTTGCTAATGAAAGTGACTTTGACTTAATACAAGAAGATGATACTTTTAACTTTTTAGATTTAAATGAATTTACTCCTGGTAAGCCTTTAACAATTGAGGCAGTTCATAGCGATGGAAGTAAAGATATTATAATTACAAATCATACCTATAACGATTCACAAATTGAATGGTATGATGAAGGATCTGCTTTAAACTTAATCAAGAAAGATAACGCTTAATTAGAAACATTAATAAGATCAAAAAAGCCTCAAATTTATTTGAGGTTTTTTTATTTAATATTTCATTAAATCCGAATAAATAAAACGATAGTTTAAAAGTGATTTTAGCCTATCGCTATTAATTATTTTATATTCATTTGAAGCTAATTCATTAAAAATAGGATTATGACGCCCTTCTTTTTTAAATTCTTTTATATAAAAATCCCTTCTTTTTGGATGGGTGTCAGTACAAGCATTTAAGGTATTATTCCAAATATTTTTTTCCATTATTTCTATAATAATTTGAAGACAATCATCTTGGTGAATAAGGTTTACAAAGCCATCTGGATGGTTAATTGTTTTTCCATTTTTAAAGAAACACCCAGGTTTTCGGTCGTAACCGATAAGACCTCCAAATCGTAAAATAGTAGTTTTAAATCTTGTGTTAGTTTTAAATAATAGTTCTATTTCCGATAGCGGAGTTTTATTAATTGGGTTTTCTTCAGTTACTATAGAGTTGTTATTTGTATAAACCGAAGTAGAGCTTATAAATAGAATGTTTTTTATTTTTGAACTTTCAATTTTAGAAATTAAATTTTTAAAATCGGCTATGTTTTTTGATGGAATTGCAATAATTAATGCTTCTGAATTTAAGAAATTTTCAAATTCACTTTCTCGATTACTTAAATTAATAATAAATGGTTCTACTCCATTAGATTTTAATTTTGCGACCTTGATTTCTGAAGTAGTAGATCCTTTTAACGAATAGCCTTTTTTCGTTAACCTTATGGCTAAAGGAAGGCCAAGCCAACCACATCCTAAAATACTGATACTATTTTTCACAAAACTTATTTTAAATCGTTAAGCAACTCCTATTGTAATTTTCTCATAGGCTTCTTTATTCCAAATTTGATTCATAGATTCCCGAAGGAATGATTCTTTGTTTATCGTTTTTTTTGTTTTTGATGGTGCTGTAATATTAGCCTTTAGTAATATACAGTAATTCTAAAAATCACTCAATGATATGAATATTTAGGAGGTTTTCAATACCGTAGCCATAATTAAATATTTTCAACAAAATTTAAAAATACTTTTTTATGAAGTTCAAGATCCATGTTAGGTGATAATGCTACACGAGCAATATAATCTTTGTCGCCTTCTTTAGTTGTTCCTTGAGTAGATGTTGCAGGTATCGTCCAATAACATCCGTTTAACTGTCCGTAGCTTACGCAGTACTTGCTTTCATTGGGAATTTCTGTAATCATTAAATTTATTAATTTATGATTTAAGGCTCTCTTATAGGATTCTTTTTCTTTATCAGTATTTCCTTTAGTGGGAAGATCTAATGAAAAAACGGAAGGAGTAAACCCTTGCTTTGCCAACTCTTCAGAAACAAAATTGATTTTCGCTTCTGGTAAAGTATCCTTTATGAAGTTTACAAATTCACGTGTATTCTTATAGGCATCAATAATTCTTTGATTCATTGAAGGTAATTGTTTTGCCAATATTTCCATTTGAAGATCTGTAGCTTCATTATCGCAAAGTCTTAGATGTAATTCTATTTTTTCCATCAACCCTTCCGTTTTTTTATTTCCTACACAGTAACCAGCAGTACATTGCCCACCACTTGGAAATTTCGATCCACTAACATATGAAATGGTTCTCACCGTTGAGAGTATTTCATCTTCTCCTAAAAAGTGTACATTGGGACAAAATGTTTGATCTAAAATAAAAACGGGATCGATAGCAATATCGTCAGCTTCAGTTTTACGAACTTTGCTTAAAACCTCTTTTAACTTTATAAGGTCTGGAACTTCAACTCTAGGGTTTGTTGGAATTTCAGCAATGATATATGGGATAGCGTTTTCGTTAGCAATTTTATCTAAAATGACATCAATACTTTGAACCATATCGTTATCACCATCAACTGCTAAATCTACCACGTCAACATTATCAATACAAGCAGCTACTCGTCTTGCTTGGTCATTGGTGCCGCCATAACAATTTGTAGGAACAATAATTTTGATTGCCTTTCCTTTGTGTTTTGCTAGCGCGTCGTGAATTAGTCCCATCATAATCGCATATTGAATAGATAGTCCACTAGAGGCAACGAGTGCTTTTGTATTTGATCCGGTAATGGATGCAATTGAGTTTATGACCAGTGTTTTGTTTGTCTCGACATTTTTTTTCTTTTTTTCAAAAGAAGATTGCTCTATTAGCAACGTTAATGCATTAAGAGAATTGGATGGTGTCATTGCAATCGTCTCTCTTCTTCTTACGTGTTGAATTTCAGAAATATAAGGTTCGTTTTGCTCACCATTTACTAGTAAAATACTGCCTAAGTGAGAATGAATATTAATAAAAAAGTCAATATTTGGGCTGAGATTAATATTTACATTGTCTTCTTGTTGTGAAATAAAAATGGTGCTGCCGTTAAACTCGGAAATATCTTCTATTTTCTGAACCTTTTTTAAATCAAATTTATAACTATAAATACTCCTTAGTACTTCGGCATCAAAACAGTCGGGTAATTTATCGGTATAAATGATTTGGGTATTTTTATTGTCTAATAAATTTTTCCGTAAAATTGCCAAAATAGAAACCGTCTTTGATGAAAAACTAATTACATTTTCTGATTTTAGGTGATAGAAGTTAGCAATTACCCATTCTAAAATACAAGATAATGGATGGCCTAATCGAATATAGTCAAAAGCAGTCGGTAATTCATTTAGTACTGATGATTTAGAATTATTGTTATTAAATAAAACTTCAAACTGTTCTAAGAATTGAGTTTTGGCCAATTTTTCATCATAAATATCTAGTCGATGTGTTGTTAGCATCAGCCAAGCTTTTGGCATCTTTTCTAGTACATCTTTTATATAACTTAGCCTTTGATTTTCTTCCATAATTTTCACCTTTAAATAGACTGGTAATATACATTAATTAGATTTTTTTTAAAAGTGTTATAACGATTTGTTACCTTATGGCTAAGGTTGATTTTATGGTGTCCTGGCTATCCAGCAGTGTAGCTGTGCATTATACACAACTTAAGTTTGCTTGCTATTCAAATTAGACAGCAACTAGAAAGAACAAAGGAGAGAATTAAGGTTATAATATGCGGTAGCCTAGACTTAATAGCATTGATATATTTTTCTCTTTTACTGCTTCAATCACGTTCAGTTTTGTGAGACTATAGATCTCGGGATCATTTCTTGTAATACCTTAACTGCTGCCATTATAAAATATTTCTCTTGAAAAATTATATAAAAACTTTACTTTACCAAGCTATTCATTCAATTAAATCCATAGAACAAGAAGATGTAAATTTTGGTGCATTAGTAATCAATTCTAAATAAGACATATTGGGATCGGTAGTTAAAATACCTAATAAATAATTAAAAGTTTTAATTTTTAAATTATAACCAACAACATCTATAAATAATAAGGTCCTTAAAGTTTAGTTTGATTAGCAATTTTAAATTTACAATAATGTTAGCCTATTTAATATGTTGCTTTTTGAAAATAACAAGTCAATAGCGTTTATCAATATTAATTTTTGTGGTAAGCTATGTCCCTTACTTTTTTATTTTTACTCTTAATATTTAAAGGAATTGTTATGGCCACTTGAAAAGCTAATGCACCTGCCATATTTGCTCCCATATCAGCCCAAGATGCTTCGTTGTTTGGCGAAATACCATCAATAACTTCTTTTAAACTACCTGCAACTATAGCTGTGGAAAGTGAAATTAGTCGCTTCTGAAATTCGTTGAGGTTTTTATGCTTACTATGAATTGATAAATATGCATATGTAATACTGCTAATACCAAAAACCCCTACACTGTGCTTAATTTTATCCTCTTTCCAAAAGTCTTCATTACTCATGTTTTGCCCTGTCATATTTAAAAATGTCACTAACGAAATAAAAATTAATACTTTCTTCATAATTTAATAGTTTTAAGTTTTTTACTATTAAGTATTAGAATACCGCTTTATGAAAAACAATGATGATTACTTGATTTTATAGTCTGGTTTAATGATACTTATGTTGGACCAAACTTACTTATAGAAATAAGGCTTTATGAAGTATATCGTTGGAACTCCTTTTTCTATAGTTCAATGACTATTTCATAACTATGAAAAGTAATTAGCCTTTTACTTATCTATAAAGCAAATTACTGGCTATAATCTTAGAGATATTTATTATTAAAAAATTGCAAATAACGAGAAAGGAAATTATATTATTTTGTACGAGCTAAGAAGAGGTAATAGAAATTAAAAAACAACAGAACCAATGATGGCTATAGTTTTAAAGGTTTTAGTAGTTAATTATATTTTTTTTATAGAATTAACTTTTCATTTTATCGCTAATATCGGATTGAATAAACTGATAGTTATTCTCAATATTATTCAATTAAAAAAAATTAGAAGCTAGTAAAATCCTACAGAATATTGAATAAGTAATAACTAAGCATTATTACTTATAAGATGTTTTGGTGTTGTTATATTCTTTCACAAAAATAACTTCAAGTTTTCGGACCCTATTTATTTTAGTAACTAATAATAAAAGAAATTCTATTCAATATTTTTTTATTTAATCGAAAGAAAAGTAGCAACTTCCATTAATAAAATAAAGTAATAATCCATCATAATTTAAAAGTTTAAGTTTTTATATTTAATATATCTAGAAATTATTTTCTGGTTATTATTTTAGATGTTTATTTTGTAAGATTGCTATTTTGTTCCTATTTATTAGTTGGAGAAATCATTGTAACACAACTGTCATATAACTGTCATAGTATCTTCTTATTGGTTTCGACGGTAAAGACTCGATAATACTTATCTTTATCCCATAATTAATATTAAAGACCTAGAAGACAATGAATACTGATACAATTAATTTAAGAGATATTAAAAAAATGAGACTAGAGCGTCATTGGTCACAAGATCAATTGGCGGAAATGAGCGGATTAAATATAAGGACAATTCAACGAATTGAAAATGGAGAAAATGCTGGTTTAGAATCATTAAAATCTTTAGCATCGGTTTTTGAAATTAATATTACGGATTCAGATAAAAAACAGGAATTGGAACAGATTAGAAAAGAAGAAGAATACATTCAAAATGTGAAAGGGTTTTATAAACTTCTTGCAATAGCAATTTTGAGCTTGATAGTTCCATTTATTATCGCAATTAATGATTCTTCCAATTGGAATATATTTTTATGGATACTACTTTCTTGGGGAGTGCTGTTAGGAATCTATTCTCTTAATGTTTTTGACTTTTTTGGAGAAGAATGGAAAAGAAAAATGATTAATAAGAAATTTAAAAAGAAGTAATTTTTTTTATTAGGTTTAAGTACTTAATTTTTCTAAATACAACACAGATAGAAAATTACAACGGAGACATGTGCTGCGAACTGGTGCAACAATTTTTGTATTAGGTGAAAACTAACATTAAATTATAGGTGTGTTATCATAATATTTTTGTTTTATTTTTTCGGCTATTAATAAAGCAACATCAGACTATAATTGTATTGGCGGCAAAAAACTATAATCTCGCAGGTTTGAGTTATGCATTCTATGGTTTATTTGTTTATGTTTACAGAATAAAATGTAACAAAAATCAACACTAATACTTTCGAAGCATAAAGAAGGTACTGTTTAACTTTTAAAAGTATACCAGTATATTCAAGAATTAAAAACATATAAAATATAATTAATATGAATACAATACTCCCCTTTAAAATAACATCTTACTCTTTAAGTGAAATCAACAATATTATAGAAGGCGAGTTAATAGGCCATACCAGCCAAAAAATTGAAGGCCCCGAGGAATTACAAAAAGCAAGCAGCAATCAAATCACATTTATTGGAAGCAAAAAATACGCGAAATTTTGGTCAGATTCAAAAGCCTGTGCTGCTCTTATATGTAATAATTTAGATATTGCCCCTGGCGAAAATCGGGCTTTTATTAAAGTAAAGAATGTAGATTTAGCGATGGCAAAAATATTGGAGCTTTTTAACCCACCAGCCCCTGTTTTTGAAACAAACATACATCCAACTGCCGTAATACATGAAACTGCAAAAATTGGTAACGGCTGTAAGATTGGTGCAAATTGTTATGTGGGTAAAGATGTTGAATTAGGAAGCGAAGTCATTTTATACCCAAATGTTTGCGTGTTTGATGAAACCATTATCGGTGATCAAACTGTTGTTTGGTCTGGGACTATTATACGTGAACGCTGTATTATTGGTAGTCATTGTATTTTCCATACTAATGTAAGTATTGGAGCTGATGGATTTGGATATAGACCAAGTGAAGATGGCACAGGACTGGTAAAGATACCGCAGATAGGTAACGTCATAATTGGCCATTATGTTGAAATTGGTGCCAATTCATGTGTTGATAGAGCAAAATTTAGCTCCACTATTATAGGTGATGGTTGTAAGATTGACAACCTAGTGCAAATAGCTCATAACAGTATTATGGGACGTTCTTGTATTATGGCAGGACATAGCGGACTTGCAGGTTCTGTTACTTTAGGTGATGGGGTTATTATTGGCGGGAGTGCCTCTATAAAAGACCACACCACCATACATTCTGGCGCTACTGTTGGTGCTGGATCTGGAGTTATGAATGATGTAGAATCAGGACAAACTGTTTTAGGTTACCCTGCACAAAATGCCAGAGATATGTTAAAACAATGGGTTGCCATAAGACGGTTTATAAAAAATCAATAGCTTAAATTATTAGAAGATTAACTGATTTTATTTAACTTGACTAAAATATTTAAAATTCGACAAGAAATTTAGTTGAATAATAATTTTGCACGTTCATTTCCAATTTTATTCAATTCTGCTTCGGTTAGTTTTTGATTTCCCTCGTTAAACATTGCTTTTAATTCAGACAGATTATTTCCAAAAAATCTGCTTTCTTGTTCTAAATTTAGTCATTTGGATAAGTCAGATTTCTCAAATATTTGTTTTTACTCCTCTGATTTATTTCTTCGATTTAGATAAGCGTTTATTAAGTCAAAATCATAAAATGTTTAGAGAAGAATGAAGAGATTCGAGTTTCAAATATTCCTCTATCATTTACAATCTCAAAATTTAGTCAACTATTCTTAAAGTTATAAATTCCATCCATTCCACGAATATCTGATTCCGTAAATTCAAATCCGTTTTTATTAAGAAATTCATTCTATAACTTTCCATCGCGATAATCGAAAAGAAAATTTCGTCCAGATTTTTTTTGCTTTAACATCATTGATTCCATCTGCAGATTCAGTTAAATGAAATTCACCAATTAAATCAGTATCAATAATCCAATTTAAATACATTCCAATATGTGTTCCCGCATTTTCTTCAGGCAGGTTTTCTGGATATTCATTTCCATAATGCCAATCGGCTCAATCTATACAAATCATTAGTTTATTTTCAACGTTGTTGTATAAGGTTGGTTGTGTGGTTAAGTACGTAATTTTAGTAAGTAGACGATAACTAGTAATTAATTATGCAGGTTGTTAGGCAAAGTGTTTTTTTCGTATTTGTTATGGATTGTTATTATTGCTAGTCCAAAAAGAACAGCTGCAACAATTAAAATAGTGCTGACTAAACCACTTACTCCAAACGACATTCTTATTAAAATTGTTGATATGACAAATCCAGAGTTTCTGATAATTTTATGAAATTGGTCTGTATAAAAGAAGGAAATCAAAAGCAGAACAACATCTACTAAAATAAGTACCGTAAAGAATTGATCAAAAAACAGATTATTGATACTTTCCAATGAAGGTAATTCGTTAGATGAGATGGAAATTCCTGCAGTCCAATCTATAAAAGTATATAAAGCCATACCAAAAAACAAGGGCACTAAAATAACTGCGATTAATTTTTTCTTAATCACAAATCTTTCGATAATAGGATCAATGGCTAATTGCTGAATTGGTTTTTGTTTTCCTGTTTTTTGAAATAGAAATATTAAATAAAAGAGTAAAATCGAAGCGACAATATCATAAGTAAACTGAAGATCTCCTTTAATTTCAAACCAGTTTGCAGTAAGCTCTAAAGCTGATAAATCTTTGAATAATTTACGAATAATAATTAGTGTTATAATTTCGTATTGTTTGGTTATATAAGTTGTAAAAGATTTGGGTAGATAGTAAATTAATAAATATACCTCGTAAATAAGAATGAAGGAAAACGGAGTATAAACTGCCGATATAGGGTTTTTTAGCAATTCTGAATTTTGTGGCATCTCTATGAAATCGAACTTTATGCAATAGATGATTGCCAAATGAATAAAAAAACTAAATATGGCTATTTTAAGGATTATTTTTTCAGTTTTCTCACGAGTATTTTCCGAGAGAAACTTTTCAAAAATAAATGGGACTATTTCCTTTCTTTTAATCATATCAAAGTAGTTTTACAAACATTAATTTTGTTTAATTATTTCCACTGAATCTCACACGAATTTAGTTGTTTTTTTTGAGAAAATCAAGTTTACACTTTTTTCACTGCAGCTTAGAGTAAATAAAAATATTTCTGGTTCAGGCAAATAAAAAATATTTCTTCACCTCACAACAAAACGTTGAACCCATTAATACTCCAAAATTATTTTTTTTACAATCGATATTCCGGTTTTTTGATTATTCACGTAAGATTTAAAAAACAATACTTACTTTACTAAAATTTGGAGTAAAAACAAAATACTTAAAATAAAAATAATATAAATTATTATCAACTTAAACTAGGTCTATATTTTTAAAACACTCTAAAACTTTTTAGCGTATGTACATTGTGTTTATCTCTTTACCTTGCAAGTAAACTCAAAGACTCCATTCATAAACTCCAAATTCGCACTGGTTTACCTGATTGCATAAAAAATATACTTATTTATCATTCAATATTTTAGGTTTTTTATTGCAAGCTTCCTCTCCATCCTCTTGCCTTGCTAATAATCCTTTACTTTTATTTTCTTCTATCACTTTATTGAAGCCCATCTATAATAAAGCGTAATTCATTTTTTATTAGCTAACTTAATTCTATAAAAAGACCGCAGAGTTGTGATTATGCCTTTTAATCGACATAAACGACAACGAAACATTTTAATGTGGCATTTTAGAGAGTTACAAGCTTTATGGAAAGAACAATTTTAACAATTTTTTATGAAATTTTTCAAAACACGAACCAAATCGTTTGTATTCTCAATATGACTCATATGCCCATCAGGAAAAATAGCAATTTCAGAATTTGTTTCTGTAGCTTCCTTTAAAGAAGCATCAAAACTTAAAATAGGATCTTTTTTGCCAACAATTAGCAACTTTCTAAAGTTACCCTCTAATAAGATATAATTTGTATTCTCTCTATTTTTCATACCTTCATTGGCAGCAATATATCCTTGTACGGAAGTTTGCAGAGCTTCTTTTTTTACAGCATCAATTTCTTCTTTACATTTTAATAGATTTTCTTGATGAAATAAATTTGAAATGGACATTTTTACCATCGTTTCAAAATTATTCTTGACCATTTTATTTGCTCTTATTCTTAATTTTTTACGCGCTTCAGAATCTTCATTAGAAGTTGAATTTAATAAACATAAACCTTTTATTTTTAAAGGATTCATTTTGGTAAGAGCTAAAGAAATATAACCTCCCAAAGAATGGCCAACCAAAATATATTTTCGAATTCTTAACTCTTTTAAAACAGCTTCTACAGTTTTTGCAAATAGCTCCATAGAATGCACATACCCTAAACAATCCGTTTTTCCATGCCCCAACAAATCAATGGTAATTACTCTATTTCTTATGCTAAGTTCAGGAATAATTTTATCCCACATGGTAGAATTCTCTAAAAACCCGTGGATTAAAACAACTGCTGTTCCCTCTCCTTTATCAGAAAAATAAATATTTACATTTTTAAAAGTGATTGATTTTTGCATTACACAAAAATATGTATATTTCGAACACAAAGAAAAGAATTACAATGAACAAAACAAAAGAAATTTGGATTGCAGGTTTTGCACTCTTTTCACTCTTTTTTGGAGCAGGAAATTTAATTCTACCTCCTACATTAGGTTTTAAATCGGGAGCAGATTGGTGGATTGTTGTTTTGGGTTTTATTATAACAGCT
>CAJXEB010000023.1 GCA_913052585.1 uncultured Flavobacteriaceae bacterium | reverse complement strand
TATTTTCAGAAATAAGAACCCTTTTTTCTAAAGTACCAGAAGCCATGATTAGAGGCTACAAACCAGGTCGTTTTAGTTTTAATGTTACAGGAGGCCGTTGTGAAACTTGTAAAGGTGGTGGCTTGCGAGTTATAGAAATGAATTTTTTACCAGATGTTTATGTGGAATGTGAAACCTGTCAAGGAAAACGTTTTAATAGAGAAACTCTTGAAATAAAATACAAAGGAAAATCCATCTATGATATTCTAGAAATGACTATTGAAGATGCTTGTATTTTGTTTGAACTTATCCCTAAAATATTTAGAAAACTAAAAACAATTCAAGATGTAGGCTTAGGCTACATTACTTTAGGACAACAGTCTACAACGCTCTCTGGTGGTGAAGCACAGCGTATCAAATTAGCAACTGAACTTTCAAAGAGAGATACTGGAAATACTTTTTATATTTTAGATGAACCTACAACTGGACTTCACTTTGAAGATATTAGGGTTTTATTAAATGTGCTAAACAAAATCGTAGATAAGGGAAATACAGTCGTAATTATTGAACATAATTTAGATGTGATTAAAACGGTAGATTATATTATAGATATTGGTCCCGAAGGAGGGAAAAATGGAGGTAAGGTTTTAGCAAAAGGAACCCCTGAAGAAATCGTGAAAATCAAGAAAAGTCATACCGCACGTTTTCTTAAAAAAGAATTACATTAGCAATATAGGATTGCTATTAGCTATTATCAAAGGCTATAAAATCAAAAAGCTTTTGCACAAGCTTAAATAAAAAACATAATATACGGATGAAAAAAGAAATAAATCCAAAGAATTGGAATGAAGTAAAGTCAAACGACTCATGGGGTATTTTTAAAATCATGGGAGAATTTGTTAATGGATACGAAAAATTAAGTAGAATTGGACCTTGTGTTTCTATATTTGGATCAGCAAGAACAAAACCAGATGATAAGTATTACCAACTTGCAGAAAACATTGCAACAAAACTAGCAGACAATGGATATGGGGTAATAACTGGAGGTGGTCCAGGAATTATGGAAGCTGGTAATAAAGGAGCTCATAATGCTGGAGGTACTTCTGTAGGTTTAAATATAGAGTTACCATTTGAACAACATGATAACCCTTATATTGACAGTGATAAAAGCATCGATTTTGATTACTTTTTTGTTAGAAAAGTAATGTTTGTAAAATACTCTCAAGGGTTTGTTGTAATGCCTGGTGGTTTTGGAACCTTAGATGAATTTTTTGAAGCACTTACGCTAATCCAGACTCATAAAATTGGAAAGTTTCCTATCATTCTGGTAGGTAAAGATTTTTGGGGCGGGTTGGTAGATTGGATAAAAGATACCTTGTTAAAGTCCTATGGAAATATAAGCCCAGACGATTTACATTTAGTGGATATAGTGGATCATGAAGATGAGGTAATAGAAATATTAAATAACTTCTATGATAAGTATAATTTACGTCCAAACTTTTAATTAGAAAAAACTTCTCTATTTTTATGAAAAGCATCATTTACTTCGCTTTCCCATTCTTGAGTTTACCAATAACTGCTCAAGAAACTATAAACATTATGTTTTATAATTTATTGAAAAATAATTGAAACTAAATTATTACATATCCTTAGTTGGACTATTGATAGCATCGCTTACACAAGCTCAACATCAAATAAATATTGATGCAACGCTTGTACCAGAATTAAGGACCATTACGATTGAGCAAGAATTAATTTATAAAAATAATTCAGATTCAATTTTAGATGAAATTTATCTAAACGATTGGGCAAATAGCTTTTCAAGTAAAACGACTCCATTAGCTAAAAGATTTGCTGAAAATTATCAAAGTACATTTCATTTTGAAAAAAACAAAAATAGAGGGCATTCCAATATTGTAAGTATTAATAATAACGCTAAAAAATCATTAGTTTGGACTCGTGGTGATGAAGTTGATATTATTAGAGTAAAATTAGATAACAAATTATTACCTGGTGAAGAGTATATCCTGAAAATGGTATACCATATAATACTTCCCGACGATAAATTTACAAGGTATGGGATTACCAATAACGGCGATTTTAAGATCCGATATTGGTATCTCGCTCCTGCCTTTTTTGATACCGAATGGATACTCTATAGCAATAAAGATTTAAGCGATTCCTACCTCGCTCCTACTACTTTTAATATTAATTTTCATACACCTTATTACTTTAATATAGTTTCAGATTTAGATCTTGTTTCTGAGAATACAGAAAACAATATAAAGACGACACAATTAAAAGGAGAAAACAGAATGCAGGTAAAACTGCAGCTATTAAAAATTTCAGATTTCAGTACTGTTGAAACCGATAAACTTTTAGTGACTACCAATCACACTCATAACAAAGTAACACCGCCAATACAAGCTTTAGTAATAGATCGAATCGCACATTATTTAGATGAAAATCTAGGAGATTATCCTTTTGATAAGATGGTATTAAGTGAAATAGATTATAAACGAAATCCTGTGTATGGTCTTAATTTATTACCAGAATTTATAAGTCCTTTTCCAGATGGTTTTGAGTATGATATTGAAATGCTCAAAATTATGAGCCGAACCTATCTTGAAAATACTCTTGTTATTAATCCAAGAGAAGATCATTGGATTGTAGGAGCTTTTCAGGTGTATTTAATGATGGATTATATTGAAACCTATTATCCAGATATGAAGTTAATGGGTAATTTAAGTAATCTTTGGGTTCTCCGTATTTTTCATGCTTCCGAATTAGATTTCAACGACCAGTATTCATTTTTATATATGAATATGGCTAGAAATAATTTGCATCAAAAAAATACAACTCCAAAAGATTCTTTATTAAAATTCAACAAAAATATCGCAAATGATTATTATGGAGGAAAAGGATTGTTATACCTTTCAGAATACCTTGGAAAAGAAGCAGTTTTAAAAAGTATCAAGCAGTTTTTTTCTGAAAATGAATTAAAATCCATCAAGGCAATAGATTTTAAAAAATATTTAAAAAACAATACAGACAAACCTGTAGACTGGTTTTTTAAAGATTTTATAGACAATCGAAATTCTATTGACTTCAAACTAAAAAACCTACATAAAAAAGGAGATTCATTAGAGATTGAGATTGTAAACAAAAGAAAAACAGCACTCCCAGTATCCATCTACGGAATTAATAAAAAGAATATTATCTATAAAAAATGGATAGATCCTGTTGACTCTTCAGTTACAGTAAAAATACCAGCAAAGGATGTCCGTAAAATTGCGATTAATTATGAAGGTGTAATTCCAGAAATTAATCAGCGAGATAATTATAAAAAAGTAAAAGGTTTAACAAACAAACCGTTTCAAGTTCGTCTTTTAAAAGACGTTGAAGACCCTAGATACAATCAGTTATTTATTATGCCCACTTACAGTTATAATGTTTATGACGGAATAACTGTAGGAGCAAAATTATATAATAAAGCAGTGCTACAAAAACCTTTTCGGTACAAATTAAACCCTATGTGGGCTTTTAAATCGAAAACATTGGTGGGTAATGGCTCGATTTTATATAAAAGAATGCCTGAATTTGGGAATATCTATTTTTATAGGTTTGGTGTTTCAGGTAGTTATTTTTCATATGATGATGATTTATTCTACACACGATTGAGTCCGTTTGCAACAATAGGTTTTAGAGACAGTAAAGATTTACGTAATAATAAAAAACATTTTATCAATATAAGAAACGTAACGGTAGAGCGAGACAAAGATTCTAATATGCCTTTAGAAACTCCTAATTATAGTGTTTTTGATATAAGCTATGTATATTCCAATCCAAATTTAATTAACCATTATAGAGCCGTTGTAGATTATCAAGTATCATCAGAATTCAGTAAGGTTTCTACTACTTTAAAATACAGAAAGTTATTTAACAATAACCGCAAGATAGATGTGCGTTTCTTTGCCGGTGTTTTTTTAAAAAATAAGACAAATCCAAATGATGACTATTTTAGCTTCGCTTTAGATCGTCCAACCGATTATTTATTTGACTATAATTACTATGGAAGAAGTGATGATAATGGATTATTTAGTCAACAATTAATTATTGCGGAAGGTGGATTTAAATCCAAATTAGAGCCTTCCTTTTCAAATACTTGGATGACTACTTTAAATATTAGTACCAATATTTGGAAATGGATTCACGCTTATGGAGATTTAGGTTTCGTTAATAATAAATATCAAGCTACAGAAACATTGTATGATAGTGGAATAAGATTAAGTTTAGTAGAAGATTATTTTGAATTATATTTCCCAGTATATTCTAACCTAGGATGGGAAGTAGCACAACCAAATTACGAAGAAAAAATACGGTTTATAATAACTTTAGACATTAAGACTTTATTCGGTCTATTTTCCAGAAAATGGTATTAAAAAATATAATTTATGAATGTATTTAACAATTGGCGATTGGTTATTTTATTATGCCTTGCGCTAGGTTTTGCACCCTTTTTTCCAGAACCACATATATATGGAAAACTAAAATGGATTTTAAGTGGAGCTGAAGGAATGAAAATAATGGATTGGTTTGATGTTTTATTACACGGTTTTCCCTTTATTTTACTAGTTAGATTAATTTATAAAAATGTAATTTTATCCTCAAAAAAGAGATAATAATTTAATAATCAGTACCTTTTTAGAGTTATAAATGAAAATTGTATAAAATTTTACTTTTCACTACTTTTGCAAATTCAAATAACCCTCAAGAAATATGCAAACAAATCCTCAAACAAATAATAAATTATCTTTCGAAGATTTTAAAGCTGAAGTTTTAAATGATTACAAAATCGCTGTCACAAGTAGAGAATGTAGTCTTTTAGGACGTAGAGAAGTTTTAACAGGAAAAGCAAAGTTTGGAATTTTTGGTGATGGAAAAGAGGTGCCGCAATTAGCATGGGCAAAGGTATTTAAAGAAGGAGACTGGAGAAGTGGTTATTATCGCGACCAAACCTTTATGATGGCCATTGGTAAATTAACGATTCAGCAATTCTTCGCAGGACTATATGGACATACTGATATTGAAGCAGATCCAATGAGTGCAGGAAGGCAAATGGGAGGACATTTTGCTACACATAGTTTAAATGAAGATGGTACTTGGAAAAATCTTACCAAACAAAAAAATAGTAGTCCTGATATCTCACCAACTGCTGGGCAAATGCCTCGATTAGTAGGATTGGCACATGCTTCAAAAATTTATAGAAACGTAAAAGAATTAGAAGGATCTACTACTTTTTCAGATAAAGGAAATGAAGTTGCTTGGGGAACCATTGGTAATGCCAGTACAAGTGAAGGGCTTTTTTGGGAATCTATAAATGCTGCGGGAGTTCTACAAATCCCTATGGTTATAAATGTTTGGGATGACGAATATGGAATTTCAGTTCACGCAAAACATCAAACTACTAAAGAAAATATTTCTGAAATATTAAAAGGTTTTCAGCGCACTGAAGATGAAAATGGATATGAAATTATTCGTGTTCACGGTTGGGATTATCCAAGTTTAATTGAAGCATATCAAAAAGCGTCTAAAATCGCTAGAAAAGAGCATGTACCTGTTTTAATTCATGTAAACGAACTAACACAACCTCAAGGGCATTCTACAAGTGGTTCTCACGAACGTTATAAAGACAAAACCCGTTTAAATTGGGAGAAAGAGTACGATTGCAACGTAAAGATGCGTGAGTGGGTTCTAGCTAATAATTTTGCTAAAGAAAATGATTTGGCTACCATCGAAAAATCTATAAAAAAAGAAGTCCGTGAAGGTAAAGCTGCTGCTTGGAAAGCTTTTTTAGCTCCACAGATTCAGGAACAAAAAGAGGCGCTTACTCTTATTAATAATGCTGCTGAAAAAAGTGCAAATAAAGTATTTATCAATAAAATTGCCGCTTCACTTTCTGACGAAAAAGAACCATTGCGAAGAGAAATTATTGGTACTGCAAGAAAAACATTACGTTATTTAATTGGCGAAAACACCGTTGAGAAAAAACAACTTCAAGATTGGATTGAAAATTATTTTGAAATTATTGAACCTAAATATAGTGCTCACCTATATTCTGAAACAATTGAAAACGCAAAAACGATTTCAGAAATTAAACCTATCTATACTGATAATACAGAAGAAGTAGATGGAAGAATTCTACTTAGAGATAATTTTGATAATATCTTAGCCAAGTACCCAGAAGTGTGTATCTTCGGTGAAGATAGTGGTGCAATTGGTGATGTAAATCAAGGATTAGAAGGATTACAAGACAAATTTGGTGAAGATCGAGTTGCAGATGCAGGTATTAGAGAAGCTACCATTTTAGGACAAGGGATTGGAATGTCCATGAGAGGTTTAAGACCTATTGCTGAAATACAATATCTAGACTATATTCTTTATTGTTTACAAATTATGAGTGATGACCTTGCGACAGTTCGTTACCGTACTAACGGTAAACAAAAAGCACCTTTAATTGTAAGAACTAGAGGACATCGGTTAGAAGGAATCTGGCACAGTGGCTCTCAAATGGGCGGATTGGTTCATTTACTTCGAGGAATGTACATTTTAGTTCCACGAGATATGACAAAAGCTGTTGGTTTTTACAATACACTTTTAAAAACTGATGAACCTGCTTTAGTAATAGAATGTTTAAATGGATATCGATTAAAAGAAAAAATGCCTTCCAATTTAACTGAAATAAGAACTCCAATTGGTGTTGTTGAAACAGTAAAAGAAGGAACCGATATGACCATCATTTCTTACGGAAGTACTTTACGTGTTGTTCAAGAAGCAGCTATAGAGTTACTACAAGTAGGCATTGATGTGGAAGTAATTGACATTCAATCATTATTACCTCTAGATATTAATCAAGATATGGTAAAAAGTGTCGCTAAAACAAATAGACTATTGGTTATTGACGAAGATGTTCCGGGTGGAGCTTCAGCTTACATCATGCAAGTTATTTTGGATGAACAGAATGGTTATGAGCATTTAGATAGTAAACCTCAAGCATTAACTGCTAAACAACATCGTCCTGCTTACGGAACTGATGGTGATTATTTTTCTAAACCACAAGTTGAAGATGTTTTTGAAAAAGTTTATGAGATGATGAATGAAGTAAATCCAAAAGATTTTCCAAAACTTAGATAAGTATTTTTAATCCTAAATTAGGAATACAAAAAAATTATTCTATATTTACAAAACTAATAAACAATAAGACAATGTTTTTAATTAATATAAATAGTAATAATTACCAAACTTAACAAAAACTTGTCAAGAACATATTAATGCCTGTCAAGTTTTTCTTGACAGGCATTTTTTTGTTACTTATTTAAAAAAGATGAAAATAATATTAAAATCAACTAACGAATAACAATATATTATGTGTGGAATTGTATGTGCTTTTAACTTAAAGCAACCTTCAGAAAAATTAAGGCCTCAATTATTGTCCATGTCAAAAAACATCCGCCATAGGGGTCCCGATTGGAGTGGGATTTTCAACAATGACAAATCGATTATGACTCACGAACGATTAGCGATTGTAGATCCTACTTCAGGAAAACAACCCTTATTTTCGGAAGATAAAAATTTAGTTCTTGCTGCAAATGGGGAAATTTACAATCATTTAGAATTACGCAAGCAATTTGAAGGCAGCTATAATTTTCAAACAAAATCCGATTGCGAAGTCATCCTTTCTTTATACCAAAAAAAAGGACCTTCATTCTTAGATGAATTAAATGGAATTTTCGGTTTTGCTTTATATGATATTGAAAAAGATGAATATTTTATAGCACGAGATCATATGGGTATTATTCCATTATATATGGGCTGGGATGAAAATGGAACTTTTTATGTTGCTTCAGAATTGAAAGCTTTGGAAGGAGTTTGTACTAAAATTGAACTCTTCCCTCCTGGTCATTATTTACATAGTTCAGATGGAGAATTAAAACGATGGCACGATAGAGATTGGAAGGATTTCGATGCAGTAAAAGACAATGAAACAGATATAAAAAAATTAAGAACTGCTCTTGAAGATGCAGTACACAGGCAATTAATGAGTGATGTACCTTATGGTGTATTACTTTCTGGAGGTTTGGATTCTTCTATTACTTCAGCCATTGCTAAAAAATATGCAGATAAACGAATTGAAAGTAACGATACAGACAAAGCCTGGTATCCTCAACTCCATTCCTTTGCAATTGGACTAGAAGGTTCGCCCGATTTAGCGGCAGCAAGAAAAGTAGCCGATCATTTAGATACCGTGCATCACGAAATAAAATTTACGATTCAAGAAGGAATTGATGCCTTGCATGATGTAATTTATCATCTTGAGACTTACGACATTACTACCATTAGAGCCTCTACTCCTATGTATTTATTGGCGAGAGCAATTAAAGCAATGGGGATAAAAATGGTGTTATCTGGTGAAGGAGCCGATGAGATATTTGGTGGCTATTTGTATTTTCATAAAGCACCATCTGCAAAAGATTTTCATGAAGAAACAGTTCGGAAATTAGATAAGTTACATATGTATGATTGCTTACGAGCTAATAAATCGTTAGCAGCTTGGGGAATTGAAGGACGTGTACCATTTTTAGATAAAGAATTTATGGATGTAGCGATGAGCATCAACCCACAAGATAAAATGATCAACGGAGAACGTATGGAAAAATGGGTTCTTAGAAAAGCCTTTGAAGATATGCTTCCTGAAAGTGTTGCTTGGCGACAAAAAGAACAATTTAGTGATGGTGTAGGTTATAGCTGGATAGATAACTTAAAGGAAATGGTTGAAGAAGAAGTAAGTGACGAACAGTTAGCAAATGCTCATTATAAGTTCCCTATACAACCACCAAATACTAAAGAGGAGTTTTATTACCGCTCTATTTTTACAGAACATTTCCCTAGTGATACTGCGGCTTGGTCTGTACCACAGGAACCATCTGTTGCGTGTAGTTCTAAAATAGCTTTAGAATGGGATGAAAGTTTTAAAAACATGAACGACCCTAGTGGGCGTGCTGTAGCGAACGTCCATGATGATGCTTATTAGTAGAATTTGTCATATCGAAAGCAATGAGGAATCTCTTTAATTTATAGAGAGATTCTTCACTTCGTAAACTCGTTCTGAATGACATCAAATTAAGGAAGCCATTTTTTATCAAAATTTGGCTTTCTTTTTTCTAAAAATGCATCTCTACCTTCTTTAGCTTCATCGGTCATGTAGGCAAGGCGTGTAGCTTCACCCGCAAAAACTTGTTGACCTACCATTCCGTCATCAGTAAGGTTCATAGCAAATTTTAGCATTTTAATAGATGTTGGAGATTTTGCTAATATTTCTTGTGCCCATTCAAAAGCAGTGTCTTCTAATTCGTCATGAGGAATCACCGCGTTTACCATTCCCATATCATAGGCTTCTTGAGCGCTGTAATTTCTTCCTAAGAAAAATATTTCACGAGCCTTTTTCTGTCCAACCATTTTTGCTAAATAAGCAGATCCATAACCACCATCAAAGCTAGTAACATCGGCATCCGTTTGTTTAAAAATAGCATGTTCTTTACTAGCCAACGTTAAATCACAAACCACATGAAGGCTGTGACCACCACCAACTGCCCATCCTGGAACCACACAAATAACAGCCTTAGGCATAAAGCGTATCATTCGTTGTAAATCTAAAATATTAAGACGGTGATATCCATCTTCACCTACATAACCTTGATGACCTCTAGCTTTTTGATCTCCCCCACTACAAAAACTATACACTCCATCTTTACTTGAAGGCCCTTCAGCAGAAAGTAAAACAACTCCAATGGATGTATCCTCCTGAGCATCGTGAAAAGCATCTAATAATTCACTAGTGGTTTTTGGTCGAAAAGCATTCCGAATATCCGGGCGATTAAAAGCAACTCGTGCAACACCATCGCATTTTTTATAAGTGATATCTGAATATTCTTTAACAGTTATCCAATTAGGAGATTTCATATTTTATAATTTAATGTAAATATAGAAAAGACTTCAGAAAAACATCTTTTTTCCACTGACAAATATCATAATCTTTTAGGCTTTTTAGCTCGTAACTTTAGTTAGAAATTAGTTAATCATATTTAAACTATTATTGAAATGACAAAAGTAAAAGGAGCGATCCAGAAGCTTGTACAGGTTGTACTAATTGTGGATTAGCATATCCAAACAGGGCAATCACTGTCTACAGAATGAAAGTTTAACAGCATTTAAAAAATAAAAAAAGGTAAAGAAGTTTATTAAAACTCTTTACCTTTTTTTATGCTGCATACAAAAGCTTACTATTCTTATTTACATTTTTTTTTAATATCATAAAAAAAGAATAACTTCGGAAATTGTATTTTTTAAATAAAATTATTAATAAAATCCTGCTTTAATTTCTTTATAAAAACAAATATCATGAAGTATTTTCTTTTAATTATTTTTGCGCTTACACTACTATTGTCTTGTAATTCGGAATCCGAAAAAAATGATACTGCAATTAATAATAACATAAAAACAGAATTAGATATAACTGATTTAAATAGAAAATTAATCACAAAAATAAACTCAGAAAATACCGATGAGACTTACTTGCAATTGGTTAGTAATGATAATACAGGAATTAATTTTTTAAATACCATTAAAGAAACTGAATTTAAAAATCATAAATCTTATCCACAAATTTATAACGGAGGTGGTGTAGCAGTAGGTGATTTAAATAATGATGGATTACCTGATATTTATTTTGCAGGAAATGCACCTAAAGACAAAATATATTTTAATACTGGTAATTTAACATTTAAGGATGTGACGGAAGAGTCCGGCGTAGGTAAAGAAAATTATGGTTGGTCTTTTGGAGTCAATATGGTAGATATTAATGCAGATGGTTTTTTAGACATCTATGTTTGTAAAGCGGGTCCTTACAGTGAGACAAAGTATTTAAAAAACAGATTATTTATAAATAATGGAGATGGGACATTTAACGAAGAAGCTGAAAAATATGGTTTAAATAGTACTGCCTTTAGTGTGCAATCTGCTTTTTTCGATTATGATTTGGATGGTGATTTAGATTTGTATTTAGCCAATCATCCACCAACTGAAAAAAGAAATGGAAAAGCTAAAAATTTAATTAAGTTAGCAGATGAAATTAAGAAAGGTGTTCTTATGACAGATAATTTTTATGAAAATGTCGATGGGAAATTTATAGATAAAACCAAAGAAGTTAATTTATCAAACTATGGTTATAAAAATAGTATTGGAGTTGGAGATTTTAATAAAGATGGTTATCCTGATCTTTATATCTGTTCAGATTATAGCCAACCAGATTTATTCTACATAAACAATGGTAATAAAACCTTTACTAATAAAACGGAACCAAACTTAAAACATATTACTTATTTTAGTATGGGTAGTGAAATTACCGACATAAATAATGACGGCGATTTAGATATTTACGTCACAGATATGACCCCAAGTGATCATATTAAGTCTAAAGTGTTTATGGCTTCAATGGATTCAGAAAAATTTAATGCATTTGTGAAGTATGGTTTCCATCATCAATATATGTTAAATACGTTACAGTTAAATAATGGTGATTCTACTTTTAGTGACATCGGTCAATTTGCAGGAATTTCTAAAACTGATTGGAGTTGGGCTCCTTTGTTTTTTGATATTGATTTAGATGGGAATAAAGATTTGTTTATTACCAATGGAATTAAAGAAAATTTAAATGATAATGATATCAAGGAAAAAGTATTTGCTATAGAACAAAAATTAAATAAACGATTATCTCTTGATGAGTATTTAGATGTTGTAACCTCTGTTATAACACCCAATCAAATGTTTAAAAATGAAGGAACACAACATTTTAAAAATGTTTCAGAGAACTGGATAGACAACACAGAATTTAACTCTAATGGTGCTGCTTATGCAGATTTAGATGGTGATGGTGATTTAGATTTGGTTTTGAACAATATGGATGCTCCTGCTGCTATCTTTGAAAATAAAAGTGAAGAAAAATCGATTGGTAACTCCATCGTTATTAATTTAAAAGGTCCCGATAACAATCCTTTTGGTTTGGGAACCAAAATATCGCTCCCATTTGATAATCAAACTATTTATCACGAACATTATCCTGCAAGAGGATATCTTTCTTCAATGGACTATAAAATAGTTTTAGGACTTGGTGATATTCAACTCATACCAAAAATGAAAATTGAATGGCCTGATGGTACTGTTTCAATTCTAACAAATTTAGAAGTGAACAAGCAATATGGAATTTCATATAATAAAACTCAAAAAATAAAAAGGGAACCAATAATTGCTTCAAAAACAACTACAGAAAAAGTTTCTGCTAATGAAATTGGTATCTCCTTTACTCATAAAGAAGACAAAATTAATGACTTTAAAAAACAAGTACTCCTTCCCTATTCACTGTCTCAAAACGGACCATTTATCGATAAAGCAGATGTAAATAATGATGGTTTAACAGACTTTTTTGTGGGTGGAGCTGCAGGTCAACCTGGTGAGCTCTATTTCCAAACAAATGATGGAAGCTTTAAAAAAGATGGAAACCCTATTTGGAGTACCGATAAAAGTTTTGAAGATTTAGGGGTGTTGTTTTTTGATTATGATGCAGATGGCGATATCGATTTATATGTGACTAGTGGTAGTGCCGCTTTTTATGAAAATGATCCTAAATATCAAGATAGACTATATAATAATGATGGTAAAGGTCATTTCTCTAATTTCAATAACTTGCCAATAAACAATACAAGTAATCAAAAAGTGATTGCTAACGATTTTGATAATGATGGTGATTTAGATTTATTTATTGGTGGACGTGTTATCCCTGATAAGTATCCTTATCCTCCTAAATCACAATTACTCATTAATGAAAAAGGCACCTTTATTGATCAAACTAAAGAATTAGCTCCTCAGCTATTAGAAGCAGGATTAGTTACAGATGCCGTGTTTTCAGATTATGATAAAGACGGCGACAACGATTTAATTATAACTGCCGAGTGGAGTCCCATTAAATTTTATGAAAATAAAGATGGACATTTCGAATTAGCTAACATCAATTCTTTAAACGATACAGAAGGAATTTGGTTTAGTGTGGAAGCTGTTGACATTGACCAAGATGGAGATGATGATTATTTATTTGGAAACTTAGGCCTTAATTCCAAATTTAAAGCTAGTATCGAAAAGCCTTTTCACCTTTTTTGTGATGATTTTGATGATAATGGAACTTACGATATTATTTTCTCCAAAGATTATCACGGAGATTTGGTTCCTATGAGAGGTAGAGAATGCTCCTCGGAGCAAATGCCTTTTATTGCAGAAAAATTTGAAAACTTTATATCTTTTGCAGAAGCTAGTTTAGAAGAGATTATGGGTGAAGAAAATCTTGCGAATGCTTTGCATTACCAGGTAAAAGAACTTAGCAGTATTTGTTTAATTAACAATGGAAACGGTGAATTTAAAAAAATACAATTACCAAATGAAGCTCAATATTCACCAATTATGAATTTTACAATTACTGATATTGATCAAGATCAATCTCCAGAAATAATTGCAATAGGAAATTTGTATCCTACGGAAGTAGAAACAACAAGATACGACGCATCTATTGGGACCGTATTAAAGTATAATAATGGTAACTTTGAAGTACTTAATAGCTCTAAAACTGGTATTAGAATACACGGAGACTCTAAAGATTCAAAAATAATAGATGTAAATAATAATAAAGTTCTTGTGGTGACTAATAATGATGGCCCTTTAACTTTATTTCAATTTAATAAATAATTAGAATATAAATTAATAAATATGAATATGAATAAACTATTAGTCTGTTTTGGTTTAGCATTAAGTAGCTTGACGTTAACCGCTCAAGAAACATATAAATTCACCAATGTAATTGATTTAGATGCTACTCCAGTTATTAGTCAAGGAAATACTGGAACCTGTTGGAGTTTTTCGACTTCTTCATTTATAGAATCTGAAATTATACGGTTAACAGGAAAAAACATTGATATTTCTGAAATGTATAATGTTAGAAATACCTATCCAAAAAAAGCTGATAATTATGTCTCAAGACAAGGAAAAGCTCAGTTTAGCGAAGGAGGTTTAGCACATGATGTTTTTAATAGTGTTCGTGACTATGGTTTAGTTCCGGTTGATGCGTATAGTGGTTTAATTGGAAACAAGGAAAAGCATAATCATTCAGAAATGGTTTCCATTTTAACAGCGATGTTAGACACTTATATTAAAAACCCTGGTAGAAGTTTAGATCCAACATGGAGAGATGCTTACGCTGCTGTTTTAGATGTTTATTTAGGTGAAAATATTACAGAATTCACCTATGAAGGAAAAAAATATACGCCACAACAATTTGCAGAAATGGTAAAAATTAATGCAGATAATTATGTTAATATCACTTCATTTACACAATCCCCTTTTTATAGTAATTTTATTTTAAATATTCCTGATAATTTTAGCAATGGTAGTTTTTATAATGTACCCATCAATGATTTAGTTACCATCATAGACGATGCACTTAAAAATGGATATACAGCAGAACTAGATTGTGATGTAAGCGAAAAAACTTTTTCGTCTAAAGACGGTATTGCAGTGATACCATCTAATAAATTAAATAATTTAAAAGCATTGCACAGTATTTATCCTGAAATGGAAGTTACACAAGAGTATCGTCAACAAGAGTTTGAAAACTTTAAAACAACAGATGATCATTTAATGCACATTACCGGTACTGTTAAAGATCAAAATGGAAATAAATATTATAAAGTAAAAAATAGTTGGGGATCTGACGAAAAAAGAACCAAATTTGGTGGGTATGTCTATTTTAGCGAAGCTTATATTCGCCTAAAAACAATAAGTATTACGTTACATAAAGATGGAGTTCCAAAAAATATTTCAAGTAAATTAGGTATATAAATGAGTCAACAAAAATCATATCAATCTTCGTTTATATCGGTTACTATTCTATTTTTTTTATGGGGATTTATTACTGTTCTGGTAGATAGTTTAGTCCCAAGATTAAAAGAAGTTTTTGAAATGTCTTATGCCAAAACAGTTTTGGTTCAGTTTGCGTTTTTTACTGCTTTTTTTGTGTTTTCTCTCCCTGCTGGAGCTATACTAACTAAGATTGGATATAAAAAAGGAATTGTTTTAGGATTGGTGATTATGGCAACTGGATGCTTATTGTTTTATCCAGCTGCGGAATACAGAAACTTTAATGTGTTTTTAATTGGTTACTTTACGTTAGCTGGTGGAATTACTGTTTTACAAGTAGCTGCAAATCCCTATGTTGCATTATTAGGATCTGAAGAGGGTGCCTCTAGTCGATTAAACTTATCGCAAGCGTTTAATTCCTTAGGGACAACCATTGCACCTGTTGTAGGGGCTTTATTCTTATTAAGCGATTCAGTTAAATCATCTGAAGAAATCAACTTATTAAATGCCACAGATAAGGCAGGTTATTATGCCGCAGAGGCAGCAACGGTTCAAACACCATTTTTGCTCATTGCCGCTTTCATTGGAATATTAGCATTAATATTTTCCTTTATCAAGTTACCTAAAGTAATGCAGGATAGTCCTAAAGGAGGATATTTAGCCTTATTAAAAAACAAAATAATGCTGTTGGGAGCTCTTGGAATATTTGTGTATGTAGGGGCTGAAGTTGCAATTGGAAGTTTTTTGGTGAACTATTTTGACGATATGAATCTGGCAGTAGTTGTTGCTGACAATGAAACTATGATGAACATTGCAAATACCATTGCAAGTACATTTAATAAAACATTTTCTAATTCTGATTCAAAATCTCTATTGGGAATTTTTATAATTTTCTATTGGGGTGGAGCTATGATTGGACGTTTTATTGGAGCTTATTTAACAAAAATAATGTCCCCAGGAAGAGTGCTTAGTATTTTTGCTTTACTCGCTATTGTCTTAATTGCAATTTCAATTAATACAGTAGGATTGATTTCTATGTGGTCAATCTTAGCAGTAGGTTTATTCAACTCGATTATGTTTCCAACAATTTTTACCCTAACACTAGAAGGTTTGGGAGACTTAAAAGCACAGGCTTCTGGATTACTTTGTATGGCAATTGTTGGTGGAGCCATTATTCCCTATGCATTTGGTAGCTTAATAGATGGATTCGGATTTAAAACAGCTTTTATATTAACTATGATTTGCTATGGATATATATTATATTATGGAGTAATAAAATCTTCTAAAACTATCAAAATATAGAATACTATTTTAATCGATAATTTTTAAATTAAATTGCAACTTGCTTTATATATAGGTATTATAAATATTAAAAAAATAATTGTGTCTTGAAAATTTTATTAGTTGGCGGTACAGGATTAATTGGAACTTCCTTAAAAAAGGAATTGCTCAATAAAGGATATGAAGTACATATTCTTAGCAGAAGAAAAAGTGAAGATTCTAAAACTTTTTTATGGAATAATCATGAAGATTATATAGACCTTAAGGCTTTTAAAGGGGTTTCTGGAATCATCAATTTAACGGGTGCAAATATTGCAGAAGGTAGATGGACAAATAAAAGGAAAGAAGTTTTATACGATAGTCGAATTCTTTCTACAAGGTTGCTATTTGAAACCATAAAAAAAAACAAAATAGAACTTAGTTTTTTTATTAATTCTTCAGCAACAGGATATTACGGCACAAAAAAATCAGCTCAAATTTTTAAAGAGAACGATGTTTCTGGATCTGATTTTTTAGCTAAACTTTGCGTTGATTGGGAAAAGGAAGCATTGCGATTTAATGAATTAAACATCCGTACCGTTATTATTAGAACTGGAATAGTTTTAACAAAATCTCAAGGTGCTTTAGAGAAAATGAAGCTTCCAATAAAATTTGGAATCTTACCAATATTTGGTAATGGTAAACACATTTTTTCTTGGATTCATATAGACGATCTAATTTCTATTTTCATTAATTCAATTACTAATAAAAACTTTATAGGTACTTATAATGCTGTTGCTCCTATTAATAACACATACTTAGAATTTAATAATAAAATAGCAGAAGTGTTACAAAAGAAAGTGATACCAATTAAAACACCTACTTTTATTTTAAGTCTTGTATTTGGAGAGCTTGCCGAAACATTAACTAACGGTAATAAAATAAATGCTGAAAAATTAACTAATGAAGGGTTTAATTTTAAGTATAAAGATTTAGACAGCGCATTGTCAAGTCTTTTAAGTAAAAAAAAATAATATTTTATTTTACTCTTTTATATTTAAATAAACTTAATATCCAATTTGGTAAAGGGTGATTACCACGCTTTCTAAAATCTATATTCCAGCCAATTTTTTTAATAAGAGGGATTTTATGAGTTTCAACAAATTCAATTAAGGTGCCTTCTGGTGCCTGAATATAAGCAAAATTTCCTCCAGCATCACCCATATCAAAAGTATCCATAGCTTTTGCACTATCTACTGTAAAAGGGAAGCCAATTTCTTTTGCTTTTTCTCTTAAAGCATCCATATCATTAATATCAAAACATAAATGAATAAATCCAGGATCTCCCCAAATACGTCCTTCATAAATATGTTTTTGTTCCCTATTTAAAACCTGCACCAATTCTATTTCAGATTTTCCAAAAAGGGTGCTAAATGCCCCATCTTTAAAATCTGAATGTCTTAATAAAACTCTTCTAAATTCTTTATCGCCACCAGGAATACCATTATAATCCTTAAAGAATCCAATTTCGTCATAAACAACTTCATCGTATCCTAAAATATCACGATATACCTTTAAACTTTCATCAATATTTTTGACGCCTATTATGGTTCCAAAAACACCTCCATTAACAGCTCTTTCCTTTTTAAAGACTTCTGGGTGTTCTTTAATTTCCCAAATATTATTATAAATGTCTTTTAAAAAAAAGTGTTTATTACCAGTAGGATCTTCAGAAATTTCTCCAAGTAAATTTAATCCAGCTGCTTTATACTTTTCATAAGCAACAATAACATTTTGGGATTTTAAAACTCCAATATTTATTCCTAAATCTCCAAGCTGAATTTCAAAAGAAATGGAAGTTGGCTTTTTACCCGTATGCTTCCAGATTTCAAAACCACCACCACCTTCAAGATTCAAGGCTAAAATGGCATGTCTCTTTCTGGGTTTTCCTTCCGTATGAGCTAACATTAATTCTGCAACGGCTTCTTCATCAAACATTAAGATATCCATAGAAAAATACTTCCGATACCAATCCCAAGCCTCATGCACATCTTCTACTCCTACACCTAATTGTTGAATTCCATTAATTTTCATACTTCTCTTACTTTTCATAAATATGCTATAGAGGTTTAACTCTAGATGACAAATAATAGTATAATCTTGGAAAAAACCTACGAATATGCACCATAATTAATTCGCTTCCTCCAACTAATATTTCTTTTTTTTCTCTTTGCAAATTACTCACAATTATTTTTGCAGTTTTCGCTACAGATTTTCCTTTATCTTGACCTTGGTCCATTTCATTATGAGCATTCCCTTCTTTATCTAATGCATTAACAGATATGTTTGTTTTTACTCGTCCTGGAATAATCATCGATATTTTTATACCTTGAGTTACATTTTCTGATCTTAAACTTTCAAAAAAACCATGCAAAGCTTGTTTAGTTGCGGAATAAGAAGAGCGATAAGGAAAACCGAATTTTCCAACTATACTTGTGGTTACACCTATTTGGCCTCCACCATTTATTATCATTAATGGCAAAACTTTTTTGGTAAGAGCTATGGTTCCGAAAAAATTAACTTCAAAAATTTTTCGATCTACAGACAATGGAGTTTCATTTGCAAATGAACGCTGACTAATACCACCAAAATGATACAAACCATCAATGTTAGTTTCTTTTTCTAATACTAATTTTGCAGCTTGATTAATAGAATTTTCATCCCCTAAATCAAATGGCACTACCCAAGCTGTACTTCCGTTTTTTTCGCAATTAGCAGCTACTTCTTTCAAAGCTTGTTCTTTTCTTCCAGAAAGAATTAAATGGCATTTTTTTTTGGAAAACTCTAGAGCAACAGCTTTACCAATTCCTGAAGAAGCACCTGTTATCCATAAAGTTTTATCAGTAAAATTCATTGTATCATTGATTCAGAAAGGCACGAAGATAATAGTAAATTTAAAGTAAAAAAAATATAGAGTTCTTGTTATTGATATTATTAATATATAATCTAACAAACCAATTTCATCCTTTTTCAGTAAATTGCTCAACAATACCTATTTTAACTATTAAAATTAAACATCATGAATTCTATCATCCATAATTTTTATCAAGCATTTGATCAATTAGATGCAGAGACTATGGTTGGTTATTATCATAAAAATATTGTTTTTGAAGATCCTGCATTTGGTATTTTAAAGGATGATCGCGCAAAAAACATGTGGCGAATGTTATGTTTAAGTCAGAAGAAGAATCAATTTAATGTGGTAGCATCTAACATAACGGTTAATGAAAATAATGGCTCAGCACATTGGGAAGCGCATTATGTTTTTAGTCAAACTGGAAGAAAAGTGCACAATAAAATTGATGCAAACTTTGAGTTTAAAGATGGAAAAATTATAAAGCATACAGACTATTTTAATCTGCATAACTGGTCAAAACAGGCTTTAGGTTTTAAAGGATATTTAATTGGTGGCACTTCTTTTTTTAAACGAAAACTTAATGCCCAAACCAATCGATTATTGACAAAGTTTGAAAATAAATAGTATTAAATCAATTCTATTCCATCTTCTTTAATGGTTATCTGCTTATCCTTGTAAAGACTTCCAATTGCTTTTTTAAAGCTTTTTTTACTCAATCCTAAAGTCTCTTTAATCGTTTCTGGTGATGATTTGTCGTGCAATGGTATAAATCCTCCAGAAGCTTTTAATTCGTCTAAAATAAACTGTGCATTAGGTTCTATACTTCTATACCCTTGTTTTTGTAGAACAATATCTACTTTATTATCCTCGCGTATATTCTTTACAAATGCTTTTAATCGATCTCCTGTACGAATATCTTCAAATATATCTTCTAAATATATAAGTCCTTTATGAAGTCCATTAATAATTACATTGGCGCCTTTTTCAGTTAAATGTGTGATTAAAACATTCACTTCATCATAGGCTTTAATAGTTAAATTATCATTTTGTAAAAACTGATTTGTTTTACTAGAACCTGCTAATCTATTGGTCTGTTCGTCTAAATATAAATACACGATATACCAGTTGTCGATCTTCATCGGACGGGCTTGCTCTTTAAATGAAACAAATAAATGTTTTTCTAAACCCCATTCCATAAATGCTCCATGTTTTGTAACATCTGCACAACGCAAATATCCAAATTCATTTAAGTTTATAAAAGGCTCTAGGGTTGTTGCGATAGGACGTTCATCGTAATCTAAATAAATAAAAACACGAATTTCATCACCAATCTCAAACGTTTCTGGTTTGTATTTATGTGGTAATAAAACTACTTCTTCAGATTCATCATCTTTTCCTAAATATAATCCAGGATCCGTTTCTCGTAAAATCGTTAATGTGATATATTTTCCTATTTCAAACATCTTGCAAAGATAAGTGCATTTGTTCTTATTAGATTACCATTATTTTTATATTTTCACGGTTTTTCTATTTTAAATATGGTGTCAAAATTTAAAACTAAAGCTATTATAAAAACCAATGATATTACAATTAGACTACACAAAAGTGTTGCAATTATTGAAATAGCAGAAGGTACATCGTTAAGTTATAAAAATGGCATTCAAACCTTTCGTAGATTATTGAGTATTATTGGAGATAAACCTTGGGTATATATTTCTAACCGAGTGAATTCTTATTCTTTAGATCCTAACGATTATAAACATTTAAACGAAATTTCAATGCTAAAAGGGATTGGTGTTATACAATAAAAGAAAAGTATTAAAACAGCAATAGAACTAGAAAAATTGTTTATTAAAAAACCTTTTAAGACTTTTAATGATTTAGACTCAGCGATTGAATGGGCATTAGAAAAAGTTAAAGAATAACTATTTTAAAAAATTAAAATATTCCAATAATACTTGGTCATTTACTTCTGAAGGAGTGAAAATCTCTAATAATTTTGGTTTATTTGAAGGGCTAAAAAATGACTTCAAGCTTCTTTTTAATTGACTTTCTTGATGAATCATTGAGTATTCTAAACCGTACATTTTACATAAATGCACAGCGGTAATTTGGTGTTTTGTTTCAAAGAAAATATCAAAATTATTAGTATTTTTTTCACCTGGCAATATTCTAAATATTCCACCACCTCCATTATTAATCACTATTATTTTAAAATTAGATGGCATGTAATTATTCCATAGCGCATTACTATCATATAAAAAACTTAAATCTCCTGTTATCAATACCGTTTCTTTATTAGAAGCAACTGCTGCACCTATTGCTGTTGAAGTACAACCATCTATACCGCTTGTTCCCCTATTACAAAAAATTTCGATACTCTTATTAAAATCGAAAAATTGAGCATATCGTATTGTTGTGCTATTACTTAATTGCAATTGAATATTTTTAGACATAAATTTTACAATAGCTGAAAATATTTTTAAATCTGAATATGCAATAACACTTAAATATTCTTGGTGTCTTTTTACTCTATATTCTTTTATAGATAACCAATGAGGTTGATAATTACTCTTAACTGCTTCAATCCTTGGAAGTAATTCTTTGAAAAATAAATTTGGTGTTGTTTTAAAATGATGTCCTAAACAAAAATAAGTGTCATACGCTTTTTTAGAATCTATATGCCAATGCTCTTTTGGGGAATAATCTCTTAAAAGTGCTTTTATTTTTTTGGAAACAACCATACCTCCAAGAGTTAAAAGAATTTCTGGTTGAAAATCAATCAATTCCTGTTCATCAAATGAAGCTATTAATTGGTCAATTGAAGGGAAGAAGTTTTTGTTATGAAGGTTTGAAGTAGTTTCGGTTAACACGATAACACTTTCGTCTTGAGCAAGAATATCTATATATTCTTGCTCAAGACTGTTTGGTTTTAAAACACCTACTAAAATTAATTTCTTTTTAGAAATATTCCATTTATTGACAAATGGATTTAAATCCTCATTAATTTTAAGTTCTGAAACTATAACCGGATTATTTTTAACTGCATTAGTTAACGTATTTACAGTTTCATATAAAGGTTCAGAGAAAGGTATATTAATATGTACAGGTCCTTTCTTACTAATAGCAGTATTTAAAGCAGAATTAATGATTGCTTCATTAAATAAATTATACGCATCTCCCTCAATACAATTGGCACTCTCTAAAATATGGTTTTCAAAAACATTTTCTTGCATAATCGTTTGTCCATCTCCTATATTAATTAATTTTGAAGGACGATCAGCCGACAAAATAACTAATGGAATGTCACTATAAAAAGCTTCTGAAATAGCGGGGTAATAATTTAACAAAGCAGATCCCGAAGAACAAACCAATGCAACAGGTTCCCCAAATTGCTGAGCCATACCTAAAGCAAAAAATGCAGCACATCGCTCATCTACAATACTATAATTTATAAAGTTTTTATTTTCTGTAAAGCCAATAGTCAATGGCGCATTACGCGATCCAGGGGAAATAACAATATTTCGTATTCCCTTGGTATCACATAATTGTGTGATGGTTTGAGATAATTTTTTATTGGAAAACTTCATTGCTGTAAAAGTACAAATAGTAATAGAAAAAACTTATAACATCGGGTAAATTACTTGCAACATTGTTTGCAATTTATGTTGAGTCTCTTCCCATTCACTTTCTGGTTCTGAATCAATAATAATTCCTCCACCAACAAATAAATTAGCAACATTTGCATCAATTTTCATACAACGCAAATTTACAAATAATTTAGAAGACGATTTTTTTTCACAAATTGGACCTAAAAAACCGGTATAAAATTCTCTATTATAATCTTCATTATCCAAAATATAATTTTTTGCATAATTTTGAGGAGTACCACAAACAGCAGGTGTTGGATGCAAAACAGAAGTAATCGTTGACAAAGTCGCTTTTCCTTTTTTAAGAATTCCAGTAATATCGGTTCGTAAATGAACTAAAGATGCAGCTTCATAGTCGTATGTTTTTGAAATTCTAACAACTGAAGTTACTTTTTGTAAGCTAGTAGATATTGCATCTACTACTATTTTTTGTTCGTTTAATTCTTTAAAGTTCCAATGTGGATTTTTATCTTTTTTAATTCTTTGTGTTCCTGCCAATGCCATGGTTGTAAAAGAAACTCCTTCAGTTTGCAATAAAACCTCTGGAGAAGCTCCACACCAAAGACCTGTTAGTGGATGGTACCAAGCATATCTAAAAGCTGTAGGATATAAATTCAGTACTCTTTTTATCAATATTGAAATATCGAATTGTTTTAAATCAATCTCCTTTTTTCTAGAAAGAACAATTTTTGAAGCATTTCCTGATTTTATAACACTAATAGCACCTTTTACTTGTTCACAATAATTTTCTTTTGTCTGGAGATTCTCATTTATTATTATTTCATTTTTATCAATTGTATTCAGAGAAAATTCAGTTTCAAAATGCTCACTTTTTCCTAAAGGAATACAAACTGCTTTTTCATGATAATCAAATGGAGCAAAGACAAAACATTCATCTGCATAAAGTTCTGTATCATACAAAACATTATTTTTTTGCATAACAATATTCACATCTGTACTATTAGGTAAAGAGTAAAGTACAAAAGGCAAACCTACTTTATGGTGTTGTGCAACTTTTTTTAGAATGTCTGTAAATTCCAATATAGGTTTATTTATAAAAAGTAATGGTTGTTAGTTTTACTAGCGAAATTAACTCTTCTTCTTCATTTTCAATTCTAATCTGCCAAAGTTGTGTAGTTCTACCTTTATGTAAAGCTTTAGCCTTAGCATAAACAAAACCATCTCTTATACTTTTAATATGATTTGCTGAAATTTCCAAACCCCTAATCATTATATCTTTTTTATCCAAAAATACAATTGCCGCAGCGCTTCCCAAACTTTCTGCCAATGCTACAGAAGCTCCTCCATGCAATACTCCATCTGGTTGATGCACTCTGGAATTAACAGGCATTCTTGCAGTTAAAACATCATCTGTAACATCTACAAATTCGATCTCTAATGTTTCCATCAGCGTGTTTTTACAAATTGCATTACAGGCTGCTAAAATTTGATCTTTGTTTTTCTTCATATAATTAATTTACTTTTGTAAAAATACAAAATGAATCATAAAATGACGATTGAAAAAAAAGTAATCTATACAACTTCTAATACGTATTCTGTTTTAAATAATTTAACAGAAAAAACAAAAAATGTTTGGATCGTTTTTCATGGACTGGGCTACTTAAGTAAGTATTTTATTAATTATTTTTCAAAAATTAATCCGGAAGAAAATTATATAATCGCTCCTCAAGCACCTTCTAAATATTACCAAGGAAGAAATTTTAAACATGTTGGTGCTTCCTGGTTGACAAAAGAAAACACCATTGATGAGACCAAAAATGTATTGGCCTATGTTGATGAAATTTTTAAATCTGAACTAGATAACCCACCTTATAATTTAATTATTCTAGGATATTCGCAAGGAGTATCTATTGCTACTAGATGGGTTTCGAGTAGAAAGATAAATTGCAATCATTTAATATTACATTCAGGAGGTATCCCAACTGAATTGAAACCTGAAGACTTTACATTTTTAAATAAACAAACACAAGTTACTTACTTATATGGAGACAAAGATGAATATATAAACGAAGCAAGGAAAACGGAAGAAACCATAAAAGGTACTAATCTATTCGGAAAAAACCTTGATATTCAAGTGTTTGATGGTATTCATGAAGTAAATACCGACTTTATAATCAAGCTTTCTGAAAAATAAATTATGTCATTCGTCGAAAATATTTGGATTTTAACTGTATATTTAATTTCTTTACATCTAAATGTAGGAATTTTCTTAAATATCACAATATGAAAAACATACAACTAACTATCGTATTTTCGTTACTAAGCATATCGCTTTTCGCACAAATTAGTACAACCGAAAAACAAGCACTTCAAGATTTATACACTTCAACAAATGGTCAACAATGGAACAACTCTTGGGATTTAAATCAACCAGTTGATCAATGGGAAGGAATTACCATTAAAGATGATAAGGTAATTAGTATCAGTCTAATGTTTAATAATATGGAAGGAGAGTTACCAAATTCTCTTAACAAATTAAAATATTTAGAAATGTTAGAATTATCATTTAATAAATTGGAAGGGTCTATTCCAACTGAACTTGGAGATTTAAAAAAATTAAAAGTTTTGGCATTTAATGGTAATAACCTAACAGGAACTATTCCATCAAATATTGGAGATTTATCAGACCTTACTCAATTACATCTAAGTAGTAATCAATTAACCGGTGAGATTCCTCAGTCCATTGCTAATTTAGAGTATTTAGAAGTGTTAAATGTTTTTGATAATGAATTAACTGGAAAGATAACGTCTCAATTAGCTAGTTCTAGGAACCTTAAACAGTTATTAGTAGCAGAAAATAACTTTGCAGATACTAAAGAATTTTCTAAGTCTTTACTATCAAATGGAACAAGATTAGATTTTACAAACCCTTATGTTGTATCTGGAAACAAAGGAATTATTGCAATAGAAACTGAAGATGAGAATTAAAATATAAAACTAAACTAATAAAAAAAAGCAGCTTTTAAAAAGCTGCTTTTTTTATTATTACAATATTAATAAATTACCCTTCTTGTTCTTCAGAACCGTGATCATGTTCTTCGCCTTCTTTATGCTCGTGCTTTTCAACATCACCTTCTACTTTTTTTAAATCCATTTCACAAACTATACATTGCCCCGGAGCATCATATGTTTTTCCTTCTTCACACTTCATAGGACATTGGTATGTTTCCATAGCCATTTCCTCTTTTATCTCTTCTTTAATTTCTTTTACTTCTTCAACAACTTCAGTTGTTATTTCTTCCGTTTCTTTTTTCGCTTCAGATTTACAAGATGTAACTGAAAAACCTAAGACAGCTAGCATTGTTACTACAAATAATAATTTTTTCATTTTGTTTGTTTTTTTGTTAATTTAATATGACTAATATAGAATATTTTTTATTTATATCATAAAAAAAGCGACCCAATGGGTCGCTTTTAAAACTATATTTATAACAGATCTTATTTTACTTCTTCGAAGTCTACATCTTCTACATCACTGTTTTCTTCTGTAGCTTCTCCTTGTGCTTCAGCATCTCCTGTTGGCGCTCCTCCATTTTGTTGAGCTTCAGCCTGTGCTTTGTACATCTCTTCAGATGCAGCTTTCCAAGCTTCGTTGATTTTATCTAAAGCTGGTTGAATAGTTTCAATTTCTTTAGTTTCATAAGCTTTTTTCAATTCTTCTAACGCTTCTTCAACTGGCTTTTTATTGTCATCAGATATTTTATCTCCAAACTCAGTCAGTTGCTTTTCAGTTTGAAAAATCATTGCATCCGCTTCATTTAACTTGTCAGCTTTCTCTTTCGCTAATTTGTCAGATTCTGCATTTGCTTCTGCATCTTGTTTCATTTTTTGTACTTCCTCGTCTGTTAATCCTGAAGATGATTCAATACGAATATCTTGAGATTTTCCAGTTGCTTTATCGGTAGCACTTACTTTAATGATTCCGTTAGCATCAATATCAAAAGTTACTTCAATTTGTGGAGTACCTCTTTGTGCTGGCGGAATACCATCTAAATGAAAACGACCAATCGTTTTATTATCTGTAGCCATAGGACGTTCTCCTTGCATTGCATGAATTTCAACACTTGGTTGATTGTCTGCAGCTGTCGAAAATACCTGTGATTTCTTCGTTGGAATAGTTGTGTTAGATTCAATTAAATGAGTCATTACACCACCCATAGTTTCAATCCCTAAAGAAAGTGGAGTTACATCTAATAACAATACATCTTTTACATCTCCTGTTAACACACCACCTTGAATCGCAGCTCCTAAAGCAACTACCTCATCTGGATTTACTCCTTTATTTGGTTTTTTACCAAAGAATTTTTCTACCGCTTCTTGCACTGCAGGAATACGAGTAGATCCACCTACTAAGATAATTTCGTCAATATCGCTTTTTGAAAGTCCAGCATCTTTTAATGCTTTTTCACAAGGTGCAATTGTACGTTTTACTAAATCATCAATTAACTGCTCAAATTTAGATTTTGATAATGTTCTTACCAAGTGCTTTGGTCCACTAGCAGTAGCAGTAACGTAAGGCAAATTAATTTCTGTTTGCGCAGCAGCAGATAATTCAATTTTTGCTTTTTCTGCAGCTTCTTTTAAACGTTGTAATGCCATTGGGTCATCACGTAAGTCTATAGCTTCATCATTCTTAAATTCTTCAGCTAACCAGTTAATAATTTTTTGATCAACATCATCTCCTCCTAAGTGTGTGTCACCATCGGTAGATAATACCTCAAATACACCATCTCCTAATTCAAGGATAGAAACATCATGAGTACCTCCACCAAAATCAAATACTACGATTTTTTGGTCTGTACCCTTTTTGTCCATTCCGTAAGCTAAAGCAGCTGCCGTTGGCTCGTTGATGATTCTTCTAACTTTTAATCCAGCAATTTCACCTGCTTCTTTAGTTGCGTGACGCTGACTATCGTTAAAATATGCTGGTACTGTAATTACAGCTTCCGTTACACTATGTCCTAAATAATCTTCTGCAGTTTTCTTCATTTTTTGAAGAATCATTGCAGAAAGTTCTTGTGGAGTGTACATTCTACCATCGATATCTACACGAGCAGTATCGTTGTCCCCTTTTACTACTTTATAAGCAGCATGTTTTGCTTCTTTACTAGATTCAGTGAACGTATTTCCCATAAATCTTTTTATAGAAGAAATAGTTTTTGTTGGGTTAGTCACTGCTTGTCTTTTTGCAGGGTCTCCAACTTTAATTTCACCATCTTCTACAAATGCAATAACTGAGGGTGTTGTTCTTTTTCCTTCAGCATTAGGAATTACGGTTGGCTCACTACCTTCCATTACAGCCACACAAGAGTTGGTTGTTCCTAAATCGATTCCTATTATTTTACTCATAACTATAAATTATATTTTTATTTATCAAAAAATTAAAATCTCAAAAATTAATGAGACAATTTGTATATGGCAATCTTTATGCCAGTAGGTTTGATATGACAGGGTGGCAGATTTATTCTTAAAAAGGTAGTTAAATTTAATACTTATTCGCTTTTACCGTTAATAGTTCGTTCCATTGTGTAGTATACCGAGGGCTTCGGTCTTTTTTTGTTAATTCCCATTCTTTTACACGAGTTCCAACCAAACCTGAAAACAACGTAGACTTTCCGTATTTACTGTTAATCATGTCAAAAACATTCATTAACTCTTTTTTATCCCATCGTGGAGGTGCTATAAATAAATTACCCTGCACATATTCACTCGGAATAATACCACTTAAGCTCACTCCTACTTTTTTAAAGCGATAACCTGGTTTATAAATAGCGTTCAATGCTTTTTTTGCTTCTGAAATCAAAACAAATGTATCGCTGGTAGGAATACTTAGGGTTACGGTAACACTATTAGAGTATTGTTTATCGCGGTCGCTAAAGTAATTGGTATGTAAAAATACCTGAAGATAGGTTGCGCAAGATTTTTGATTCCGAAGCACTTCACTAACCTCACTAATATAATAAGAGCAAGCTTCTTGAATCATTCCCAAATCTTCCAATTTTTTCCCAAACGATTTTGCAGTGCTAATGCATTGTTTTGATTTGGGCATCGTTCTAAATTCGATACTTGGTATTCCTTTTAATTCATTCCAAATACGAACTCCTACCACCGTCATATTTTTCCGAACCCATTCTTCTGGAAGCTGCGTAAATTCATAAGCTGTAAAAATTCCTATATTTTTTAGACGCTTTGCATGTTTACTTCCAATTCCCCAGACCGTTTTTATAGTTGCCCATTTTAGGGCTTCAATTCTTTTTTCTTCGGAATCTATTACAAAAACACCCTTGTTTTCTGAAGCTCTTTTCTTAGAAATTTTACTTGCCAATTTCGCCAATACCTTAGTGGGGGCTATCCCCACTCCTACAGGAAGCCCCGTATATTGAAAAATGGTATCCTTCATCTGATGACCATATTGGTTCAAAGAAACATATTCCATTCCTGAAATATCTACAAAAGCCTCATCGATACTATAAATCTCAACTTGTGGTGAAAAAGCACTAAGAATATTCATCACACGTTGTGACATTTCGCCATAAAGGGTATAGTTAGAAGAAAAAAAAGTAACTTTATTTTCAATTAATTGCTTTTTAATTTTAAAAACAGGCTCAAACATAGGAATTTCTGAAATAGCCTTCGCTTCTTTGTTGGCAGCAATTACACAACCGTCATTATTACTAAGCACCACAACAGGTTTCCCCCATAAATCGGGACGAAATACTTGCTCACACGTAGCATAAAAACTATTACAATCTACCAAGGCAATCATCGAGCGTAATGAATAATATAACTAATCAATCCCCAAAGAACGAATTCAGTTTCTAAAAATACTTCAGGAAATTTAATCACTTTAAATTCTCCATCAATAACCGCCAATACCAAATCATTTTTTTTAGGTTTTAATGATCGGTCAATTAACAATACATCTTTATCCCAAATATTATAATATGAGAGTTCATCCCCATCTATTCGTACAAAAAAAGTAGCGTCGCGATTCGCTATTAATTCTTTATGCAAATCGATACTTGGCTCTGCATAATGCGTCGCAGGACTCGGAAAACCTGTTTGTTTGGACACCTCCGGAGCATGTCTATTCTTTATTTCGCTAAGTTTTCCTGATGAGAATATATCCATTCTTCAAAATTATGGAATATATCCATAAAAACTATGGACTATTTCCATTATTTTTCAACAAATTCTACCTTTCCTATCCATTGAATATAGGTTACATTTGCCTCCTTAAAAATAACTATGGAGAGTATCAGTATTTTCGACATGTTAAAAATTGGTATTGGGCCTTCTAGTTCACATACCTTAGGTCCGTGGCGAGCTGCAGGAAGATGGATTGAAGAACTAAAAGCACAAGATCTATTTGAAGAAGTAGCTAGTATTTCGGTCGATCTATACGGTTCTCTTTCTTTAACAGGGAAAGGCCATGCTACAGATATTGCTGTGCTTTTAGGACTTTCTGGTTTTGATCCTGTTACCTTTCCTACAGAAAAAATAGAAGAAACTATAACGAGGGTTAAGACTAAACAATTATTAAATTTTAATAGTGAAAAAGACATCGCTTTTAATTGTGAAAAGGAAATCACCTTCCATCGAAAATTTTTAGAATTTCATCCCAATGGAATGACATTTAATGCCATTCTTAAAAATGGAAAAAAACAGGCTACTACCTATTATTCTATTGGAGGTGGCTTTGTAGTAAAAAAAGAGCGTAAGCGGGCCAAAAAGAAAGGTGAATTGTTTTCCCATTTCCCATTTCCAATTTCAAAAGCAACCGAATTATTAGCATATTGCAAAGCTGAAGATAAAAGCATTTCTGAAATCGTATATGAGAATGAAAAAGCACTTCGTTCTGAAAAAGAGATTGATGAAAAAATAAAGGCTATTTGGCAAGTGATGCTTGAATCTATGTATGAGGGCTGTCACACCGAAGGAACATTGCCTGGCGGTTTAAACGTACATAGAAGAGCTTTTGACACTCATAAAAGATTAATAGGCAACACTAATTATACAAATATAGAAGAGTGGATAGCAGCTATTAGAAGCACCGAAGTGAAATTTCGACAAATTTTAAAATGGGTTTCTTGTTTTGCTTTAGCTGTAAATGAAGTGAATGCTTCACTTGGTAGAGTGGTAACCGCTCCTACAAATGGAAGTGCTGGAGTAATCCCTGCGGTATTAATGTACTATCTAGTCATCGAAAATCATGAAGCTGGTTTTGAAGAAATTAAAAAATTCTTATTAGTAAGTGGCGAAATAGGAAGTCTCTTTAAAAAGGGAGCGACTATTTCGGCGGCTATGGGAGGTTGTCAAGCAGAAATAGGAGTTTCGGCTGCAATGGCTGCAGGAGCTTTAACTGAGATAATGGGTGGAACCCCAGAACAGGTATCGATTGCAAGTGAAATCGCTATGGAACATCACTTAGGTCTTACTTGCGACCCAATAGCTGGATTAGTTCAGATTCCTTGTATTGAACGAAATGCAATGGGTGCTATAAAAGCAATAAATGCATGTGAGATGGCACTTGACAGTGATCCATCTAAAGCGAAAGTTCCGCTAGACAAGGTAATAGAAACTATGTGGGAAACTGCAAAGGATATGAATACCAAATACAAAGAAACTAGTGAAGGAGGTTTAGCTGTAAAAGTAAGTTTAAGCGATTGTTAATTATGCGTTGCAAAATTAGTACATTTACCATCCAATTTGTTACACTATGAGTATAGCTAAAAAAGAGTACAAACGCATTACTACCAAAACATTGGTAGATATGAAAAGTAAAGGTGAAAAAATTTCTATGCTAACTGCATACGATTATACCATGGCAAAGATTGTGGATAATGCTGGTATTGATGTTATACTAGTAGGTGATTCTGCTTCCAATGTTATGGCAGGGCACGAGACTACACTTCCTATTACTTTAAACGAAATGATTTACCATGCTTCCTCGGTAGTGAGAGCTATAGAGCGATGCTTGGTAGTGGTAGACTTACCTTTTGGGGCTTACCAAAGTGATCCTAAAGAGGCTTTACGGTCTGCTATTAGAATCATGAAGGAAAGTGGTGGTCACGCTGTTAAATTGGAAGGTGGGAAAGAAATTAAAGATTCTGTAAAAAGAATATTAAATGCCGGAATACCAGTTATGGGGCATTTGGGACTTACACCACAGTCTATTTATAAATTTGGAACTTATACGGTTAGAGCTAAAGAAGAGGAAGAAGCTGAACAACTTAAAAGTGATGCTTTAATGCTTGAAAAAATTGGATGTTTTGCTATTGTATTAGAAAAAGTACCTGCTAAACTTGCTGAAGAAGTTGCCAAAAGTGTTCAAATTCCTATTATCGGAATTGGTGCTGGAGGTGGTGTTGACGGACAAGTTTTAGTAACGCACGATATGTTAGGAATGACCCATGAGTTTAACCCTCGTTTTTTAAGACGTTATTTAGATTTGTATAAAGAGATGACAGGTGCCTTCGAAAACTATATTTCTGATGTGAAAAGTGGTGACTTCCCGAGTGACAAAGAGCAATATTAAAGGGGTGTTATGAAAATTCTACATCTTGATTCAAATCATCCTTTATTAATAGAAGCGCTCACTGCAGCTGGTTTTACAAATGACGAAGACTACACTTCTTCAAAAGCAGCCGTTGAAGCAAAGATTCACGACTATGACGGATTCATTATCCGCAGCCGCTTTTCTATTGATGAAAACTTTTTAAGCAAAGCAACATCCCTTAAATTTATTGGTAGGGTTGGCGCCGGACTAGAAAATATAGATTGTGAGTATGCCAAACGTCAAGGAATTACCTTAATTGCAGCGCCGGAGGGCAACAGGAACGCTGTTGGAGAACATACTTTAGGGATGCTATTGTCCTTGTTTAACAAGTTAACCAAAGCCAACCAAGAAGTGAAACAAGGAAAATGGCTGCGCGAAGAGAACCGTGGAATAGAACTTGATGGTAAAACAGTCGCCCTAATTGGTTATGGAAACATGGGGAAATCTTTTGCTAAAAAGCTAAAAGGTTTTGATGTAAAAGTGCTTTGTTACGACTTAAAACCTGAAGTTTCCGATGCGAATTGCTCACAGACAACACTAAAAGACATACAAGAAAAAGCAGATGTTTTGAGCATACACACTCCCCAAACAAAAGCTACATCTCAATTTATAAATACCGCTTTTATAAATGGGTTTAAGAAAAACTTTTGGCTCATAAACACAGCTCGGGGATCTGCAGTTCTTACAACAGATTTAGTGGCTGCTTTAAAATCCGGTAAAATACGAGGTGCAGCTTTAGATGTTTTAGAGTACGAAAAAGCCTCTTTTGAACATCTTTTTTCTAAGAATAATGTGCCTGAAGCTTTTGAATACTTAATCAATGCAAACAATGTATTGCTCTCTCCGCATGTCGCGGGTTGGACGACAGAAAGTCATATTAAATTAGCAAAAACTGTTGCGGATAAAATTACTGCGCTGTTTTCAAAATAAAATACCGCAATAGTATAAATTCCATAACCGCTCTTAATATTGCATCCGGAACATTACAAACACATTTTAAACTAACATTAAATAAGCACCTAAATACAACAAACCCTATGAATGTTTTATCTAACTATCCCGCAGAAGTATTAATTCTATTTTTTCTTATTGTAACTTTTATACAATCAGGAGCAGACAAGCTTATCGATTGGAAAGGAAATATTTCATTTATTACCGGTCATTTTAAAAACTCTCCCTTAAAAAATAGTGTTCCCGCATTGCTGGGAATTATTT
>CAJXEB010000022.1 GCA_913052585.1 uncultured Flavobacteriaceae bacterium | reverse complement strand
CAACCACAACACCAACAACAAACAACAACAACACCAACAACAACAACAACAATCCTACCATGGTAATCCAAATTTTAATGCGTCTACAGCCTCTGCATACCGCTTATTAAATTCTTCTACTATGTCTGTATGTACAAATAGTACTTTTAATGCAATGCACCGCTGCCCGTTATAAGAAAGTGTACCTGCAATACACTCTCGCACCACAAGATCAAGGTCTGTGTCTGGAAGAATAATCGCTGGATTATTTGCCTCAAGACCTAAAATTAATCTCAATCTATTTTTAAATGGATGTTCATCTTGAAGCGCTACTGCAGATGTGCTATGGCCTATTAAAGCAAGTACATCTACAAAACCTGTTTGCATTATGGGAGCAGCAATTTTGCGGCCACGACCAAAAACAATGTTTACTACCCCTGGCGGAAAGCTTTCTTGAAATGCTTTTAGTAATGGTGTAATTAATAACACCCCAAGCTTGGCTGGTTTAAATATGGTTGTGTTCCCCATGATCAAAGCTGGAATAAGCAAACAAAATGTTTCATTTAAAGGATAGTTATAAGGCCCTAAGCAAAGTACTACCCCAAGAGGGCTCCTTCTTATATGAGCAAATATTCCACCTTCATTTTCAAACCTTGCACTCTTCCTATCAAGCTTCTTATAAGCCTCAATAGTATCTAGAATATAATCAACTGTTCTATCAAATTCTTTGTAGGCATCATTTTTAGTCTTTCCAATTTCCCACATTAGTAGCCTAACTACCTCTTCCCGATGTGGCCGCATCTTTTCGACAAAAGTCATCATGCAAGCAATTCTATCCTTCACTTTCATGGTTGGCCAATCACCCTTTCCTTTATCAAAAGCAGCAACGGCAGAGTTAATTGCCTGATTGGCAGCCTGTGAATCCATATCAGGAACTGAACCCAACAATGTTGGCGCTCCATCTTTATAATAAATATTTGAGTATACCTCAGCTTTTTCACCGGTCCATTGTTTAAGAACACCGTTTACTAGGTATTTATCTGAATGTATGGGTGTTTTAACATTGTATGCCTCTGGGATATGATTTTTTGATGTGCTCATCTATACTTTTTGTTTCGAAATTACGACAAATTGTTAAACAAAAAAAGCCCATCCATTTGGATAAGCTTCTCATCGGTCTATTACTAAACCACAAGCCCTATTTAAAGGACTCAACACAACATTTTTTTGCGGTCTGGACGAGACTCGAACTCGCGACCCCCTGCGTGACAGGCAGGTATTCTAACCAACTGAACTACCAGACCGTGCTTACAATATTACTATTGCTTATTAGCGAGGGCAAATATACACCTCCTATTGTTTATTGCAAACTATTTTTAAAGAAATAATAAACTTTATTTATTTTTCTACACAAACTTTTGACGCTCTACTAGATACGTTGTCAAAATTGTACTAAAATCTTTATTGATATCTACAGGAACATACTTAATCCTATATTGACCACACCTTATCTTAAGCTCTGTGAAGTAATCTTTAACGGCTTCTTCATAATTCCCTCTTATATTATCAGCATAAAGATTTACATGTTCTCCTGTTTCTACATCTACAAATCGCTTCGGTCTGTTGTTAAAATCAAATTCTATTTCTTTTTCCTTATCATAGGTATGAAACAATATGACCTCATGCTTATTGTATTTTAAATGCTGAAGTGCTTCAAATAACTTTTCTTCTTCCAAATCACTCTGAAACATATCGGTAAATAGAAAGACCATCGAACGTCTTTTAATCTTATCCGCTATTTCATGCAAATATGCATAGGTTTGGGTTTTAATTCGATCTCTTTTAGTAGCTAATGCTTTATTAAGTTTAGCCAGTAACATTTGATGATGACGCTCACTACCTTTTTCATTGCTATAAAAATCATAGTCATCACTATAAATACTTAATCCAACAGCATCTCTTTGACGTTTTAGTAAATTCATGATAGCCGCAGAAGCCAATACCGAAAACCCTATTTTATTTAGATGATTAATATCAAAATCCGTTAATAAAGGATAATGCATAGAGCTACTATTGTCTATTATTAAATGACACCTCAAGTTCGTTTCCTCTTCGTATCGTTTGGTGTATAACTTATCCGTCTTCGCAAATAACTTCCAATCAATGTGCTTGATACTTTCTCCTTGATTGTAAATTTTATGTTCTGCAAATTCAGCCGAAAACCCATGAAACGGACTTTTATGCAAGCCAGAAATAAACCCTTCCACTACTTGATGAGCTAATAGCTCCAGGTTATTAAACCCCGTTATTTCGTTTATTTCTTTACGTATATCCATTAGGTCTAAAATAAAAAAGGTTTGCTATATAGCAAACCTTTTTTAATCTTATGTTTTAATTATTATTAAAGCAAAGAGTTTAACGCTTCTTCATAAGTAGCTTTAGGAGCAACTCCTACTTGTCTACCAACTACTTCTCCATTTTGAAACACTAAAACAGTTGGAATATTTCTAACTCCAAATTTAGCTGCAAATTCCTGATTTGCATCTACATCAACTTTACCAACAACAGCTTTTCCTTCGTAATCTTTACTGATTTCTTCGATGATCGGTCCAACCATTCTACACGGTCCACACCAAGCTGCCCAAAAGTCAACTAATACGGGTTTGTCACTTTTTAAAACTGTTTCTTCAAAAGTTTGGTCTGTTATTTCTAATGCCATAATATATTTTTTTAATTGTTATGCAAATGTAGTCAATAATTATACGTTAACTTACAAGCAAATCATTAGATTATATGATGTTAGTATCACAATTTTTTATGATTACAAACCTAGGTTAGTTAAGCTTATACTTAATCTGCTCGTCTTCTAATTTTTTTAATAGCTCGCTTGAAATATCAATCTTGAACTTTTTTGACGGCATGCTAATTTTTATTTTTTCGGATGCTTCATAAATTATTAACTCCAAATGCTTATCTCCCTTGTGGCTGGTTATAATTTCTTTTAAATTTGAAATGCTACCATCGCTAACTCCATCAATAGGTAATTGAATGGTCAATTTTTTAGCATGACTATCCATCACTTCCTGTAACATTTGCATACTATTAAATTGAAGTCTTGGTTCTCCTTTTTTCTGTGTTTCTTTATTAACCCAACCTTCTCTAGCCAATGCTTTTATAAAGATAAAAGAATTTGGAACTAAAAAATGACGGAACTTAAGGTATTGCTCTCCGAAAATTCTAAACTCATAACTTTCGTTATAATCTTCTACAATGAACAATGCCCAACCTTTCCCCATTTTTGTTTCTCGATGTTGAACATCTCCAACCATTCCACCAAAACACATTTCTCTATTGATGAAATTTTCTAAATTATTAAAATCGGAAGCGGTACAGTTACAAAATCGACTGATTTCTGTCTTAAAATCATCCAATGGATGTCCCGAAATATAGATCCCCACAACTTCTTTCTCTTGTTTTAATTTTTTAAGAGTTCCCCATTCTTCACAAGGCGGAACTTCAGGTTCTGGAATTTGCACTTCACTACCGCCTCCAAATATATCTAACTGATCGCTATTTTGAGATTCCTGAAATTTAGATGCAAAACGCAAAACTTTTTCTATAAACAGCACTCCCTTTTCATCTGGATGTAGATATTGAGCTCTATGGGTATCGAAACAATCAAAACCACCAGCCAATGCTAATCCTTCAAAAGCTTTTTTATTTGCAGCTCGTAAATCAATTCGTTTTGCTAAATCAAATACCGATTTATATTTCCCATCATCTCTAGTCTCAACAATAGTTGCAACCGCATTTCCTCCAACTCCTTTAATGGCACCCATTCCAAATCGAATGGCTCCTTTATCATTTACTGTGAATTTATAATACGACTCATTTACATCTGGCCCTAATACCTCTAGCCCCATTCTACGACATTCCTCCATAAAAAAGCTTACCTGCTTAATATCATTCATATTATTAGATAAAACGGCAGCCATATATTCCGCAGGATAATGTGATTTTAAATATGCAGTCTGATAAGCAATCCAAGCATAACAAGTAGAATGCGATTTATTAAACGCATAACTTGCAAAGGCTTCCCAATCTTTCCAGATTTTTTCAAGTTTTTCTTCATCATGTCCATTTTCTTTAGCTTGAGAAATAAACTTAGGTTTCATTTTATCCAGCACCGCAATTAGCTTTTTACCCATCGCTTTCCGAAGGACATCAGCTTCCCCTTTTGTAAAATTCGCAAGCTTTTGAGAAAGTAACATTACTTGCTCTTGGTAAACAGTAATCCCGTAGGTTTCTTTTAAATACTCTTCCATGGCAGGAAGGTCATAAAGGATTTCTTCTTCCCCATTTTTTCTTTTAACAAAACTTGGTATGTATTCTATTGGACCCGGACGATATAAAGCATTCATGGCAATTAAATCATCGAAAACAGTAGGTTTTAAATCCTTTAAATATTTCTGCATTCCTGCAGATTCATACTGAAATATCCCTACAGTTTCTCCTTTCTGAAATAACTCAAAGGTAGGTTCATCGTCCAACGGAAACGTATCTGGATCTAAATCTACTTGATGTTTTAATTTTACTAATTTAACGGTATCCTTTATTAAAGTTAAGGTCTTTAAACCAAGGAAATCCATTTTTAACAATCCTGCACTTTCTACTACAGAGTTGTCAAATTGGGTAACATACATATCGGAATCCTTTGCAGTGGCAACAGGTACGAAATTGGTAATATCGGACGGAGTAATAATTACACCACAAGCATGAGTTCCTACATTACGAACCGAACCTTCCAAAATTCTTGCTTGATTAACGGTTTGTGCTTCTAAATCATTTCCTTCAGCAAGCATTAAAAGCTCATTTACTTTAGGTACTTCGTCACTTCTAAATTTCTTCCGTATTTCAGCATCCGTGTAACCAAATATCTTTTTTAATTTGGTCATATTCGGAATTAACTTCGATATGCGATCCGCAGAATTTAAAGGTAAATCCAATACACGAGCCGTATCACGAATGGAAGATTTAGCAGCCATCGTTCCATACGTAATAATTTGAGCTACTTGATTGGTTCCGTATTTTTTAATTACATAATCCAATACCCTTCCTCGACCTTCATCATCAAAATCAATATCGATATCCGGCATACTTACACGTTCAGGATTCAAAAAACGCTCAAAAAGTAAGTTGTACTTAATGGGGTCAATATTTGTAATCCAAAGACAATACGCTACTACACTTCCTGCTGCAGAACCCCTTCCAGGCCCTACAGAAACATCCATTTTTCTTGCTTCTGAAATAAAATCTTGGCAAATTAAAAAGTAACCTGGATATCCTGTATTGGCAATAACTTCTAATTCAAAATCTAGACGTTCTTTAATTTCGTCGGTTAGTTCTTCATATCTTTTTTCAGCACCTTCATAAGTTAATCCTCTTAAGTATGCGTTCTCTCCTCTTTTACCTCCATCTTTTTCATCTTCTGGATTTTGAAATTCTTCAGGAATATCAAACTTAGGTAGTAATACATCTCTTTTTAAGCTATACGACTCTACTTTATCTATGACTTCAGAAATAGTAGTAATGGCTTCTGGAAGATCCTTAAACAAAGATTTCATTTCAGATTGAGACTTAAAATAATATTCTTGATTTGGAAGTCCATAACGATAACCTCGGCCTCTTCCTATAGGTGTTGCCTGTTTTTCGCCATCTTTTACACACAATAAAATATCATGTGCATTGGCATCTTCTTTAGCTATATAATAGGTGTTATTACTAGCCACCAATTTTACTTGGTGTTTTTTAGCCATCGGAATCAATACCGAATTAACCCTCTTTTCGTCTTCCTGATCGTGTCTAGAAACCTCTACATATAAATCATCTCCAAATGTTTCTTTCCACCAAACTAGTGCTTCTTCAGCCTGTTTTTCACCAATGTTTAAAATTTTATTTGGCACTTCTCCATATAAACTTCCAGTAAGTACTATAATATCTTCTTTGTATTTTTCAATGATGGTCCTATCAATTCTCGGCACATAATAAAACCCATCTGTAAACGCCAAAGAAGACATTTTTGCAAGATTGTGATAGCCCTTTTTATTTTTCGCCAACAAGACAATTTGATATCCATTGTCCTTATGGTTTTTATTTAAATGATCTTCACAAACAAAAAACTCACAACCAACAATGGCTTTCATTTTTTTAGAAGCATCTTCTTCAGACAATGATTGGTTATAATTATTAACCTGCATCACAAAATGAAAAGCCCCCATCATATTTCCTGAATCTGTTAAAGCAACAGCAGGCATATGATTATCGGCAGCAGCTTTTACAAGGTTTTGGGTACTTGATGTAGATTGAAGTATTGAAAACTGAGAATGATTATGTAAATGAGCAAATGGAATCTCCTCAAGCCCAGCAATATTTTCTTCGATAACATCTATAGAAATCTCGTCTTCTTGAGTTAATTTTTCTAACTCTTTTCTTATTTTTTCAGATGCTTTTTTTAAATTAATATGTTTTAATCCAATCAACTCAAAAGGTTGTGGATTTATCTCTTTAAAAGTTTCAAAATAATCAGACTCTACCTTTAATTGTTTCGCGGTAAATAAATTACGGCGTATTAATTCTAAAAAACAACGCGTAGTTGCTTCTACATCGGCAGTAGCATTATGAGCTTCACTAAAAGGTTTATTAAACAAAAACGTATGTAACTCCGATAAGGTTGGTAATTTAAATTTTCCCCCTCTACCTCCTGGCAACTGACAAAGCTGTGCAGTTATCTCCGTACAAGTATCTAGCACCGGGAAATTAAGCAAGGAATTCTCTATTCCTAATCGATGGAATTCTGCTCCCATAATATTATTGTCAAAACCAAGATTCTGTCCAACAATAAATTTTGTTTTTAAAAGTGCTTTCTGAAATTTTTCAATAACCTCATTTAAAGGTATTCCATTTTTTTGTGCTAATTCTGTAGAAATACCGTGTATTTTTTCAGCATCATAAGGAATATTAAAACCTTCTGGCTGTACTAAATAATCCTCATGTTCTAGAAGCACTCCATTTTCATCATGCAATTGCCAAGCAATTTGGATACATCTTGGCCAGTTATCGCTGTCTGTTAAAGGTGCGTTCCAACGTTTTGGGAGTCCGGTAGTTTCGGTATCAAAAATTAAAAACATAAAAAATAGGAGGATTAAAATTGCTTTTAAATCGTAATTGATCTAAAGGTTTAAAAATATAAAATTCACTTTTTAAAAAGGAATAAAAAGACAAAGAGTTGTTAACTTTTTTAAATAAAAAAAGTCGCTCCTTTAATGAAGCGACTTTCAAAATGTTTTATAAAACTCTTATTGATAAGTCACATTAAACTGACCTATATTTACCGTATTGGTTGGTGTTTGAAATTGGAAAGTTCCAGAAATCGTTTTTTCAGTTATATCATGAGCAACTATGGTAACTTCTCCAGATATGGCATCTTCATTGCCTGAATCATTATTAACTCTAGCAGTAACGCCTCCAGTTACTGCATCATAAGTTCCTATTTCTACATCATTAGGCACTCCAATAAGAATTTCTTCAGAATTAATTACACCTTTTACTAAAATAGCGTTGCCATTGTCATTAGCAAAAATATCTAAGGGAAAAAACACACTTCCATTTAATTCAGCTGAAAAAGAACCAGCATTACTTCCGTCTCCTATTTCGTTACCATAAGGTACTTGGTAAAATATACCGCTTTTTATAGATAGGGTGTCTAAACTTATAGATATGCCTGTAAAACTAAATTCTCCTGTCATTTGTTTTTCTTCGATAGAAATCTCATTTATCTTCATAGATCCTTCACCACCAAGAACAGCCGTAGAGTAAATAATTCCATTAATATCTTCATAAATTGCAAAATTCTCAGATCCTTCACCAAAAACTAAATTAACTCCTTCTGGCGGATAACTTCCACGTAAAGTTATTATTTGGTTACTATTTTTTCCTTGTAGTACAAAGTATGCTCCATTTTCAATATAATTAGCTTCCGTAAAATTTGCTTTAAAAAAATCATCTTCAATACTGGCTTGAAATGCTGGAGAATTGGTTTCAGTTTTTTCACAACTCAATAGTAGTAAGGTTGCAAAAAATAGTATTAGTAGGTTTTTCATAACTTAATTAGTAAAATTGGGTTTCTACAAATGTAAAGAAAAAGTTCAAACTATTGAATTTCAAAATAAAATATTATTATCTTTGCAATCTTAAATTATAAACCGAGGTCGGGAACCTCAAAAAAATAATAGATATGCCCGTAAAAATTAGATTACAAAGACACGGTAAAAAAGGAAAACCTTTTTACTGGATCGTAGCTGCTGATAGCCGCTCAAAAAGAGATGGTAAGTACCTTGAAAAATTAGGAACTTATAACCCAAATGTAAACCCTGCTGAAATCAATCTTGATATTGATGGAACAGTACAGTGGTTAAATAATGGTGCCCAGCCTACAGATACTGCAAGAGCAATTCTTTCTTACAAAGGTGTTATGCTTAAAAAGCATTTAGCTGGTGGTGTTAAGAAAGGTGCATTTACTGAAGAGCAAGCTGAAGAAAAATTCAATGCTTGGTTAGAAGGGAAAAGTAAAGAAGTTGAAAGCAAACGTACTGTACTTAGTGATGCTCAAGATAAAGTTAAAGCGGAAGCTTTTGCTGCAGAAAAAGCAGTTAACGAACAACGTATCGCTGATGCAACTCCTGTAGTGGAAGTTGTTGAAGAAGTTGTTGTTAAGTCTGTAACCGAAGAAGCTCCTAAAAAAGAAACTATTGATGATGCAGCGGCAGAAGCGGCAGAAGAAGTAGCACCTGTTGCAGAAGCTAAGGAAGAAGAAAAATAAATTTTTTACTATGCAAAAGGAGGATTGTTTCTACTTAGGCAAGATTGTTAAAAAATATAGTTTTAAAGGAGAGTTACTTGTAAAGTTAGATACAGACAATCCTAAATTTTATACTAAAATGGAATCAGTTTTTGTTGAAAAAAACAAAAACTTGGTTCCATTTTTTATTGAACGTAGTTCCCTTCATAAATCGGAACTTCTTAGAGTGAAATTTGAAAACATAAATGGTGATGATGATGCTGATCCATTAATAAATTGTCATTTATTTTTACCACTAGATTTATTACCAAAACTAACTGGTAATAAATTTTATTTTCATGAAATTATTGGCTTCAAAGTAGAAGACAGTTCTTTTGGAGAAGTAGGAATCATTACTGGCGTAAACGAAAGTACTTTTCAACCGCTATTTGAAATTGATCGTAATGGAAAACAAATATTAATTCCAGTAATCGACAATTTTATTAAAAATGTAGATAGAGAAAACAAAACTATTCAACTTGAAGTCCCAATTGGGTTGATTGAAATTTACCTTTAATAAATTTTATTAACATTAATGATGTTTGAATTTAAACAGTTTTCAATTCAACAAGATCAATGTGCCATGAAAATTGGAACTGATGGTGTTTTATTAGGCGCTTGGGTTTCTTTAGAAAATAATCCTGAAAGTATTCTTGATATTGGTGCAGGCACAGGAATTCTATCCTTACAATTAGCTCAGCGATGCATTGCAGAAACGCTAGAAGCTATCGAAATTGATGAGGATGCATTTGAACAATGCGTTGTGAATTTTGAAAACTCTCCTTGGGGAGATCGTTTGTTTTGTTTTCATGCTTCTGCACAAGAATTCGCAGCAGAAATGGAAGAAGAATACGATTTAATTATTTCGAACCCTCCGTTTTATTCCGATGAACATAAATCGGACGACAGCAAAAGAAATACCGCTCGTTTCACAGATACACTACCCTTTAAGGACTTAGCGATATTCGCATATCAATTTCTTTCAGAAAAAGGAATTTTCGCCTTGATACTTCCTAGAAAGGAAGAAGAAAATTTTATTGCTTTAGCTTCAGAGGTTGGATTGTTTCCAAAGCGAATCTGCAGAGTTAAAGGCAATCCAACTTCCGAAGTAAAAAGAAGTTTAATGGAGTTTACATTTGAAAAATCCGAAATAATTAAGGAAGAACTTACCATTGAAATTTCAAGGCACGTTTATACCGAAGCATACAAAAACTTAGTAAAGGATTTTTATCTGAAAATGTAATTACAATTCTCTAAGTAATGGTCTTGTCAAACAGGTTGGACCACCCCCTCCATAGACACTAATATTCTCACCTTGATAGGCTATCACTTTACATCCAGCATTTATTAATGCTTTTTCAGTTTTAGGATTTCCTTGAACCATCAAACAGTCTCTCGGAGCAATTGCCAAGACATTACAACCCATAGACTCAAACTCTTCCTCAGGAACTTCGACCAATTGATAGTTTCTTTTTAATAGTTCGTTTCTAAATTTTATAGGCATTAATGGAGAATAAACAACCGCTAAATCTTTAGCTACAGGACTTAAAATAGACATTAAATGAAATACATCTGATTGCCCTTTATAATGCGGCAGTTCCGCTACAATAACCTCAACACCTTTGGGTTCCAACATGTTTTTCAATTGCTTAATACCTTCTTCATTGGTCCTGTAGGTATAACCTACCGCTAATGTTTTTTCATCTAACCAAGCAACGTCTCCTCCTTCTAGGGTTCCTGGCGCTTCTATTATTCCTAATATTGGAATAGAATGATTTTTATAAGTTTGCATTTGAGCTTCGGGTTCGTTTAATCTACCCGATTTTCCCATATTGCAAATAATCATCCCGAAATCGGTTGCAATTGCTGCATCGCGACAATAAATGGAGTCTATAGCCACTTTATCATTAAAAGGAAATTGCTGTATTAAAGCACCATTTTTTTGAATTGCTTGTTCGAAATCCTCATACTCTTTTAATGATTTTTCAAAATTTGGCTGACTTAAATAATGTAGCTCTTGCCATTGCTCTTCTAATAATTTTTCTGAAACAAAAGCGTTTTTTACAGGTTTGATAAAAACTGACTTTAATTTATGATATTCTGAATGATACGTTGTCTTCATTAATTTTCTTTATTTTTAATCCATTTCATATAAATATATACCGGTATTCCTATTAAAATTAACAAAAAACCATAGAAAACAGTTTCCGGACCAGAACCATAAATTGCCCATAGAGAATACGAAAATCCTAAGGTTGATAAAACAAATGTTTTAAACCAACTTTTAGTATGTAGTTTTTTTTCAATGACAATTAACGCATAGGATGCTGCAGTAAATAAATAAGGCATTAAAATTACCAATACTGTTAGCTGAACAATAAACTCAAATTGTTCCACCAATCCTTCAGAATAGTTCATTAACATCACAATCGAAGACAATACGCCACCGATAATAAATCCATTAACAGGAGCTCCTTTTTTATTTTCTTTTTTAAAAAAATCCGGAAATAAATTATCTTTTGCAGTTGCCATAGAAATTTGTCCCGTTATTAATATCCATCCATTTAGCACTCCAATTCCAGAAATCAAAACACCAACTGCAACAAAGTAACCTCCATAATCTCCACCTATAATTTTAGCAGCTTCTGCAAATGGAGCAGGAGAATTTTGTAAAATATCCAATGGTAAAATTCCAAATAAAACAACGGTTCCTAATATATATAAAACTGTTACAATAATGGTTCCTAACATCGTTGCTCTTGGAATGGTTTTCTCTGGGTTTTCTATATTTCCTGCTGGTATGGTAGCACATTCTATTCCTAAAAAAGCATAAAGGGTTAAGGTAGCGACTGCAGAAATAGTTGAAAAATTACTTTCTCCTGTTAAATTAAAAACTGGAAAATTTTCAATCTTAAAATAGAAAACACCTATTATTATAACAAACAACAGCGGTAATATTTTTAATACGGTAGTAATTAATTGAATTTTACCTGTCTCTTTAATTCCTCTAGAATTAATCCAAGTAAATACCCAAATAAGTGCTAATCCGAGGCTAACAGACAATACCGAATTGGTTGCTAATTCAGGGATAAAAAAACTTGCTGCACCTATTATCGCTATTGCAATAGCTCCGTTACCTACCCAACATGCTATCCAATAACCCCAAGCAACCAGAAATCCTATGAAATCACCAAATCCCGCTTTAGAGTACACATAAGGACCTCCGCTTTTACTAACAATGATCTTACTAAAGTTACTAAATATTTTAGCTAAGATTAAAGCTCCTGTTGCAGTAAATAACCAACCTAACAAACTTACACTTCCGTAGTTTGACAATACCGCTGGTAAAACAAAAATCCCAACACCTATCATATTTCCAACTACCAAAGAAGTTGTTGTTAGCAAACCTATTTTTGTAGATGTACCATTCATATATTATAATAATTAGGTTAAATAATAATTGTTTAAATTTAAAGTCAATTCGTGAATATACAATAAACCATTATAGCCATGTCAAGAACGTTTTATATCAATCCAGATATTACCAAAGCAGAAACCCTTCCAGCCTCTTTTTATAAAGATCAGGATGTTTTTAATGCCATTAAAGAAAAAATATTTTTAAAGACTTGGCAATGGATTGGTGATGAAAATTTAGTGACCTTACCTCAATCGGTTTATCCTTTGGTTCTTTTAGATAATTATTTAACCGAACCACTTCTTATCGTTAGGAATGAAAAAGATGAAATTAATTGCTTTACAAACGTTTGTACCCATAGAGGTAATTTGGTGGCATTGCATCCCGGTAAAGTAAAAAAACTAAGCTGTATGTATCACGGCAGACGCTTTAATTTAGATGGAGAGTTTGAACACATGCCAGAATTTGAAGATGCAAAAGACTTTCCTAGACCATGTGACGGTTTACATAAATTCTCTTTAGAAAAATGGGGGCCACTATTATTTGTAGGATTGAATCCTGAATTTCAATTTCCTGAAGTAATCGACAAAATGAAAGAACGCATTGGCTTTCTTCCATTGGATGAATTTTCATTGGACACTTCAACGAGTAAAGACTTTTTAGTCCACGCACATTGGGCCTTGTATTGTGATAATTATTTAGAAGGTTTTCATGTTCCTTTTGTACATGAAGGTTTAAACAAAGTACTTGATTATGGATCTTATAAAACAGAAACGTATGAGCATTGCAATCTTCAAATTGGATATACCGATGAAGCTACTGAAGTATTTGACTTACCAGAAGGTCATATAGATTATGGTAAAAATGTAGCAGCTTATTACTATTGGGTTTTCCCAAATATGATGTTTAACTTTTACCCTTGGGGCCTTTCTATAAATGTAGTAAGGCCTATTGACATCAATAGAACTAAAGTGTCTTTCACCTCCTATGTATACGACCCAACAAAATTAAACAAAGGTGCAGGTAGTGATTTAGATAAAGTCGAAAGAGAAGATGAATTTGTGGTAGAAAATGTTCAAAAAGGCGTGAACTCCTCCTTTTACAAAGCAGGAAGGTTTTCACCAAAAAGAGAAAAAGGGGTGCATCATTTTCATAGTTTACTGGCAAAATATTTAAATAAATAATTTTTAAATATTTATTTAATTTCTTGTTAGATTAAGTGCAAAATTGCAAGGCATTAATTACTTTTGACAAATAAATTCATAGACTATGAAACCTGATTTATTTGAAGCTCCTGATTATTACAATCTTGACGATTTATTAACCGATGAACATAAGTTAATTCGTGATGCTGCCCGTGAATGGGTAAAACGCGATGTATCTCCAATTATAGAGGAATATGCTCAAAAAGCAGAATTTCCTCATCAAATTGTAAAAGGTTTGGCAGAAATTGGTGCCTTTGGCCCTTATATTCCTGAAGAGTACGGTGGTGCTGGATTGGACCAAATTTCTTATGGACTGATCATGCAAGAAATTGAACGTGGAGATAGTGGCGTAAGAAGTACTGCTAGTGTTCAATCTTCATTGGTAATGTATCCTATCTGGAAATATGGAAATGAAGAACAACGCATGAAATATTTACCAAAATTAGCTTCTGGTGAATTTATTGGTTGTTTTGGATTAACAGAACCTGATCATGGTTCTAACCCAGGCGGAATGGTTACTAATTTTAAAGATATGGGAGATCATTATCTTTTAAATGGCGCCAAAATGTGGATTAGTAATTCTCCATTTGCAGATATCGCTGTGGTTTGGGCTAAAAATGAAGAAGGACGAATTCATGGTTTAATTGTGGAACGTGGAATGGAAGGGTTTTCAACTCCAGAAACTCATAACAAATGGTCACTTCGTGCTTCAGCCACTGGAGAGTTAATATTTGACAATGTAAAAGTGCCAAAAGAAAATCTATTACCTAATAAGTCTGGTTTAGGAGCACCTTTAGGATGTTTAGATTCTGCACGATATGGAATTGCTTGGGGTGCTATTGGAGCAGCAATGGATTGCTACGATACCGCTCTTAGGTATAGTAAGGAACGTATTCAATTTGGAAAACCAATTGGACAGTTTCAATTACAACAAAAGAAATTAGCGGAGATGATTACTGAAATAACCAAAGCTCAATTATTAACTTGGCGTTTAGGTGTTTTAAAAAATGAAGATAGAGCAACTACTGCTCAAATCTCTATGGCTAAAAGAAATAATGTAGACATGGCAATTAATATTGCTCGTGAAGCAAGACAAATGTTAGGTGGTATGGGTATTTCTGGCGAATATTCTATAATGCGTCATTCTATGAATTTAGAAAGTGTTATTACCTATGAAGGAACCCACGATATCCATTTATTAATTACAGGAATGGATGTTACAGGTCTGAATGCTTTTAAATAAAAATTAAAAATTCTTATATATTTAAAATCCTACTAGATTATTCATCTAGTAGGATTTTTTATTTGCATTAAGTTTAATAATTTTATAATGGAATATTCCCGTGTTTACGTTTTTTGCTATCCACTACTTTACCTTCCAACATTTGGAACGTCTTAATTAATTTTATATTTTTTCAATATCCTATTGAGAAGCCCATGGTTTTAATCAGTTGATCTAATAAGTGGCCATTTTCAAATAACCCAGTATTTTTTTAATAAATAATAAATCGTTAAGCGTATTATTTTAGATTTAATAAGGTTACTATCAACTTGATTTGTGAAAATACTTCGTAAATTGTTGCAAATATTCTAACTAATTTAGATTTTCAACCCATGAGTACTTATCACATAAAACATCTTGAAGAATATTATAAAGTATATCGAAAATCTGTAAGAGAACCCGAAGTATTTTGGGAAGAAATTGCAGAAGAACATTTTACTTGGCACAAAAAATGGGACAACGTATTGGAGTGGGATTTTAAAAAACCTGAAATAAAATGGTACCAAGGGGCAAAACTCAATATTACCGAAAACTGTATTGATCGCCATTTACGTACTAAAGGGAGTAAAACTGCCATTCTTTTTGAGCCAAACAATCCAGATGAACAAGCTGAGCATATTACCTATAATCAATTGTATGAACGTGTTAATAGATTTGCCAATGTTTTAAAAAACGAAGGCATTAAAAAAGGGGATAGAGTATGCATCTATTTACCAATGATTCCCGAGTTAGCACTATCTGTATTGGCTTGCGCACGAATTGGAGCTATACATTCCGTAGTTTTTGCTGGGTTTTCAGCAACAGCATTATCAACACGAATAAATGATAGTGATTGTAAAATAGTGATTACTAGTGACGGCTCTTATAGAGGTAATAAAACTATCGATTTAAAAGAAATTGTGGACGAAGCATTAAATGATTGTCCAGGAGTTAATTCAGTATTAGTTGCAAAAAGAATAAATTCTGAAGTAACCATGAAGAAAAGTCGTGACAAATGGCTTCAACCTTTATTAGATAATGCTTCAATAGAATGCGAACCAGAAATTATGGATGCAGAAGATCCATTGTTTATTCTTTATACTTCAGGCTCTACTGGAAAACCTAAAGGAATGGTACATACTACTGCTGGTTATATGGTTTATACAGCTTATACGTTTAAAAATGTATTTAACTATAAAGATAATGACATTTACTGGTGTACAGCTGATATCGGTTGGATAACTGGCCATAGCTATATTGTATATGGACCCTTAGCAAATGGAGCCACTACCGTTATGTTTGAAGGAGTACCTAGCTACCCTGATTTTGGTCGTTTTTGGGAAATTGTTGAAAAGCATAAAATCACACAATTTTACACAGCACCAACTGCCATTAGAGCATTAGCTAAAGAGAATCTAGATTATATAAATAAATATGATTTATCCTCATTAAAAGTACTAGGATCTGTCGGAGAACCCATTAATGAAGAGGCTTGGCATTGGTATAATGACAATATCGGGAAAAAGAAAAGTCCTATTGTAGATACTTGGTGGCAGACAGAAACTGGTGGAATTTTAATTTCTCCATTACCTTATATAACCCCAACCATACCCACATTTGCGAGTTTACCCTTGCCAGGAATACAGCCTTGTTTAATGGACGAAAAAGGGGAAGAAATAACTGCAAATCAAATAGATGGGCGTTTATGTATTAAATATCCTTGGCCTTCAATCGCTAGAACTATTTGGGGGAACCATCAACGATATAAAGAAACTTATTTTTCTGCTTATGAGGATAAATACTTTACGGGAGACGGAGCCTTGCGAGATACCGTTGGTTATTATAGAATAACAGGTAGAGTAGACGATGTAATTATTGTTTCTGGACATAATTTAGGAACTGCTCCAATTGAAGATGCTATAAATGAACATCCTGCAGTTGCAGAATCTGCAGTAGTAGGATTTCCACATGACATTAAAGGAAATGCTTTATATGGTTATGTTATTTTAAAAGAAACTGGAGAAGGGAGATTACACGATAATTTACGTAAAGAAATCAATCAAATGATTACTGAACATATAGGATCAATAGCTAAACTCAACAAAATACAGTTTACAACAGGATTACCCAAAACACGTTCTGGAAAGATCATGAGACGTATTTTACGGAAAATAGCTTGTAATGAAACTGATAATTTAGGTGATACTTCTACCTTATTAAATCCAGAAGTTGTTCAAGAAATTATTGATAATGCACTATAAAAAGAGTGTTATCTCGAAATATTTTAAAATATACTCTAAATTACGTTTGAGGTTTTTTAGCTTAGCATAAAAAAATGTCATCTCAAAAAAGAATAACAAGAGCTTACCAAACGGCAAGAAAAATTAGCTATAAGGATGACTCTAAGTTTATAATATTTAGTGATGTTCATCGTGGAGACAATAGTTTTGCTGACGATTTTGCTAGTAATAGAAATATTTATTTTCATGCATTAAATCATTACTACAAAAATGATTTTACTTATTGTGAACTAGGAGATGGTGATGAATTATGGGAAAACTTAGATTTTAAATCTATTTTTTATACCCATACCAATATCTTTTATTTATTAAAAAAGTTTTATGCCAAAGGAAGGTTATTCCGGTTAATTGGAAATCACGATATGGTATATCGCAAACAAAAATATGTTGAGAAACACCTTTATACCTATTTTGATAAAGTAACTGGTAAAAACGTACCCTTATTTCCTGGAATTATTTTTACAGAAGGACTCATTTTAGAACACGAATCTTCAAAACAAGAAGTTTTTATGCTTCATGGGCATCAAGCAGATTGGTGGAATTATAAAGCATGGAAATTCAATAGGTTTATGGTTCGAGCCGTATGGAGACAATTACAAATCTTTGGAATTGGAGATCCAACAAGTCCTGCTAAAAACTTTAAGGAACTCATTAAAGTAGAGCGTCGAACCAAAAAATGGATTACAGAAAACAATAATATCTTAACTATAATTGGACATACACACCGTCCACGTTTCCCTCAACCTGGAGAAATTGCTTTTTTTAACGATGGCAGCTGTGTTCACCCAAGAAGTATTACTGGATTAGAAATTGAAAACGGGAATATAACTTTGATAAAATGGAACATTTCAACAACTGAAGACGGTACCTTAAAAGTGGTTAGGTTAGTTTTAGAAGGCCCACAAAAAATTACTGATTATAAAACCAAATAATATTTACCCTACGTTGATTACCTTTTCAATTTGTGGAGCATATTTTTTAATCGTCATTTCAACTCCACTTTTCAATGTCATTTGATTAACAGTACAATCCACGCAAGCACCCTCTAATTGTACTCGTACAATCTTTCCATTTTCAATAGATAGTAAGGTTATATCACCCCCATCATTTTGTAAAAAAGGACGGATTTCATCCAATGCTTTTTCTACATTATTTTTTAATTCTTCAGACATAAGTTAATTTTTAGTTGTTAAGCAACCAACAGAATTAGTCATTTGAATAACTTCAGTAGGAGGTAATATTTCATTCCTATTGTCTAGTTCTTGAATTACTCCTTTTGTTAACTTTTCAAACGCCTTAGACAAAGGAGTGTTTTCTTGTAAAGCTGCTGGTCTTCCGTTATCTCCAGCTTCTCTAATACTTTGTACCAATGGTATTTCTCCCAAAAATGGAATATTTAAATCATTAGAAAGGTTTTTAGCTCCTTCTTTTCCAAATATGTAATATTTATTCTCAGGTAACTCTTCCGGGGTAAAATAAGCCATATTCTCAATAATTCCTAACACAGGAACTTGTATATTATCTTGTTGAAACATCGACACACCTCTACGAGCATCTGCTAAAGCAACGGCTTGAGGGGTACTTACAACAACTGCTCCTGTAATTGGCATAGACTGCATAATACTTAAATGAATATCTCCAGTTCCAGGTGGAAGATCGATTAACATATAATCAAGATCTCCCCAAGCTGCGTCAAAAATAAGTTGATTTAAAGCTTTGGACGCCATAGGGCCTCTCCAAATTACTGCTTGTTCTGGAGTCGTAAAAAACCCAATAGACAATACTTTAACTCCATAGTTCTCTACAGGTTTCATTTTACTTTTACCATCAATAGTTGTTGAAAGAGGACGTTCATTTATTACATCAAACATCATTGGAATAGAGGGTCCGTAAATATCGGCGTCTAATACTCCAACTTTATAACCTATTTTCGATAACGTAACTGCAAGATTTGCTGTAATGGTTGATTTTCCAACTCCTCCCTTACCAGAAGCTACTGCTATAATATTTTTAATCCCTGGTATATTTTTACCTTTAATAAGATTCGGATTGGCAGGCTGAACAGGTGCTTCAATTTTAATATTAACAATTACCTTAGCATCTTGTGATACTTTTTCCTTTATAGTTTTGATAATATCAGATTCAGCTCTCTTTTTAATATGAAGAGCAGGAGCAGATAATTCTAAATCTACAATAACTTCATCTGCGAAAGTCATAATGTTTTTAACCGCACCACTTTCTACCATGTTTTTACCTTCACCAGCTACTGTAATAGTCTCAAGTGCTTTTAAAATATCTTCTTTGTTAAATTTCATAGCAATATTTTTCTGTAATCATCTTAATAAGAGGAATTATCAAGAATTGGATTTCACAATTAATTTATATTAATTCTAAAGTACAAATATACAAGGAAATGAGTTTTTATTAATACTAATTAAATAAAAAAACACTCCATTTAATCACAATTCTTTTTGTGGATCCCAAAAATGTTTTTCAAAATTTTGAATTTGGTTTTCCACAACCTCTATCCCTTCATTTTCCAACAATTGTTGCATCAAATTAGTACCTTCAAAATGATGCTTTCCGCTTAACAAACCAATTCGATTAACGACACGATGTGCAGAAACATCTGGGTTGTTATGAGAGGCATTCATTGCCCAACCGACCATACGAGCACTTTTTGGAGTTCCTAAATATTTTGCTATCGCACCATAAGAGGTAACTCTACCGTAAGGAATTTGCGAAGCTACTTGATACACCTTTTCAAAAAAACCAGTATCATTTGTCTTTGCCATTACATAGTTCTAATAATCTTAATAAGAGTAAATACTGAAATAATAGCAGTAACGGTTCCAATAAGATAATTCATATTTAAAGCCATTTTTCGTTGATTTTCTTTTGGTCTAAAAAACCATATATATACCCCCATTACAATAAAAGCACCTATTGAAGACCCTAAAACGGTTGCAAATACGCTTAAATGTGAAAAGGAAAACCATTTAAAAGAAGAGAATGTAATACTAATATATACCCAATATGGTATTGGTAATAAATTAATAGCACTTAAAAAAAAGCCTCTAAAAAAAAGATTCCTTTTTGAATCTAATTTTTTATTAACAGGCTTTTTACTAACATCTTTCGCTATAAAAAAAAAATAAATGGTTGTACTAATAAAAACCCCTAAGACCACCTTTTGAAGTATGGTAATTATATCTGGGTTTTTATCTAAAAATCGAGCAAAAACCAATGCTATTAGGGTTTCAATTAAAATGGCGAGGGATACTCCAGTTGCAAAAAGAAAGGCGTTTTTTTTTCCTTGATTCATACTTATTTTTGCGGAATACATATTCAACAAACCTGGTAAAGACGTTGAAATAATAGTGCCGAATATTCCAAAAAACAAGTAATAAATAAAAGCCATAGGAAGCTAATTAAGGTTGTAATATACCAAATTTCAAATTAAGAAAAATTAAAACGCAAATAGGTAATCTTTTTATTAATAGCTAGATACTGACTTTCATAATAAGTTTGAATACCTGTCACTTCTTTTGGAGCATTTGTAGTTCCATATACATCATGGTGTGCATATTCAATATCTAAACCAAGACCTTGTAATAGCCCCAAAGTGTAACCGTGCATATATTCACTATCTGTTTTAAGATGTACCACTCCGTTTGGTTTTAAAATTTTTTTATACTTATTTAAAAAATCTGGATTGGTCATACGGTGCTTGGTTCTCGTATATTTAATTTGAGGATCTGGAAACGTAATCCATATTTCATCAATTTCATTTTCATCAAAAATAAAATCAACTAATTCTATTTGAGTTCTTAAAAAACCAACATTATCAATTTTTTCCTCTAAAGCTGTTTTTGCTCCTCTCCAAAACCTAGCTCCTTTTATATCAATTCCTAAAAAATTCTTTTCAGGAAACATCTTAGCTAAGTTCACAGAATATTCCCCTTTTCCACAACCCAATTCTAAAACAATAGGATTATCATTTTTAAAAAAGTCTCGATTCCAATTTCCTTTTAATTCTAAGGTATTATTTAGAACTTCTTCTCTTGTTGGCTGAATTACGTTAGAAAAAGTCTCGTTTTCTTTAAAACGCTTTAGTTTATTTTTACTTCCCAAAATTGTATATTTTAATTATGCGAAATTAAGGAAATATTATTGAGCTAATATTATCCTACCTTTGTTTTATGGGTAACAAGAAAACAATTTTAGTCGCCCCTCTTAATTGGGGTTTGGGTCATGCGACAAGATGTATTCCTATTATCCAAAAACTTATTTCAAATAATTTTAATGTTGTTATTGCTTCCGATGGTAATGCAATGCGATTGCTTCAAAAGGAATTTCCAACCCTAGAAAATATTACGCTTCCTTCTTATGATATCTCCTATCCTAAAAACGGAAGCCTTTTAAAATGGAAGTTATTACTGAAATTACCTCATATTCAAAAAGCGATTGCTGATGAAAAAAAAATAATTCAAAAATTAGTTTCTGAAAAAAAAATACAAGGCATCATTAGCGATAATCGTTTTGGAGTGAGAAACTCGAAAATCCCTTCTGTTTATTTAACTCACCAAATAAATGTATTGTCTGGAAATACTACTTTTTTAAGCAGTAAAATACATCAAAGTATCATCCATAAATTTAATGAATGTTGGGTCCCAGATACGGAAGGGGGCACTAATTTAAGCGGAATCTTAAGTCAAGTAATAAATTTTAAGATTCCTATTAAATACCTTGGACCATTAAGTAGAATGAAAAAAGAAAATCATACAATTAAATATGATATTTTGATACTTTTATCGGGCCCAGAACCTCAACGTTCTATTTTAGAAACTATACTTCTTAAAGAATTTAAAGATGATTCTAGAAACATTTTATTGATTCAAGGTGTTATAGAAAAAAAACAAAAGACATTAAAATTTAAAAACATAGTATGTATTAATTATATGTTGGCAAAAAACTTACAAGACGCCATCAATCAAAGTGAATTAATTATATGTAGGGCGGGATATACTACTATTATGGACTTAGCAATTTTAGAAAAAAAAGTTTTTTTTATTCCAACTCCAGGTCAATTTGAACAAGAATATCTAGCGCAAAACTTGAAGAAAAAAAACGCAGCTCCTTTTTGTAATCAAGAAGATTTTACAAAAGAAAAATTAAAGGAACTCATCAATTATTCGAAATTAACCCTAAATAATACACCGGTAAATTATACGAATTTATTTCGCCTTTTCTAGTGTGAAAGAAAACTCTGAACCAATTTCAATCTGACTTTCAACATATATCTTTTCGTTATGAGCATCCAATATATGTTTAACAATGGAAAGTCCTAAACCACTTCCTCCTTGTTCACGTGAACCACTTTTATCAACTCTATAAAATCGCTCAAATAATCTAGGAATTTTATTATTTTCAATCCCTTCTCCGTTATCTGTAACTCGAATCAACATTTTATTCATGATTAAGTTTTCGATACTAATTTCAGTGGTTCCTTTATTTCTACCATATTTAATAGAATTCACAATAAGGTTTGAAAGGACTTGCTGAATTCGATCTCTATCAGCTTTAACCAATAACGGTTGTGGGTATTTTTTATCGAAGGTAAGAGAAACGAGGTTTTTTGATGCCTTCATTTCAAGCAATTCGAAAACGTTTTTAATAAGCTCCACGATATCAAAAGTTTCTTTTTCTAAACTGAGTTCACCAACTTCTAATTTGGTAATCATATCTAAATCCTTAACTATATATATCAATCGTTCCACTCCTTTATTGGCTCTTTCTAAATATTTTTCTCTTGTTTTTTTGTCATTTAAAGCCCCATCAAGTAACGTTTCAATATATCCTTGAACTGTAAAAAGAGGTGTTTTTAATTCGTGAGATACATTACCAATAAATTCTCTTCGGTAATTTTCTCGAATTTTTAAAGCTTCTATTTCTAATTTTTTATTTCTAGCAAAAAGTTCCACTTCCTTGGTAAGAGTTTCCATATTAGTAGTGATTTTTTGGCTCCCTAATGTTGAAACATCTAATAAGCTTACGTCATCATATATTTTTTTCATTCGCTTATAAATGAAGTTTTCAACCCTATATTGTATAATGAAAAACGAAACTAAAAAAACAACAATAACTTCACTTAAATAAAACCTTATGTCAAATGAATCGATTACAAAAAAATAGATTCCGTTTATTAACGATAAAATGATCGTTATCGAAATAGATGTGAAAAATGCAAATTTGTATGTTTTTTTAAAAATTATTCCCATTAAGCCTCAAACTTATATCCTACACCCTTAACTGTCTTAAAGCTATCATCTCCAATTTTCTCTCGTAATTTTCTAATATGAACATCAATAGTTCTTCCCCCAACAACCACATCATTTCCCCAAACATGATTTAAAATATCTTCTCTTTTAAATACTTTTCCAGGTTTTGAGGCCAAAAGTGCTAATAATTCAAATTCTTTACGAGGTAAATTAATGACCGTCCCATCTTTAATAATTTTATATTCTTCCCGGTTAATCGTCAAATTACCAATCGTAATTTCTGAGATTTCGTTTTTGGTTTCTTTAAACCTTCTTAATAATGCTTTAACCTTACTTACTAATAACTTTGGTTTTATAGGCTTTGTAATATAATCGTCTGCTCCTGCTTCAAATCCTGCAACTTGAGAATAATCCTCGCCTCTCGCTGTTAAAAAAGTAATTACTGTTTCAGTTAACTTAGGGTTTCCTCTTAACTTTTCACAAGCTTCAACACCATCCATAACCGGCATCATAACATCTAAAATTATTAAATGAGGAAGGTGCTTTTCAGCTTGAGATAATGCCTCTTTCCCGTTTTTAGCAGTAAATACTTGATACCCTTCATTTTTAAGATTATAGCCAACAATTTCTAAGATATCCGGCTCATCGTCCACTAATAGTATTTTAGTGTCTTTTTTATTCATGTATTCAATTCTTTATTAATAAGTAAAGATACTGCATTAATATATTTGACATTTAAACTTTACTAATTGTTAACAATATAGTAACATGTTAATAGCTTATTATTTTATTGTACCTTTATATTTCTCCCCTTAATTTTTAAATTCTTTTGTTATGAAAAAAATTACTTTTTTAGCAGCTATGCTAATTAGCGCTATTTCTTTTACACAAGTAGCTACTACTAGTTTTGAAGAACCTGAAGCAATTGGTGGAGATTATACCGATACAGGTGATGCAACAGTGACTCACGATTTAATCAATAATACTGACGAACCTTTTGTAAACTATACTTCTACTGCTAATGAAATAGGGTTTACGGCATCTTACGTTCCTTATAACACTCCTGGAGTTGGATTAACAGATGGAGATTCAGTAGGAGTAACCACTTCTAAACCTCCTGGAGATAACCCTTATCCAGATGGAGATAAAGGATATGAAATTAGTGATGTGGATGGTAATTTTATTTTAGAGTTTGATGAATTTGAATTAACTGGTATTGGTGCTGGGGTTTTTATAAACTACTTTATAGCAGATACAGGATTTGAAGGTGATGGAACCGAAAATGTAAGTGGGTCTGACAGAATTAGAATTTATGTGAAAAATTTAACAGACAATACCGAACAGGATATTTTGAATTCTACAGGAACTGACATAAATGATATTGGGCTTCTTGGGGCTTGGCAGGAAGGCGAGGTGAGTATAAATGACATGGACTCCACATATCAATTAGTTATCGAAGTACGATGTAATTCAGCTAATGAAGCTTTCTTTTTTGACAATGTACGTTTTGCAGGAATTTTAGGCATAGAAAAAAATGCGTATGAAACTTTTTCAGTATACCCTAACCCATCATCTAATGGGTTTGTTAATGTAACTTCTACAACAAGTGGAGTTAAATATATTTCAGTTTTCGATGTATTAGGAAAACAAGTAATTAATACTTCTATTTCTTCAGATAGATTAAACGTTTCTGAACTTACAGTTGGAGTTTACATCATGAAAATAACTCAAAATGGAATTTCAAGCACTAAAAAATTAGTGATTAAATAATTACCCATTTTGATACTAATTTAAAGCTTCTGTTTTGACAGAAGCTTTTTTATTTTCCATACTTTTATAAGGTGAATTTAGAGAGTCGAATTTTTAATATTTCTTCCGATAATGATTTTGAGAATCTAGCTTTAGAGACTTTTCAATTTCAATACCATCATGTAAATGTGTATCAGGAATTCTGTGATTTATTGAAGGCAAATCCTTCTAATGTAAAAACAATTAATGACATTCCTTTTCTTCCCATACAGTTTTTTAAAAGCCATCAAGTATTAACTAAAAAAAGTACTTATAAAACTATTTTTACGAGTAGTGGAACCACAGGAAGTATTACCAGCAAACATTATGTAAGTGATCTAGCTATTTATTATAAAAGTTTCTCAAAAGCATTTGAGTTATTTTTTGAGTCACCTGAAAACACGACTATCTTAGCATTATTGCCTAATTATTTAGAGCAAAAAGGTTCCTCATTAGTTTATATGGTTGATGCGCTTATTCAACAAAGTAAAAACAGTAATAGTGGGTTTTACTTGAATGATATTTCTTCACTAATAAAAAAGCTAGAATACCTTGAAAAAACCAATCAAAAAATAATATTACTTGGAGTTTCTTATGCTTTATTAGATCTAATTGAAACGAAACAATTTCAATTAAAAAACACCATAATCATGGAGACTGGAGGAATGAAAGGTCGCAGGAAAGAAATGGTAAAAGAAGAGCTACATGAGAAATTAAAAAAAGGATTTGGAGTTGCTTCTATTTATAGTGAATATGGTATGACCGAATTACTATCGCAAGCCTATTCTAAAGGAAACGGAATTTTTAATTGCCCTCCTTGGATGAAAATCCTCACTAGAGATCCAGAGGATGCTCAAACTTTAGTGTTTAATAAAACTGGCGGTATCAATGTCATCGATCTTGCCAATATTAACTCTTGTTCTTTTATTGCAACTCAAGATTTAGGAAAAGTACAAGAGGATGGTAGTTTCGAGGTTCTAGGTAGATTTGATGATAGTGATATTCGTGGATGTAATTTAATGGTATTATAATGACTCCAACTAATAAAAATAGTGGTTGCCTTTGGTTTTTTGTTTTAAGCTTACTATCTCTTTTTAGTTTTGTAATATTACTTGAACTTTCAACACTTTCGACAGATTTAGCTTTAATAATCGCTATTGCAGGATCCGTATTTCTCTTGAATTTAATTCTTGGAAAACCTTCAACAAAACAATTAATACGATCTGGTATCAGTATTTATTTACTCTTATTTGCACTAAAATTTATAGCCGTTTTTTTTATAAACACTTTAAATGAGAGTAAAAATAATAGTTTCAAAAAGAATGAAAAATCAAATAAAACCATTGTAATTAAAGAAAGTGATACTACCATTCTATATAGTAGCAATCGAAATTGGACAGACAATTATGGTAATAATTTTAATGGTACTTTAAGTGTAAGAGAAGCTGACTATCAACGATTAAAAAACCATATAAATAACTTTGAAGCCCCTATTAACAAATACTTTTGGGGAAGTCTTTATCAATATCTAGAACAAAAAGATGCGCCGAGTTTAGATCTGGTGATGGAAACCTTTACAAAAATTAATAAGGAAAATAAATTAAATAAAATGGAGTTCGCCGAAATGGTAGTAAGCTGCATTCAAGACATTCCTTACTCGTTTGTATTACAAGATGAATGTCCTATAAATAATTATGATGATAGCAATCGTATGATTTTAGAAAAATGCCCTGAATGCTGTATTGGCAATATTGTTTATGGAATTCAAAATCCAGTTTCATTTTTGAAAAATTTAAAAGGTGATTGCGATACTCGAACGGTTTTAATATATAGTATTTTAAAACATTTCAAATACGATGTAGCCATTGTAAATAGTGATTTCTATCGCCATTCTATTATTGGAATTAACCTTCCAGCAAGTGGCGACTATAAAGTCTTTAAAGGAAAAAAATACCTCCTTTGGGAAACTACTGCTAAATATTACAAAGCTGGAGAACTTCCTAAAAATTTTAATAATGTTACGCACTGGAATGTAGTACTAACAAATAAATAATAAGATTATGAACACTCAACTTTTCACCTTATCAATTATTGAACTCATAATGTCAATAATAGTTTCTGTAGGCATCATTTTAGTAACTTATAAAGCACTAAAATGGATGTTTTTTAGAGATTGTGATTTACGTGGAGATAATCTTGCTTTTACAATTTTTACTTCTGGAATTATCCTTTCAATAGGAATTATACTAAGTGAAATCCTACCATCAATCACTAACGTCATCCGACTTTCAACAACACAATCAGAAACGACCGAAACCGCTACCATTATTCTTTACTCTGGTTTGTATTTATTAATAGGATTTGTGATTGCTATTATCATTAACCTTTCGGTTTTTTTCTTATTCTCTGTGCTAACTAGAGGGGTACACGAGTTTAAAGAAATTCAAAACAATAATGTATCGGTGGCTATTTTAGTGGTTGCTATTTTAATAAGTATCACCATTATATCAAAAGATAGTATCGCACTCTTGATTAGCTCTTTAATTCCTTATCCAGAAGTTTCAAATTTTTTGTAAACTAATGTAAGTAATCTTCTTTATTTACGACCTAGTTAAAGAATTGATGATTACATATATGAAATATTTTATTACACTCTTTTCTATTTTAATTTTTAACTCCTTACTAGCTCAAGATAATTACAATCTTAAATAAGGATTTATAGCTGGAGGATACGATGTGGTTGCATATTTTAGCAATGAAGCTGTTAAAGGTTTAGATAATTATGTAAGTGAACATAACCAAGTAAATTACAATTTTCAACTGCTGAAAATTTAAAAATATTTAATAGTAATCCTGAAAAGTACGTACCTCAATATGGTGGTTATTGTTCCTATGCAGTGGCTGTAAAAGGAGAAAAAAATGGTGTTAACCCTAAGATATTTAAGGTTATAGATGATAAATTGTATTTATTCTATAATAAATAGGGCGTTAATACCTTTGAAAACTGGGAAAAAATAGTGAAAAAGAAATTTAGTTTTTAGTATTTATTAATAAGATACTTACAAATTTTGGTTGGTTAGTTAGTTAGTTAGTTAATCCTGATTTTTTCGGGAGGAAATATTCTCCAAATCGTTCATTCGATTTGGAGATGTTTTTTTAAACTATCTTGATAATAAAATAAGTTTTCTTGCCTCTTTGCACCAATACAAATTGATTATTAATTAAATCTGAAGTAGTTATTTTAAAACCTTCAGAAATTTTTTCCTTATTAATAGAAACCGAATTTTCTTTTAATGCTCTCCTTGCTTCCCCGTTCGATTTTAAGAAACCTGTTTTTTCTGCCAATGCTCCAATGATATCTAAACCACTTTCTATTTCAGATTTTGAAACTTCTGCTTGAGTAACTCCTTCAAATACATCTAAAAAAGTGTTGGTATCTAGATTTTTTAAATCTTCAGAGGTAGATTTTCCAAACAACATATTAGAAGCTTTAATTGCGTTTTCTAAGGCCTCTCCATTATGTACGGTTACGGTAACCTCTTCCGCTAATCGCTTTTGCAGCAAACGCATATGTGGCGCTTCTTTATGCTCTAACACTAGAGCTTCTATGGTTTCTTTATCTAAAAAAGTAAATATTTTTATATATTTTTCAGCATCTTCATCGCTAGTATTTATCCAATATTGATAAAATTTATAGGGTGAAGTTCGATTGGCATCTAACCAAATATTTCCACCTTCACTTTTTCCAAATTTACTACCATCACTTTTAGTAATTAATGGACAGGTTAATGCATATCCTTTCCCACCTCCAATACGACGAACTAATTCTGTACCGGTGGTAATATTTCCCCATTGATCACTTCCACCCATTTCTAAAGTACAATCGTGAGTTCTATATAAATGAAGAAAATCATAACCCTGTACCATTTGATAGGTAAATTCAGTAAATGACATTCCTTCGCCATCACCTGTTAAACGGCTCTTAACCGAATCTTTCGCCATCATATAATTTACAGTAATGTGCTTTCCAACATCACGAATAAAATCTAGAAAACTAAATTCCTTCATCCAGTCGTAGTTATTCACCATCACTGCTTCATTTTCTGCGCCGGAAGTAAAATCTAAAAATTGAGCCAGTTGTTTACGCACACACTCTTGGTTGTGGCGCAGTGTTTTTTCATCTAATAAATTACGTTCGTTGGATTTTCCTGATGGATCTCCAATCATTCCAGTAGCTCCTCCTACTAAAGCGATAGGTTTATGTCCACTACGTTGATAGAATGCCAATAACATAATAGGTACTAGATTACCAATATGAAGCGAATCTGCAGTTGGATCAAAACCTACATAAGCTGCACGCATTTTTTCCATTAGATGCATATCGGTATCTGGCATCACATCGTGAATCATTCCTCTCCATTGTAACTCTTCAACAAAATTTCTCAACTCCATTATTTTTAAATTTCAACAAAGATATATTTCTATATTTTAAGATAAAACATTAAATCAAAAAACCTTAAATTGCTCTTATGATATTAGTAACCGGCGGAACTGGATTAGTAGGGGCACATTTATTAGTGGCACTTCTCAATAATGGTGAAAAAGTAAGAGCGATACATAGAGCTTCTAGCGATTTAGACGCTGTAAAAAAAGTGTTTTCTTATGGTGCCAACGAAGCTGAAAGTTTATTTAATAAAATAGAGTGGATGGTTGCGGACATTACAGATGTCACTACGCTAGAAGCCGCTTTTAAAGATATTGAATACGTTTATCATTGTGCTGCTTATATAAGTTTTAATCCAAGACATTATCCAGTACTTAAAAAAGTGAATATAGAAGGAACCGCCAATGTGGTAAATTTTTGCTTAACAGAAAGCGTAAAAAAACTTTGTCATATCAGCTCCATTGCTACATTGGGTAAAACTAATGATGGATCTTTTTCTACCGAAGAAACAGAATTCAATCCTGAAGAAGATAACAGTGTATATTCTATCACTAAACATGAGGCCGAAATGGAAGTATGGCGTGGAACTCAAGAAGGGTTGGATGCCGTAATAGTGCATCCAGGAGTCATTATAGGAGAAGGTGTTTGGAGTTCGGCAAGTGGAGGTATTTTTCGAACTATTTCTAAAGGCTTGCGTTATTTCACTCCAGGTGGAGTTAGTATTGTAGATGTAAAAGATGTCGTTAAAGCAATGATTAACTTAACTACTAGTGATATTAAAAACGAAGCTTATATTTTAATTGCTAAGAATATTTATTATAAAGAGTTACTTACTAAAGTATCTGATAGCTTAAATAAAAAGCCTCCCAACAAAACGGTTGCTAAATGGATGATGCTGGGTTTTGCAAATCTAGATTGGTTTTTATATAAAGTTTTTAGAATTAAAAGGAAATTACTAAAAGCTACCGTAAGAAGTTTGTATAGAACTTCATTTTACGATGCTTCAAAAATTGAAAAAGCATTGGATTTTAAATTTACACCTCCAAACAAAACTATAGAAAGAGTTGCGAGAAATTACAGAAGAGATTTCAACCTTTAATTACTCTCAGAGGCATTAATTAATATGCTATTAATTACTTTTTCTTGCTTATTCTCTTTTAATTTTTGGACCCTTATTTTACTTTTTTTTATGGAGTCTTGCTTAAAAATAATTTTATAAATACTGTCTTTTTCTTTTTGAAGTAAAACGAGTCGATCCTTTACTTGAGTTAGTAAATTGTCATAAATTTTTAAATCTGAACTGTAATATGCATTGCTAACCACAAACTGTAAGCTATCCACTTGGTATTTATTATAAATAATAGAATCTAGCTGAAGGTTTCTTTTCTTTATTAATTTATTATTGACATTTCTAGAAGCATTACTAATATATACTTCGGTTAAAATATCCACCATTATATCTTGTGAAATTAAATCTGTAGGCATTTCTGGTTTTTTAACATCTTGACAGGAAGTATAACTTACCATCAGCACTAAAGCCAAAATTGGCTTTAGTTTTCTAACTATTTTCAAATTATTAAAAATGGTTTTGTTCCTAAAAATCTTCATTAAGATCTATTAAATGTTAAACGTTGTGGAACACTTTTGTTTGGAAATTGTAAATTATGGTAGGTTAAAATTCCATTTACAAAAGTATGTGACACTCTCGATTTAAAAGTGGTCCCTTCAAAAGGAGACCATCCACATTTGTATAAAATATTTTCTTTATTTACCGTCCAAGGACTTATTAAATCTACTAAAACCAAATCGGCTTTGTATCCTTCTCTAATATATCCTCTATCTTTTATCTGAAATAATATTGCAGGGTTATGACACGCTTTCTCCACAATTTTCTCTAATGAAATTTTCCCTTTATGATGCATTTCTAATAATGCAACCAAAGCATGTTGAACCAAAGGTCCCCCAGAAGGTGCTTTATTATAGCTATTGTTTTTTTCTTCTAAGGTATGTGGAGCATGATCGGTAGCAATCACATCTATTTTATCATTGAGTAATGCCTTCCACAAAGCGTCTTTATCTTTTTGGCTTTTTACCGCAGGATTCCATTTAATTTTGGTTCCTTTTGTTTTGTAATCTTCCTCTGTAAACCAAAGATGATGTACACAAACTTCTGCTGTAATTTTCTTTTCGGCAAGTGGTTTTTTATTAGAAAACAAATGAGTTTCTTTTTCGGTAGAAAGATGAAAAACGTGTAATCTTGCACCAGTTTTTTTGGCAAGCTCAATTGCTTTTGAAGAAGATAAATAACAAGCTTCTGCACTTCTAATTTTGGGATGCATTTCAATTGGAATATCATCCCCATATTCTTTTAAATACTTTTCTAGATTATTTTTAATGGTTTTTTCATCTTCACAATGTACAGAAATCAACAAATTGGTTTTGCTAAATATCTCTTCTATAACCTTAGGGTTATCAACCAACATATTTCCTGTAGAAGATCCTAAAAACAATTTTAAACCCGCTACTTTATGCTCATCTACCTTAAGTATTTCTTCTAAATTATCATTAGTTCCACCAAACATAAAACTATAATTTGCCCAAGATGTTTTTTCTGCAATCGAAAACTTCTCTTCTAGTTTTTCGATCGTTGTAGCTTGCGGAACGGTATTGGGCATTTCGATAAAGGAAGTAATTCCACCAGCAACTGCCGCTTTAGATTCGGTTTCAATGGTTGCTTTATGCGTTAGCCCTGGTTCTCTAAAATGAACTTGATCATCGATTAATCCAGGTAACAAATACTTACCATTGGCTTCAATTATTTGAGTATCTCCAGTTTTAGCACTAATGCTAACACCAATTTCAATAATTAGATCGTTTTCAATAAAAACATCACCTTTTACAATGACTCCTTCATTAACAATCTGCGCATTTTTTATTAATACCTTATTCATTAAATCTCGTATTTTGTAAATATACTTTTAAATTTCATTGAAATAACTCCAAAAATTGCTTCCGAAATAATCCCACCACTCATTTTTGATACTCCTTCTGTTCTGTCTGTAAATATCACAGGAACTTCTATAATATTGAAATTATGCAAATGTGCTTTAAACTTCATTTCAATTTGAAAAGCATAACCTACAAATTTTATTTTATCCAGGTTTATCTTTTCTAAAACCGCTCGTTTATAACAAACAAAACCTGCAGTCGTATCTGTAATTTTCATTCCTGTAATAAATCGCACATATTTAGAAGCGAACCAAGACAGCAAAACTCTACTCATAGGCCAATTTACTACGTTTACACCTGTTTTATATCGGGAACCTATAGAAACATCTGCTCCATGCATTTTGCAAGTATCATAAAGATTTAATAAGTCTTTTGGATTGTGTGAAAAATCGGCATCCATTTCAAATACAAATTCGTAATTTCTTTGTAATGCCCATTTAAAACCGTGAATATATGCAGTCCCTAAACCTAACTTTCCTTTTCTTTTTTCTAAAAAAAGATGATCTGAAAATTCATTTTTTAATAACTGAACAGCTTCTGATGTCCCATCTGGAGAATTATCATCTACTACTAAAATGTCAAACTTTTTTGGCAAAGAAAATACATGACGAATAATTCGCTCAATATTTTCAATTTCGTTGAAGGTTGGAATAACCACCAATGCATTAGACATATTATTAATTTTTAACAAATGTACCTTTTTTAGGTTAATTAAATGTGAATGAAATTGTAAATGAGTCTATTTTTAAGCTTTAAAATATACTACCTTTATCTTTCATGAAAATAAATTTACAATACACTAACAGAACCATAGAATCCTTGGATTGGGTAACCTTAATTATGGTTGGTTGTATTTTAGTTATAGCGATTTTAAAAGTTTTTTACCCCAAACGTTTCGAAGATTTTATAAGATTACCTGTTTCCAATAATTACTTTTTAGCAAAGGGTAAATCTGAAGAGTTAAGACACCCTTTTAGTATTTTACTTTTTGTGATTCATTTAATGTCTATCTCGTTATTTGCCTATTTATTTTTTTTAGATAAAGGTAAAGCCAATGTGCTTTTGTTTTTGAAGATTTTAACTACAGTATTTGTTTTTATAATAATAAAAGCCAGTATTGAAAAAATGATTGGAGTTATATTCTCTATTGAAAATGTTATAGATCAGTATGTTTATGAAAAACTAACCTATCGTAATTTTTTATCATTAATATTAATTATTACCAATCTTGTTTTTTATTTTTCAGTTCAACCAGACTTAAATATCTTACTAATATTTATAGGTATTCTCTTTATTCTAAATATGCTTATTTTATATTATAGTTATAAAAATCACAGAAGTCTAATATTTAGCAATTTATTTTATTTTTTATTGTATCTTTGCGCACTTGAAATTTCCCCATATCTTATACTGTATAAAGCATTTATATAGATAGGTTAACTAATAAAAATTGTCTTATATGAAAGTGAAAACTATCCTTGTTTCGCAACCTGAACCGAAAGTGGAAAATTCGCCTTATTTCGATTTGATTGACAGACAAAAGGTTAAGATTGACTTTAGAAGTTTTATCCATGTGGAAGGAGTATCTAGTAAAGATGTTCGAGCTCAAAAAGTTGATCTTTCTAAATTTACTGCAATTATTTTAACCAGTAGAAATGCTGTTGATCATTATTTTAGAATCGCAGAAGAATTGCGCTTTAAAGTACCTGACTCTATGAAGTATTTTTGTCTAAGTGAAGCAGTTGCTTATTACTTGCAAAAATATGTTGTTTATAGGAAACGTAAAATTTATGTTGGTAAAAGAACCTTTTCTGAATTGACACCTATTATTAAAAAATACAAAACAGAAACTTTTTTATTACCATCATCAGATAAGTTAAAACCTGATGTTCCTATAATGATGAATGATTTAGGAGTGTCTTGGAAAGAAGCTACTTTTTACAATACTGTTGTAAGTGACCTTTCAGATTTAAGAGATGTTTACTACGATATATTAGTGTTTTTTAGTCCAAGTGGTATTAAATCGTTATTTGAAAATTTTCCAAATTTCGAACAAAACGACACCCGAATTGCTGTTTTCGGAAACACTACCGTTAAAGCTGCAACAGAACAAGGCTTACGTGTAGATATACAAGCACCAACTCCTGAGACCCCATCAATGACAATGGCTTTAGAGAAATACATCATCGATGTAAATAAAAAGAGATAAATTTTTATAGTACAATCATAAAAAAAAGCTTGTTTTCTATTTAGAAAACAAGCTTTTTTTTATTTAATTCAATTTTATGAATTTGCTATAATTGCGGCCCAGCAGCAATCAAAGATTTACCTTCATCATTGTCTGTATATTTATCAAAGTTTTTAATAAATAATTTAGCTAATTTTTCAGCTTTCTCATTCCATTCAGAGGCATTTTCATAGGTATCTCTTGGGTCTAAGATATTATCATTAACTTTTTCTAATGAGGTAGGAACTTCTAAATTAAAAATTGGTATTATTTTAGTCTCTGCTTTTTCAATAGAACCATCTAGAATTCTATCGATAATTGCTCTAGTATCTTGAATTGAAATTCTTTTTCCAGTTCCATTCCAACCAGTATTCACTAAATATGCATCTGCTTTATGTTCCTCCATTTTTTTAACTAATTCCTCACCATATTTAGTTGGATGTAATGTTAAAAACGCTTCTCCAAAACAAGCAGAGAATGTTGGTTGTGGCTC
>CAJXEB010000021.1 GCA_913052585.1 uncultured Flavobacteriaceae bacterium | reverse complement strand
GGCCTTAGTGCTGTTTACGACTACGCCCAAAACGGAGTAGAACTAAAAAAGAACATTCGTGAATATTGGTGGCGAAGTATGGTGTATATGCATCAAAATATTGTTGGTATTGATGCTTCAATATTAATGCATCCAACTACTTGGAAAGCTTCTGGACACGTAGATGCTTTTAACGACCCTTTAATTGATAACAAAGATTCTAAAAAAAGGTATCGAGCAGATGTTTTAATAGAAGACTATTGTGAAAAGTTAAATATAAAAGCACAAAAAGAGATCGCTAAAGCAAAAAAACGTTTTGGTGAAAGCTTTAATGAAGAAGAATTTGTTACCACAAATCCAAGAGTTGTAAAGTACAAATCACAACAAAAAGAAATATTAGAACGCATGGCTAGTTCTTTAGAAAGTGAAAATTTAGCCGATGTTAAGTTGTTGATTGAAGAGTTAGGAATAGCAGACCCATTGTCAGGCTCTAAAAATTGGACCGATGTAAAGCAATTTAACCTAATGTTTGGAACCAAGTTGGGAGCCTCAGCAGAAAGTGCGATGGATTTATATTTACGTCCAGAAACTGCACAAGGAATATTTGTAAATTTCTTAAATGTTCAAAAATCAGGGAGAATGAAGATTCCTTTCGGAATTGCTCAAACAGGAAAAGCATTTAGAAATGAAATTGTTGCGAGACAGTTTATTTTTAGAATGAGAGAATTTGAACAAATGGAAATGCAGTTCTTTGTAAAGCCAGGAGAAGAAATGAAATGGTATGAGTACTGGAAAGAAACACGTTTAAAATGGCATTATTCTTTAGGTTTAGGGGAAGAAAATTATCGTTTCCATGATCATGAAAAAATGGCTCATTATGCAAATGCAGCTACAGATATTGAGTTTAACTTCCCATTTGGATTTAAGGAATTAGAAGGGATTCATTCAAGAACAGATTTCGATTTAAAAGCACATGAAGAGCATTCGGGTAAAAAACTTCAGTTTTTCGACCACGAACAAAATAAAAATTACACTCCTTATGTGGTGGAAACTTCGATAGGTTTAGACAGAATGTTTTTGGCTATTTTTAGTAATTCACTAAAAGAAGAAACGTTAGAAGATGGAAGTTCTAGAACAGTTTTAAAATTACCATCAATTTTAGCACCTATAAAAGCAGCAATTTTTCCATTGGTAAAGAAAGATGGCTTGCAAGAAATTGCAAAAGATATTGTGGAAGAATTAAAATGGGATTATAATGTTATTTATGACGAAAAAGATGCTGTAGGTAGAAGATATCGTCGTCAAGATGCTTTGGGAACTCCTTTCTGTATAACGGTTGATCATCAAACAAAAGATGATCAAACGGTAACGATTCGAAATAGAGATAGTATGGAGCAGGAACGAATTTCGATTTCTGAAATTTCAAGTAAAATAAAAAATGCTATTTCTTATAAAGATTGGTTAAGCTAATTTTATAAGAAATACTTTAAAAAAAAGTCCTTTCATTTTAAAATGAAAGGACTTTTTTAATTATTATAAATTGGTAACTAGTTGCTTTTAACTATTTCAATAATACTAATTGGATTTGCCTTTACACAACGATTCATTCTTCTTAAAGGTCCATATTTAAACCATATTTTTTCACCTTCAGTTTGAAAATCTCCTTTTAAATCAACTGGGTCTAAATAATAGACTCCATATTCCCCTTCTACTTTAATGGTTATTGTGCAATCATTTTCTTTAGTCGAAATGGATATTTGACCGGATGTAAACCCCTCAGTAATCATTTTTTTTGACTCCATTTGTTCTTCCGAGTTGTTTTTTACTTCGGTTGCTTTATTTGCTGTATTACAGGAAATTACACTTAATAATAATAATAGTGATAGGCTTAAAAATCTCATAATTGTTAAATGTTTTTGTTCGTAAAGTGTAAAATTACAATTATTATGCCTTTTTCATTAAATATGAGACATTTTATTCTTGTTTTTTAAAGAATAGATAGTATTTTTGAAAATACTTTAAAAAATTGTTAACTTAAAACTTAAACTAATGAAATTAAAAAACTATTTATTGTTGTTGATTTTAGCAGTATTTACATTTAATGTAAATGCTCAAGAAGCAACACCAAATGTACCAATGCAAGCTAATTATGTTGGAACAACTGGAGAACCTACTTATACGCCTTCAATTGCTTCTAGAATTAATGAACTAGAAGTTTCTGAAGATTTAACAATAAGAGAAGCTCAAGACAAAAAATCTTTAGGAAATACGGTAGTTATTGGTAAAGACCGTCAAACTCAAGATGATTACTTTGTGAGAAATAGACATGAATCAGCACAAAGCTTACGTGTTATGCCACCAACTCTTGTATTTGATGCATATACATCAGGAAGTCAACCTACAGATCCATCTTTGGCTGTTGGTCCTAACCACGTAATTGTCGTATACAATACAAAAGTTGTTATTTATGATAAATCAGGAAATTTATTGGCTGGTCCTTTTAATCCAAATCCAACATTTTTTCAAAATTCTGGTTGTTGTGATTTAACAGCTTCTTATGATGCAGCTGCTGATAGATGGGTGTTATCTTTCTTAGGTAGTGGTGCACAAGTATCAGTATCTGATGGACCAGATCCAGTAAACGATGGTTGGTATAACTATACTGCATCTGCAGTAAACGATTATCAAAAACTTTCAGTTTGGAGTGACGGTTATTATATGACGGACAATACTGGTTCTTCAAATAAAGTTTATGCATTGGAAAGAGATGAGATGTTAGCTGGAAATGCTGCTCAAATTATGTCTTTTAGTTTACCAGGTCTTGTTACAAGTGGTTTCCATAGTATACAAGCAGTTAATGTTAGTGATGCTAACATGCCAGCTGCAGGTGGAGTGCCTTTTATTTATATGCAAGATGATGCTTGGAGTGGAGTTAGTACTGATCATATTAAAATATGGACTTTAGATATGGATTGGGGCGCTGGTAGTGGTACTATGTCTGCTGCAACTGAACTTCCAGCAACTGAGTTTATATCAGTTTTTGATGGTGGAGGATGGCAAAACTTTTCACAACCAGGTGGAACTACAATAGATGGATTGCAAGCAACTATTATGAATCAAGCTCAGTTTAGAAAAATGGGCACTCATAATTCAATGTTATTTAACTTTGTTGTTGATGCTGATGCAAGTTCTGGGAAATTAGGAGCTATTCGCTGGTATGAATTAAGACAAGATGATGACAATTTGCCTTGGTCAGTATTCCAAGAAGGAACATATACCTCACCAAATGGTAAACATGCTTGGAATGCAAGTTTAATTATGGATGGAGAAGGTAATATTGGAATGGGTTATACTGCATTAGCTGGTCCAACAACTCCTAATCCAACAGATAATAGAGTTGGTTCTTATTATACAGGTAGATTTGCAGCTGATGCTAACAGTACAATGACCGTAGTAGAAGAAATTATTGGAGTAGGTAGTGGAAACATACCTGGTAACAGATATGGTGATTATAGTAAGATTGATATAGATCCATCTGATGATGCTACTTTCTGGTTTATCGATGAATATTACAATGGTGGTCGTAAAGGTATTGTTGGAGCATTTTTATTAGGAGTGCCACAAGCTGACGATATAGGAGTTACTGCTATTACTGACCCTAATTCAGGACCATTAGGAGCTACTGAAGATGTTATTGTAAGCATTAGAAACTTTGGTAGTAATGATATTACAAATCCAGAAGTTCAATATATTCTTGATGGTGGTTCAGCTGAAGTTGAAAATTATTCAGGAACTATAGCAGCAGGTGCAACGGAATCTTATACATTTTCCGCTCAAGCAGATTTCTCTGCAGGAGGGGATCATACGATTGTTGCTAAAACAAACTTAGTAGGAGATACAAATACAGGTAACGATGAATTTACAAAAACTGTAACTAACGGTGTATTATACTGTACTGCAACTGCAACTGCAGGTTGTAACTTAGATGGTATCAAGAAATTTGTATTAGGTACTATTGATGCTGATGATGGTGGTGATGGCTGTAATACTGAGCCAGCTTCAAGTCCTATTGGATATGCAGATAGAACAGAATTATCTACAGAATTAAACAATCTAGCTGGAACTAATGTTTATACTTTACAAGCACAAACAAATTGGGCTGATGGTGTAGATGTCGAAGCATTATCTGTTTGGATTGATTTTGATGATAGTGGTTCTTTTGAAGTTTCAGAACGATTAATTTCTGGTGAATTTTTTACGGTAGTTGGTGAACTTGATAATTTTACTCTTACAGTTCCTGTTGGAGCGACTTTAGGATCTCACAGATTAAGAGCTAAAGCGATTGATTCTAATGCTGGAGGGGATATTTTAGATCCTTGTGCAGATCATGATTATGGAGAAGTTCAAGATTATACTGTTGTAATTACTGGTATATTAGGTGTTGAAGACCCTTCAATTTCTCAAGCAGAATTTACAGTAATTTCATTAGCAAATAACCAATATGATGTTACTTTAACAACGTCGTTTGATGGTGTAGCTTCTATCGCTATTTACAATGTTTTAGGTCAAACTTTAGCATATAATAACTTAGAGAAGCAAGGTAATAGCTATGTGTATCATTTAGATATGTCTTATGCTGATGCTGGTGTTTACTTTATTAGAATGGGTGATAACTCATCTAAAACTTATAAGACTGGTAAGATTATCGTTAAGTAATCCTATAATTTATAATTATTTTAAAAGGAGCGGACAATGTCCGCTCCTTTTTTTATGTTTTTTTTAAAAATATGCTCTCAATTGAACACTTCCGGTATGAACTGCTTTAAAAGTTTCACTCTTTCTTCCAAAATAAGATAGGTTTACATCTAAAAACTTGGTGATCCTTTTTTGTAATAATAAACGCCAAGTTAAATTAACATTAGGTTGCAATCCTTCTAGCATTTGATAAGCTACAGGCGAATAAGCATTGCCTGTAAAGTCATTATTTATATAATTAAACTCTCCGTTTAAAGATATTTTTTGAGCGTTGGAATATGCAAAAGAAACCCCAATTTTTTGCTGAGTCAATAGCTCGAAATTACTAAGTTGATTTTCCTTGTTTAAATATTGATAAAAAACATCAAATCGTGTTTGTGAATTTAATAGGTATGAAATTTTCGGGTTTACTTGATAAGTGTCCAGCGTGTAATTTCTACTTTCAAAATTTTCGGTTAGACTTTTATTTTCTCCTAAAGTTCCTCTTAAATTCAGCAACCAGTTTTCCCAAAATTTATGGTTAAAATTAAGCTGATGATTTTTTAATTTAATTTCAGCTAAACCTACAGATAAAAAATTCCTATTTGTAGTTAAAAGGAATGTATAGGTTGTTGTAAACTTTTGTTTTCCTCTATTGTAAAACAATGCATTTCTAAAATTACTTGCCGATGATAATTCCTCTTCGCCATGATCTTCAAATGGATTTATAATAAACACATCGTTTTTTCTTCTTACTTTTTTGTCTATTAAAAATGAAGTTTGATTGTAAAAATGAGAAATAACTTTTCTGAAATCATTTCTAGTAGACCATTGTTGTGGGTTTAAAGTTAAGGTTTGGCTGATCTTAGTTTGACTTATTTTTACGAAAATTTGATTGGGTAGTAACACCCTTATATATTCTGCTTCATCTTGAAATTGTGCAAGTTCAAATTCTTCTAATTCTTGTATTCCATTGTCATTATAATCATTCCAAGTATAAATTCCTTCACCAGGAGCTACTTTAACATAGGTAAATTCTTGTTGTGGTAAAACGCCATTATTGGTTTCTATTGCAGTATTTAAACGGATGCTATTTTTTAAAAATGATTGGTTGTATAGCAATCTAGAATTTAGTGATTTCTCATCCTCATTAATCTCATCTTCATCTTTTAAAATTCTATAATTAGCAAAAACAGATAATTGTGAGTTGGGTTTATTTAAGATTCTCGATTTTAAATAAATATCATTGGAAGTTGAAACTTTTGTCAATTCCGAATTTCGGAGACTGTCATTTACTCGATATCGATAACCAACTTCAGCAAAAACTTTAGTACTATCTCCCAGTCCTGTAAATACTTCATAGGCATTAAATTTTTGACTTATTGGTGTTAAGCTATCATTAATAACAGCTCGAACTTGATTGTCTTCCAAGGCTAATTTTCCTCCAAGCCATGATTTGTTAAATGTATACGTAGCAACATTATGGATTCTGAAAAATTTCGAATTTAAATCAGATCCTTTACTTTGTAGTGAGCTTCCGTTTGTTACTAAATTTAATTTTCCAAAACGTAAATTAAAACCCAAGACATTTCTATTTCCTGAAAAATTTTCTGAATAATCTAAATTTTGAAATTCATATTTAAAGTTACCAATTTTAGAATCTAAAAACTCCAGCCCTCCAATGATAAAACGTTGATCACCCAATGGATTTGTTAAATTCCAATCTCTATTAAATTCTACAGAATACAATCGCTCAATGGTTCTAAAGTCTTCATTAATTAAATTTATAGAAGCAAAAGCATCTAGTTTTCTAGTTTCTGGTGTTTCTAAAATGGTTTGTTTGATATCTAATTTTCCCGCAAAACCATTATTGTCACCATTATCGATATCTGAAAATAGATTAAGATCATTAACACTTCCAGCTACTTCAAAACCAATAGTTGTTTTTTCGGTGGGGTGGTAAGCTCCATTCACTCCTCCAACCTGTATTTTTGTGGGAGCAGTTAGTTGTATGACCGGCTCGTAATTACCTTGCAATTGTCCGTCAATAGGCTCTACGTATTCGAAAATTCGATTAATTGCATTTACATCACCAACAATATAGTTACCCAGTCCTTCTCCTAATAATGTAAATCGAACACTATACAATTCGTCTTCTGCATTATTTGAAAACACAAAAGCTTCCATACCATTTATATCTTCTTTTTTATATAATATTTTGTTTTCAGAATAAATGTCAGGTACTGCTGAAGGAGCAATCATTTGAGAAGTGTTATCACCTGCATCTTTTAAAATTGCCACTTGTTCTTCAGTTAAACTTTGCTGTAAAGGTTGGTTTTTTGCGTCACTTTCAGAATATACATAAGCTCCAATATCCAGTTTTTCACTTGTGTAATTCCCTCCACCAAAACCTATAAATCGAGTATAATTTCGATCGGTATATTGATATTCAACTCGTATCCTCATATTTGCCGTAATAGGATAGGTAGCATTAAATTTAACTTCACCAGCATTATAATCAATCACATAATCTTCACCTTCACCTCTAGATAACAACAATCCATTTACATAAACACGCTCACTTCCAGAGACTATTAAAATATACAATTCACCATTTGGACCCACTAGTTTATAAGGCCCTTGATTTCCTTCTTGTCCAACAAAATCACTGCTTGAAAACACACCGCGAACTAATGCTCCTGAAGCAAATACATTTGTTTTAGCACCAGATTCATGGTTGATGGTTCCTCCTAAAGAAATACCCTGAACTTTTTTAGTGAAATTTCCAAAATAACTTTTAGTATTAACTAGATCGACATCTCCAGCTCTAATGTTCCAATTATCACTGTAAAGCTCAATAAATATTTGATCAAATTCATCTAAACTTTGAGAATAACCAGCTCCTTGAGATGGGATATTTGCATCTTGAATGGAAGCTCGAATCGAAACTTTATCACTAAGTTTTCCAGTAATTTGAAGGTTCAATTCAGAGTTTACAACCGCATTCTGATTGTTTCCAACGGTAATTCCACGAGAAATACTACCCAAGGTATTAAGTCCGTCAAAAGGTTTAAACTGATTTTTATTAGTGCTTTCTTGGAGCGAATATAATTTATTGATGCTATTGCTTTTCTGTACAATAATATTGGAATCTAACACAAAGTAATCCTTCGTTAAATATTCAGGATATCTTAAATACTTTATAGTTAAAGAATCATTTTCCTTGGTAATGCTTTTTGGAAGAATTAAAATACTTTTACCAAAATTTACTTCATAATTAATAGCGTCAATAGCAATCCCTTTTTTATCTAGAATTTGAAAACGAATGGGATTAATACTTACACTATCTATTTGTATTGTATCATTAATTGCAACTTTTCTACTTTGAAAATTGGTAGGGAGTTCTTGTGCAAAACTTACACTTACAAACAGACCAAAAAATAAAAGTAGAAATAACTTCATAAGGATATCCTGTCTAGATAGGAATATTTAATTATACAACTAAAAGTAGGCCGATTTATTTTGTAAAAATTTATTGATAAAAATTTACTAATTATACACCGTAAAGGTACAATCTTATTTATTTTAGTGCCTATTCTTAAAACGTGAACCAATGAAGATTATTTCTTACAATGTAAATGGTATTAGAGCTGCAATGAAAAAAGGCTTTGCTGAGTGGTTGCAACAAGCAAATCCAGATGTTATTTGCCTTCAAGAAATTAAAGCTTTAGAAGAACAAGTAGATGTAGAGGCTATTGAAAATGCTGGATATCCTTATCATTATTGGTTCAGTGCACAAAAAAAAGGGTATAGTGGAGTTGCAATTTTCTGTAAAGAAAAACCCAATCATATCGAATATGGAACTGGAATTGAAACCATGGATTTTGAGGGCAGAAACCTTCGCATCGATTACGATGAAGTTTCTATTATGAGTTTATACCTTCCAAGTGGAACTAATAGTGCTCGATTGGATTTTAAATTAAATTTTATGGCAGAATTTCAGGAATATGTAAATGAATTAAAAAAAGACATCCCGAACCTAGTTATTTGTGGAGATTATAACATTTGTCATGAAGCAATAGATATTCATAATCCAGTAGCTAACAAAAATTCATCTGGATTTTTACCAGTGGAAAGAGAGTGGATTGGCAACTTTATGGATAGCGGATTCATCGATTCTTTTAGGCATCTAAACAAAGAACCGCATCATTATACGTGGTGGAGTTATCGTGCTAATTCTCGGGCAAATAATAAAGGTTGGCGCATCGATTATCACATGGTTTCAAAACCATTACAAGAAAACATTAAACGCGCCGTTATATTACCCAATGCCAAACATAGTGATCATTGTCCCTTGATGGTAGAATTAAACTTTAATTAAAAAAGCGCTATGTTAAAAAGATTTTTATTCGGAATTGCATTTATTTCATTGATGACTTCTTGTGTTTCTTCAAAAATATACGAAGATTTACAAAGCAAGTATGACCTTTTAAAAGAAGAAAATAAATCATTACTCTCTCAATTAAACGAAGGAACTAATGAGAATAGCTATTCTATAAAAAACCTTCAAAATGAATTAGAAAAATTAAAATCTGAAAAAAGCAGATTGGCAATGGATTTAGCAGCATCTAAATCTAGTTATGATCGATTAAAAAACTCCTACGATGCTTTGGAAGCTAACAGTTCTTCAAAATTAACAGAGAATTTAGAACTCAATCGAAATTTACTAACGCAATTGGAAGCAAAAGAAAAAGCGTTAGCAATAGAAAGCGCTCGATTGGCACAATTACAACAAGATTTAGAAGAACGTTCTCGCAGAGTTGAGGAATTAGAAGGAATAATAAGTGCTAAAGATGCACAAATGACTGCGCTAAAGGATGCAATTTCAGCAGCACTTACTAATTTTGAAGGCAATGGATTAACGGTAGAACAACGTGATGGGAAAGTTTATGTTTCTATGGAAAATAAATTGTTATTTGAAAGCGGAAGTTGGGCAGTAAATACAAGAGGTCGTGAAGCAGTAATGCAATTAGGGAACGTACTTGCAGAAAACCCAGAGATTGCAGTTTTAATTGAAGGGCACACCGATAATGTAGCCTATTCTGGAAACGGAAATATTAAAACAAATTGGGATTTATCAACGAAACGAGCAACATCTATTGTATCTATATTAACAGAAAATACTAAAATTTTAAAAGAAAATTTGACTGCAGCAGGAAGAGGAGAGTTTGCTCCAATTGCTCCAAACACTACTTCGGAAGGAAGATCAAAAAATAGAAGGATTGAAGTGATTTTAACTCCTAAATTGGATGAGATTTCTAAATTATTAAATGAACTTTAAATACTGTTTTTACTTTTTGTAAAAAAAACATATGAACTATACCAATTTACCAAATACCAATATAAAAGTTAGTGAAATTTGCCTTGGCTCTATGACTTGGGGCGAACAAAACACAGAAGCAGAAGGCCATGCACAATTAGACTATGCATTAGCGCAAGGAGTTAATTTTATAGATACTGCCGAAATGTATTCGGTTCCTGGGAACCCAAAAACGCAGGGAAGTACCGAATCTATTATTGGTACGTGGCTGGCTAAAACGAACAACAGAGATCAAGTAGTTTTAACGTCTAAAGTCACAGGTCCTCTTCGCTTTTTTGAACACATTCGGAAGGATTTAAACTTTAGTAAAGAAGCATTGGATGATGCATTAAACAAAAGTTTAAAACGATTACAGACCGATTATTTAGACGTATATCAATTACATTGGCCAGAACGTGGAGTCAATGTTTTTGGAGTGCGAGACTACACTCACAATGCTAAATGGGAAGATAATATCGCACAGGTTTTAGAAGCTTTAGATTCTTTTGTAAAAGAAGGAAAAATTAGACAAATTGGATTGTCCAACGAAACTCCTTGGGGCGTAATGCGTTATTGTGAAGAAGCTAAAAAAGGAGCTCCCAAAATGATTAGCGTACAAAATGCGTATAACCTTTTAAATCGCAGAGATGAAATAGGTTTATCTGAAGTTTTACTTAGAGAAGATGTTGGGTATTTGGCGTATTCGCCATTGGCTTTTGGTGTTCTTGCAGGAAAATATTTAAATAATAATCAACCAGAAAATGCTAGGGTAACTTTATTTCCAAATTATAGCAGGTATAGTAGTGAGCAGTCTAATAAAGCAACGATGCTATATAATGATATTGCAAAAAAACACGGGATTAGTTTAACTCAAATGGCCTTAGCTTTTGTGACACAGCAACCGTTTGTAACTTCCAATATTATTGGAGCTACTACGTTGAGTCAATTAAAAGAAAATATTGATAGTATTCATCTTACACTTTCAGATGAAATAATTGCTGAGATTAATGCTGTTCATACTCAAATTCCTAATCCAGCTCCTTAAGAAGTTTACTAACTTTTTATACATTTATAAAATGAAAAAGAATTTTGTATTCATAGTCGCTTTATTTTTTTTAAATATTGCCTATTCACAAATTGTAAATATTCCAGATGCTAATTTTAAAAATGCATTAGTAAATACCTTATGTGTGGCATCAGGATACCTAGAAAATCCAGAATGGGATGCAGATGTTAATAATGATGGAGAAATACAAGTTACTGAAGCAGAAGCTATAGTGCATTTGGTGATTTCTGGTCAGAATATTAATTCTTTAGAAGGTATAGAAGCTTTTATTGGATTAAAATCTTTAATAATTGTATTTAATAATATTACTGAACTTGATTTATCTAATAGTCCGGACTTAGAAAATTTAAATTGTAGTCAAAACTTAATTTCTTCATTAAACATATCACAAAGCCCTAATTTAGGTTACATTAATTGTACCTCAAATGATTTATCTGAATTAGATGTAACACAAAATATTAATCTTGTGGAATTAATATGCTATAATAATTCAATTCAAAATTTAGACTTAAGCCAAAATGGCAATTTAGATTTTTTACATGCTGGTGAAAATGAGCTAAATGGTTTAAATATTAGTCAAAATATTAATTTAACAGGATGTTATATAGAAAACAATAATATTAGTGAGATAGATTTATCTCAAAACATTTTATTGAGAGGATTAGGAATTTCTAATAATAATCTAAATTCTTTAGATACTTCAAACAACCCTGATTTAAAGTATTTAATTTGTTATAGCAATCCTATTGAAGGGGAATTAGATTTGTCTCATTTGTATGGTGGAATGTATGTGTTAATGTGTAATAATACATTACTATCAAGTTTAAATATCAAAAATGGAGATAATATTAATTTAACAAGAATGTGGGCTCAGGATAACCCAAATCTTACTTGTATAGAAGTAGATGATGTATCTTTTGCAAATTCTCAAAGTTGCCAATCTAGTAGTGGTTGGTGTAAAGATGAAACAGCAGTATACAGTGAAGACTGCAACTTAGGTACGGAAGAAATGTTACAATCACAATTTGTTATTTATCCTAATCCAGCTAAAGATGTATTGTATTTATACAATGAAAGTACATTTGAAGTAACTTCTGTAAAAGTGTTTGATGCTTTAGGTAGATTAGTTTTAGAAAAAACCAATCCATCAACTCATTTAGATATTTCTAACTTATCAAGTGGACTATTATTTGTGCAAATAGAAACAGATAATGGTAGTTTGGTGAAGAAGCTGATTAAAGATTAATTAAGCTAGCTAAACAAATGCTTCACCACATCATGAACTTTAGCGACTTTAATAATATTGATCGTATAATTCTTTTTTGGAATTTTACAATATTTAGAAATCACTATGGATTTAAAACCTAATTTCTCTGCTTCCGAAATACGTTGATCCACTTTAGTTACAGGCCTAACTTCTCCTGCCAATCCAACTTCAGCAGCAAAACACATCGATTTATCTATAGAAATATCAATATTTGAAGATAGCACTGCAGCCACAACCGCTAAATCTATAGCTGGATCGTCAACATTAATTCCTCCAGTGATATTTAAAAACACATCTTTTGCCCCCAATTTAAACCCAGCTCGTTTTTCAAGGACTGCTAAGATCATATTCAGTCGTTTAGCATTATATCCTGTTGCACTTCGTTGAGGTGTGCCATAAACTGCTGTACTTACGAGTGCCTGAATTTCGATCATTAAGGGACGCATCCCTTCTAATGTAGCAGAAATAGCTGTTCCGCTAAGGTCTTCATCATTTTTTGAAATCAGTATTTCAGATGGATTGCTTACTTCTCGCAAACCATTTCCTTGCATTTCATAAATACCCAATTCATTAGTGGATCCAAACCTGTTTTTTTGTGAACGTAAAATTCGGTACACATGATTTCTGTCTCCTTCAAACTGTAAAACGGTATCCACCATATGTTCCAGTATTTTTGGTCCAGCAATGTTTCCGTCTTTGGTAATATGACCAATTAAAATAACTGGAGTATTGGTTTCTTTAGCAAATTTAATAAGCTCCGTAGTTGTTTCTCTAATTTGTGAAATGCTACCAGGACTACTTTCTATATAATCGGTATGTAATGTTTGTATGGAATCGATCACAACAATATCCGGACTTAATTCTGCGATTTGGGTAAATATATTTTGAGTTTTGGTTTCTGTTAGGATGTAACAATTTTCTGAATTTGGATGAATTCTCTCCGCTCTCATTTTTATCTGCTGAGCACTTTCTTCTCCAGAAACATACAGTGTTTTGTAAGGTAATTGTAATGCAATTTGAAGCATTAAGGTACTTTTTCCTATGCCAGGCTCACCACCTAAAAGTGTTAAAGATCCGGGAACCAAACCGCCTCCTAAAACCCTATTTAGCTCATTGTTTTTTGTGTTTAATCTTGCTTCAGAAGCAGTGGAGATTTCATTTATTTTAAGCGATTTAGAAACTCTTTTGGAAGAAGTTTCAGAAACCTTCCAGTTAACTTTCTCTGCTTTTTGGATTACTTCTTCAGCAATCGTATTCCATTCTTTACAAGCGGAACATTGTCCTTGCCATTTAGAAAAGGAGCTGCCACAATTCTGACAGAAAAAAGAGGTTTTTACTTTTGCCATGTTTACTTTCCGCAACTGCGGAAATATTTTTTATTAATATCCGAAATCTTCTTTAATTTTTTCTGCTTTATCAAGCATTAAATCAATAGTAATAAAATCTACTTCTTCTTTATCATATGCACCTTGGTAGATTCTCATTGCCTTTTTCGCTTCGCCCGTTTCTTCATAATAGCGAGCTAAATAATAATCGCCTAAAACGGTATCAGGATATTGTTTTTTAGCCATAGTTGCTATTTCACGAACGGATTCCCATTGTTTCTTTTTTTCAGCAGCTCTGCTAGTAGCTATAAAATCGTTAACTCGAATTGGATTTGTAAGTCCGAATAAGTCTTTTATGGTCGCGTATTTTTCAGTTAAATAAAGATGAATAGGAGTTTTAAGTTTTAAAATAACCTCGTTGTATTCTTCCTTACTAATTGGACGATAAACAGAAAACATTTTTTCTAAAGCGGAAGGAATAGCTCTTGCCACCAATGAATAATGAGTTGCTCCATCGAAATTGTCGAAATTATAATCGAAATTATCACTTTTTAATCCTTTTAAGGAAGCATCTAGCATTTCGGATATTTCTCTTAAATCTTTAATGTCGTCAGATCCAGTGGCGAGATAATAAAATGTTTTAGTCTGTATTTGAGGAATTCTTGCAGGAAGTCGCTCATCTAAAAGAGGTGCTAAATCTGGACTTAAGCAGATGTATCCATTAAATAATGGAGGGTCTTTAAAAAGAAAATAGTTGATAAAGTTTGCTGTAAAATCGTGACCAATTGCAATAGTAAATTTAGCAGTACGATAATTATTGTCTATATATGGGATTAGTTCAAGTCCGATAAATTCGAAAAAATCGGCTCCAGTACCATCCGGCATAAAATCGGTGCTATCATAGTTGCAATCATCATAACGAGTGTCACCTTGCATGATTCCAACTACAATCGATTCTGGCATATCCTCCCAATAACTAAAATAGTCTACGTTTCCTGCAACGGGTTCAAATAAATAATTTGCGTCGAGGACCAATACTATTGGATATACTTTGTCTATGTTTTCTTCATAGTTTCTTGGAAGCTGAATTTTTAATCTTCTTGATTCACCAAGTTTAGTAGATTGAATTTCTTCATAAATAATGTTGGATTGTGAAAACGAATTAAACCCAAAAAACAAACCTATGATAACTAAAAATATTTTCTTCATAAGAGCAAATTTTAATGCTGAAAGATAACGATTTTAAAAATCATTTATTTTTCAGAATTAATAAAAAATGATTATTTTTCTTTATTGTAAAATGGTAAAATTAATAATGATAGACCTCCAAAAAATACAATAGAGGCTATACTTGAGGTCCATACGATCCAGCCAAATGCAGTTCCAACAGTTTCAGGGATGCTGAAAATCACTAAAATTCCTGCAACAAAAAAGGGATAAGATCCAAAACCACTATTGGTAAATGCAAAAGAAAAACTACCGACCACAAACGTAATGATTAGCGTTGAAAAAGCAATATTAGAAGTTTCGTTTAGTGCAAAAGTAGCGGTATAGAAAGACAATAAATACAAGCCCCAAATTAAAAACGAATGAAAGATAAACGATCCTTTTTTCTTCATTTTTAAAATACTTAGGACTCCATCTTTTAGACCCGAAAAAAATTGGAGTATTTTTTTAATAATGGGCAATTTAGAAAATTTTAAGACCAATATAAACAATACTAAAAGCAAGGAAAGAACCCCAATGATATTGTAAATAGTATTGATTGGTAATACGTTTAATAGAAACTCAGAAAGCTTATCAAATTGCAGCAATAAGGCTATCGCTGTAAATCCAAATAAAAAGAGAACATCTACAACTCTTTCAGATATAATGGTCCCAAAAGCTTTATCAAATGGAACGTCTTCATATTTATTAATGATAACCGCTCTTGATACTTCTCCGCTTTTAGGAATAAATATATTCATGATATACGCCACGTAAACTGCCATAAAATTATTTAGGAGCCTAGGTTGATAGCCTAAAGGTTCTAACATAAAACTCCATCGGTATGCTCTAGAAATATGGCTTAATAAACTAAAAACTACAGACAGAATTACAAAAGTGTAATCTGCTTTTTTGAAGTAAGCCGAAATTTCTTCTAATTGTTGAGGGCTAAATTTTGAATAAGAATAATAAATTAAAAACACACCAAGTCCTAAAGGAATGGCAATTTTCAAGAATGTGATAAGTGACTTATTCAAATTATGAAAGTAAGTTGTTTTCTTCGTTTGGAAATACTAAAGATGGTTTAAATATTTTAGCATCTTCAATAGTCATGATGGCATAGGTAATTAGGATTAAAATATCTCCTGGAGCTACTTTTCTTGCTGCCGCACCATTTAAAGTTATTTCACCAGTATTTCTTGGGCCAGGAATAGCATAGGTTTCCAGTCGCTCTCCGTTGTTATTATTTACGATTTGCACTTTTTCACCTTCAATAATATTTGCAGCATCCATAAGATCTTCATCTATGGTAATACTTCCAATATAATTAAGATTTGCACCGGTAACTTTTACTCTATGTATTTTTGATTTTACTACGTGTATTTGCATCGGGCAAAGGTATTAATTTAATGCCATATTATCTATTAGTCTTACGCCACCAATAAAGCATGCGATAAAACCACGATAATTTTTTTTCTTGCTTTTATAAATAGTCGTTTTTAGTGTTTCGGTATCAGCTATTTCAAAATATTCTAGGCTTAAATAAGGGTGGTTTTTAAATTCCTTTTCAACTAATTGATTTAATTTTGAAATGCTTAATAATTTAAAATTCTCTTTTACTTTTAAGAGTGTTTTATAAATTAAAACTGCTTCGTTTAATTGTTCAGGATTAAGGCGTTTGTTTCTAGAACTCATTGCAAGACCACTACTTTCTCTAACAATTGGACAGCCAACAACTTTTACAGGAAGGTTTTCAATTTCAACTAATTTTTTTACTATTTGTAATTGCTGAAAATCCTTTTCTCCAAGATAAGCTCTATCAGGTTTTACAATTCTAAAAAAAAGATTTAAAACAGTTCCAACCCCATCAAAATGACCAATGCGATGTTTTCCTTCCATTTCATGTTCAATTCCTGAATAATCATAATGTTTTGAACTTATATTTTGATTATATAAATCTGAAGCATTTGGTGAGAAAATAAAAATATTTTTTGAAAACCGCTTTAAATGTGCAATGTCATTTTCTATAGTTCTTGGGTATTTTTGCAAATCAGTTGGATTATCAAACTGTGTTGGATTAACAAAAATACTCACAACAACACAATCATTTTCAATACTAGCTTGTTCAACTAATGAAACATGTCCTACATGTAAAGCTCCCATGGTTGGAACAAATCCAATACTTTTACGATTTTTTAAAAAGGGTAATAGCGCCTCCATTAATGAGGCGCTTGAGTTATGTATTTTCATTTAGAAAAATATTAAGACAGTAAAAATAATATATTAAAGTCAGTCTGCATAAATTTTCGTAATTTTGCATGTTTTTATACACCACGAAAAAATTATATATGAAAGATAAAAGAATCTTATATGTGTCTTCAGAAGTAATACCATATTTACCTGAAACCGAGATTTCTTCAATGTCGTTTGAAGCACCTCGAATGGTAAACAGTAATAAAGGTCAAATTAGAATTTTTATGCCTCGTTACGGTAATATTAACGAACGTAGACATCAACTTCATGAGGTTATTAGATTATCCGGAATGAATTTGGTGATTAATGACATGGATGTTCCGCTTATTATAAAAGTAGCGTCGATTCCAAAAGAGCGCATGCAAGTCTATTTTATTGATAATGAAGATTATTTTAAAAGAAAAGCAACTTTTGAAGATGAAGATGGAAAGCTTTTTGACGATAATGACGAAAGAGCTATTTTTTTTGCTAAAGGTGTTATTGAAACCGTTAAAAAATTAAACTGGTCACCAGATATTATTCATGTTCACGGTTGGTTAGCTTCGTTTTTGCCTTTGTATTTAAAAAAGTATTACGATAAAGAACCTCTTTTTGAAAACAGTAAAATAGTTACATCAGTATATAATCAGGGATTTAAAGGGCAATTAAATGCCAAGGTTACTGATAAAATTATGTTTGATGGGATTGATAAAAAGCATATTGAAGAATTAAAAGAACCTAATTACATTAATATGATGAAGGTTGCTATAAAAAATTCAGATGCCATTATACATGGTTCAGAAGATCTTCCAGAAGAACTAGAGGAATATCTTAAAGAACTTGAAATGCCGATGTTAAAGTATCATAAAAAAGAAGAGATTTCTCCGGCTTATTTAGATTTTTACCTTTCAAAAGTATTGTCATAAATACATCATTTTATTTTATTATGAAAACACAAAATACTTTGCCTAAAATAGTGGCAATATTATTTTTTATTATTTCTATTGTTTCCTGTCAGGAAGATTTTAATACAATAGGTGGAGATATTGTTGGAGACGATAGTCTCTTGTCTGAACTAGATAATACAAAAACTGTAGTAGCATATAGCAGGAAACTAGCTCCAGTGCAAACTAATGTAATACCAGTTAGTCAATTAGGGATTTATAATGATGGAACCTTTGGGAAATCAACTGTAAATTATATAACTCAAATACTAATGAATCCTCCAAACCCTGTTTTTGCAGATTCTCTAGGACAAGCAATTGTATTAGATAGTGTTATGTTATACATTCCGTATTTTAACGATAATACTACAGAGGAAGACGTTACAACATATACTTTAGATTCTGTTTATGGAAGCGAACCTATAAATATTTCGATGTATGAATCTAATTATTATTTAAGAGATTTAGATCCCAACTCAAATTTTCAAGATCGTCAGTATTATTATTCTAATCAAGGTTCTCTTTTTGAAGATAATTTATTACAAAACGAATTATTTATAGATATAGAAGACTTTGTGCCAAGTAATGAAGGTCATAGTATAATAACTAATGTAACTGGAGATGATGGTGTAGTGACAATAGACACTACGACTATTGCCCCAGGTATCAGGGTTCCATTATCTAATGATTATTTTCAAACAAAAATATTAGATAAAGAAGGGGAGTCAGTTTTAAGTAATAACAATAACTTTAAGGATTACCTTAGAGGATTGTATTTTAAAGTTGCATCAAATACTGATAATGGAAGTTTATTTATTTTCAATGCCGGACTTGCTAATATTACGCTTTATTATAATTTTTTAAGACCTCGAGAAGATAGTTCAGGTAATCCTGTGTTAGATGAAGATGGAGTGGCTATAATTGATACTATTTATGAACAATATATATTAAGTTTCGCTGGAGTAAATTTAAGTGTTTTTGATAACGAATTATCTCCAGAAATTGCTTCTGCAATTGAATCTCCAAATGAAAATGAAGGAGAAGAGAACTTGTATGTAAGAGGAGGTGATGGAATCGTAACTGTTATTAATCTATTTGGTGAAGATGTTGATGACAACGGTATTTCTGATGAATTAGAAGTGCTTCGCGATAAAGATTGGTTAATTAATGATGCAAATTTAAAATTTTACATAGATCAAAGTAAAATTGTTGGTGGAGAAACAGAGCCAGAAAGGCTTACCGTTTATAATATTAACAATAATACAGTATTAGCAGATTATTTTTTAGATCCAACATCTGGAGATGAACCCAATAATGCAATATCAAATCATATGGGAAGAATTGAAAGAAATAGTGATGACTTAGGGGTTTCTTACACAATTAATTTAACGCACCATATTAGTAATTTAATTAATAAAGATTCAACAAATGTTTCTTTAGGTCTTATTTCTTCTCAAAATGTATTGTTAAACGGTTTTCAAAAACTAGATACTTTACAAGACCCAAATCAAAATTTAAAAACCATTAGAACAGTGCAAAGAAGTGGTGTGATTTCTCATGAAGGAACCGTGCTTTTTGGAAATAACACCCTTAATGAGGATAAAAAATTAATTTTAGAAATTTATTATACAGAACCTAACTAAACGATAAGCCTTATGTGTGGAATTGTTGGATATATTGGAAAAAGAGATGCGTACCCTATTATACTAAATGGATTAAAACGTTTAGAGTATAGAGGTTATGACAGTGCAGGAATTGCCTTGTATGATGGTAAAAATATTCAACTTTGTAAAACAAAAGGAAAAGTTGCAGATTTAGAACTTAAAGTTACTAATGAAATGTCAACTATTGGGAATTTAGGAATTGGTCATACCCGTTGGGCAACACATGGAGAGCCAAACGATGTTAATTCTCATCCACATTATTCTAATAGTGGAGATTTAGTAATCATTCATAATGGGATTATTGAAAATTATGCTGCTTTAAAAAAGGAGTTAATCAATAGAGGTTATACTTTTTATTCAGATACCGATACAGAAGTCTTGGTAAACCTAATTGAAGATATTAAGAAAAACGAAAATGTTAAACTAGGAAAAGCTGTTCAGGTAGCATTAAACCAGGTAGTTGGGGCTTATGCTATTGCATTGTTTGATAAAAATAAACCAGACGAAATAGTAGTTGCTAAATTGGGAAGTCCTCTTGCTATTGGAATTGGCGACAATGAGTTTTTTGTTGCTAGTGATGCTTCACCATTTATCGAATTTACAAATAATGCTATTTATCTTGAAGATGAAGAAATGGCCATTATTAGGTTGGGTAGAGATATTGAAATTAGAAAAGTTAAAGACGATAGCATTGTAGCGCCATACATACAGGAACTTCAACTAAATTTGGAGCAAATCGAAAAAGGAGGTTACGAACACTTTATGTTAAAAGAAATCTACGAGCAACCTTCAGTAATTAAGGATACCTACAGAGGAAGATTACTTGCAGATAAAGGGATTATTAGATTAGGAGGTCTTGAGGATTATATAGAAAAGTTTATCAATGCCGATAGAATAATTATCGTTGCTTGCGGTACCTCTTGGCATGCTGGATTGGTTGCCGAATACATTTTTGAAGATTGGGCAAGAATACCGGTAGAGGTCGAATATGCTTCAGAATTTAGATATAGAAATCCTATTATAACTGAAAACGATGTTGTAATAGCGATCTCACAAAGTGGAGAAACTGCAGATACATTAGCAGCTATTAAGTTGGCAAAAGAAAAAGGTGCCTTTGTTTATGGAATTTGTAATGTAGTAGGGTCTACTATTTCTAGAGCTACCCATAGTGGCACTTATACTCATGCAGGTCCAGAAATTGGAGTTGCTTCAACAAAAGCATTTACTACACAGATTACGGTATTGACCTTAATCGCTTTAAAACTTGCTAAAATAAAAGGAACAATTTCTCAAAGCAACTATATGTTGCATTTAAGAGAATTAGATTTAATTCCATCTAAAGTAGAAGCTGCTTTAAAGAAGAATGATGAAATTGAAAAAATTGCAAAAATATTTAAAGATGCTACTAATTTTCTTTATTTAGGGAGAGGGTATAATTTTCCAGTAGCATTAGAAGGTGCGCTTAAACTAAAAGAAATTTCCTATATTCATGCAGAAGGGTATCCTGCTGCCGAAATGAAACATGGACCTATTGCGTTAATCGATGAGCATATGCCAATTGTAGTAATTGCTGTTAATAGTAATCATTACGAAAAAGTTGTAAGTAACATTCAAGAAATTAAATCACGTAAAGGGAAAATTATTGCTGTTGTTACCGAAGGTGATACTATTGTTAGGGAGATGGCAGATTATATTATGGAGGTTCCAAATACTCCAGAAACCCTTTCGCCATTGGTGACAACAATACCATTACAATTACTTTCCTATCATATTGCTTTAATGTTGGATAGAAATGTTGATCAACCTAGAAATTTAGCAAAAGCCGTTACAGTAGAGTAATTTTAAAGTTTTTTTGTTTGTTTGTTTTCAAATTTATTCTCATTTTACATACGCTAGCCTATTAATAATAGCTAAAATTGTGTATATTTCGGAATTAAAAATCAATTCAAATAAATATATGAAGACAATTATTACTTTATTTTGTATGTGTTTTAGCATAGTAGCTTTTTCACAAACCACAATAACCGGGAATGTTGTAGATCAATCCCAAGAACCAGTTTTAGGCGCTAATATCGTTATTGTAGGCGCTGCTATTGGAACATCTACAGATTTTGATGGTAATTTTACATTAACAGTTGATCAAGTTCCACCTTTTTCAATTAACATTAGTAGTGTAGGTTATCAGTCAGTTACTCAAGAAGTAGCATCCAACAATCAAATTTTTAAAGTAACATTAAATGAAGGAGATGAATTAGATGAAGTTGTAGTTTCAGCTTCTAGAACTCCTGAAAGTGTTAGAGAATCTCCCGTAACTATCGAAAGATTTGATGCTAGAGATATTAAAAACGCAACTTCACCTGATTTCTATTCTAGTTTAGAAAATCTAAAAGGAGTAGATATTAATAAAGGGAGTTTAACATTTAATTCAATAAATACTCGTGGTTTTGCAACATTTGCAAACACTCGTTTTGTTCAATTAGTTGATGGAATGGATAATGCTTCCCCAGCATTAAACTTTGCAATTGGAAACTTTTTAGGAATGAGCGAATTAGATGTAAATAGTGTTGAACTATTGCCTGGAGCTTCTTCTGCTTTATATGGGGCAAATGCTTTTAATGGTATTTTATTTATGACTAGTAAAAGTCCTTTTGATCATGAAGGGATAAGTGTATATGTGAAAACAGGTATTACTTCACAAAAAGCAGCAGGAGATAATAACTTTTACGATTTTGGAGTTAGAGCAGCACATAAGTTTAGTGATAAATTTGCAGCAAAAGCATCATTTTCATACTTACAAGGTACAGAATGGTATGCTACAGATGATAATCAATATAGCTTAAGATCTGCTGGATTGCCTGATGAAATAGTTCCTTTTGCAAATCAGCCAGCACACGATGGGTTGAATATTTATGGTGATGAGGTTAATTTAAGTGCATTGGGTACAGATTTAAACGGAGTTGCACAATCATTAGAGGCTCAAGGGTTAATTCCTGCTGGGTCTAGTGCATTAGTTCCTAAGGACAATGTTTCAAGAACAGGATATAGAGAGCAAGATGTTACTGACTATGGAGCTGGAAGTGGTAAAGCAGATTTCTCATTAAATTATAGACCAACAGGAGGTGATTTGGAATTAGTTTGGAATTCTAAATTAGGATTTGGAAGAACAATTTATCAAGGTGCTAACAGATATCAATTGGATAACTTCTTAATGCAACAGCATAAATTAGAGCTTAAAAGCAAAGACTTTTTTGTTAGAGGTTATATGATTAATGAAACTGCTGGTAATTCTTACGATATGCGATTTACTGGAATTAATTTAAGTAAAATTAATGCTCAAGAATGGTTTGGTACTTATACAGGAGCTTATTTGCAAGCTACTTTAGGTGGGGCTACTAGTGAGCAAGCGCATGCAGGTGCTAGAATTGTTGCAGATGACGCTTATACCTTACAACCAGGAACAGCAGCATTTAAGAATGAATACGATCGAATTATTAACGATCCAAATGTTGATACAGGTTCTAAATTTGTCGATAATACAAAAATGTATGTTGGTGAGGGTAATTATAATTTCAGAAGTCTTTTAAATGATTATATGGATCTTCAAGTTGGAGGTTCTTATAGACAATATTCATTAAATTCTGATGGAACCATTTTTACCGATTATGATGGGTCTATTGATTATAGTGAATATGGGTCGTATGTTCAAGCTTCTAAAAAGTTTTTAGCTGAAGAACGTATGAAATTAACAGCTTCGATTCGTTATGATAAAAATGAGTTTTTTGACGCTAAATTTTCACCAAGACTTTCTTTAACGTATGCTGCAGGTGATAAAAAACAACATAATATTAGAGCTTCTTTTCAAACAGGATTTAGAAATCCAGACACCCAATCATTATTTATTGGGTTTGATGTAGGTAGAGCTATTTTAGTGGGTTCTTCTCCTGATAATTTAGACAGAATTTTACCTGGAACCAGTTTAACAGGTCGAGATGCTTACTATGATTCTTACACAAGAACATCAGTAGCGCTATTTGCAGCAACAGGAGATCCAACAGTATTAGAATCTGTAGTAACTCCTTTGGTTGAACAAGAAAAAGTTACTGCTTTTGATATAGGGTATAGAGGTAAAGTAGGTCTAGTTAATTTAGATGCTAATGTTTACTATAACATTTATGATGGATTTATCAATCAAAAAATTGTAATTACTCCTGAAAATGGAAGTACTTCTGATGCTTCGGGTATTACAGATATAGCAACTGGTCAGTTTCAAGCCTTCCAATTGTACTCTAACTCTAAAGCGGATGTATCTTCTTATGGAGTTGTAGTTGGTGGAAATGTTAAATTAGCTGGTAACTTTATTTTTGGAGCAAATTATACCTATGCACAATTTGATTTTGATCAAGCTTCAGACCCAGATTTTAGTGCTGGATTTAATACTCCAGAGCATCAAGTAAAAATTTCAATTGGGAATACAGAGTTATTTAAAAACTTTGGGTTTAATGTTGACGGACGTTATAAGGGAGAATATTTATGGGAATCAAGTATTGCTAATGCAGTAATGCCAGAAATCTATTTAGTAGACGCTCAGATAAATTATGGAATCCCTGCAATAAAATCTGTTATTAAAGTAGGAGCAACAAATTTAGGAGGTACGGAATATCAAAGTGCAGTGGGTACTGGTAATATTGGATCTCAATATTACATCTCTTTAACTATCAACAATTAATAATAAAAAATAATAATATGAAAATATTAAATATATATAAAAGTATTGGAGTATTTGCTTTAGCAACTACTCTGTTAGTGTCTTGTTCTGAACTTGAATTCGACATACCAGTTGAAGATGTAATACCTTTAACTTCAGGAACAGCAGATTTTTCAAATTATGTGGCTATTGGAGCTTCTTTTTCTGCTGGAATTTCTGATGGTTCTTTATTTATTGCGAGTCAAAACAATTCGTTTCCAAATTCATTAGCAGGAGCAATGGCAAATGCTGGTGGGGGTGAATTTAGACAACCATTGGTAAGTGATAATGTTGGAGGCTTACTTCTAGGAGGAGTACAAATAGCAGGTCCAAGATTATACTTTACTGGATCTGGACTAGGTGTAGTAAGTAGTACTCCAACTACTGAAGTTTCTAATGTATTAGCTGGACCTTTTAACAATATGGGGGTTCCAGGAGCGAAAAGTTTTCATTTATTAGCTCCAGGTTATGGTAATGTTGCTGGAGTTCCTACTGGACAAGCAAATCCATATTTCGCTAGAATGGCTTCCAATCCAAATGCTACCGTTTTAGAAGATGCAGTTTCTCAAAATGGAACATTCTTTACAGTATCTGTTATGGGAGGTAATGATGTTTTAGGTTATGCAACCTCAGGAGGATCAGGTGTAGACCAAACAGGAAATTTTGACCCTGCTACTTACGGAGGTAATGATATTACAGATCCACAAGTATTTGCAGGAGTTGCAGGCGCAATAGTAGCTGGTTTAACAGCTAACGGAGCTAAGGGTGTGCTTTCAAATGTTCCATATGTAACCGATTTGCCTTATTTTACAACAGTACCTTACAACGCAGTGCCCTTAGATGCTGCTACCGCAGCTCAATTAAATGGTGCTTTTGCTCAATATAATGGTGGTTTACTGGCAGCTGAAGCAGGTCAATTAATAACAGCTTCAGAAAGAGCTGCTAGAACAATCAATTTTGCAGCTGGTCAAAATGCGGTAACTTTAGTAGATGAAGATTTAACAAATTTAGCGGCTTTAGGATTACCTTCTTATAGACAAGCAACATCTAATGATTTAGTGGTTTTACCAGCGACTTCATTCATAGGAACGCTAGTAGATGGCAATCCGCAGTTAATCAATGGAGTTTCGGTTCCTTTATCAGATCAATGGATATTGACAGACATTGAAACTCAGACTGTGCTAGCAGTTACAGATGCCTATGCTGTAACGGTAGAAGCTCTTGCATCTGCAAACGGTCTTGCTTTTGTAGACTTAAGAGTTATTTTATCTGAAGCATATTCAAGTGGTATTATGTTTGATAATTTCAATATGAGTACAGATTTAATTTTTGGAGGTTTAGTGAGTCTAGATGGCGTTCATTTAACTGCAAAGGGATATGCATATATGGCTAATAAATTTTTAGAAGCTATTGATACTACTTATGGTTCAAATTTTGGGGCATCAGGTTCTATGCTTAAAGCAAATGATTATACCGTTTTATATCCAGAAGGGTTATAATAATTAGTATAAATAAAATAATAAAAAACCGAAGTTTAACACTTCGGTTTTTTATTATATGAAATTTTGATTTCTAATGGATACAGATGCTTATTAGTAATAATTAAGCAGTATGATTTATGAATAAAAATTTAAGGTTTTGGCTTGTATTTTTTCAATATAAAAAAACTATCTTTGCCCCGTTTAAAATAGGGTATATTTAAAGCTCTAATAGTACTAAAAAATAAACAGTTAATAATGTCAAAAGTTATAGGTAAAGTTGCACAAATTATTGGACCGGTTGTAGATGTTGAATTTGCAAACGGATCAGAACTTCCAAAAATTTACGATTCTCTTGAAGTAAATAATAATGGAAGATTATTAATACTAGAAGTACAATCCCATATTGGAGAAAATACGGTGAGAACTATTTCTATGGATTCAACAGATGGATTAAGTAGAGGAGTTGATGCAATAGCTACAGGAGTTCCTATACAAATGCCAATTGGAGATGATATCTACGGACGTCTTTTTAATGTAGTTGGAGATTCAATTGATGGTATTGGTAATTTACCAAAAACAGGTGAAAACGGAATGTCTATTCACCGTGATGCACCAAGATTTGAAGATCTTTCAACTTCTACCGAAGTGCTTTTTACAGGTATTAAAGTAATTGACCTTATTGAGCCATATGCAAAAGGTGGTAAGATTGGTTTATTTGGTGGAGCAGGTGTAGGTAAAACAGTACTTATTCAAGAGCTTATTAATAATATAGCAAAAGGACATGGTGGACTTTCAGTATTTGCTGGAGTAGGAGAACGTACTCGTGAAGGGAACGATTTACTTCGTGAAATGCTTGAGTCTGGTATTATAAAATATGGTGACGACTTCTTAAAATCTATGGAAGATGGAGGTTGGGACCTTTCAAAAGTTGAAAAATCTGCTTTAAAAGAATCTAAAGCAACTTTCGTTTTTGGACAAATGAATGAACCACCTGGAGCACGTGCACGTGTTGCATTATCAGGTTTAACTATTGCTGAATATTTCCGTGATGGAGCAGGAGAAGGACAAGGAAAAGATGTTCTTTTCTTTGTAGATAATATCTTCCGTTTTACACAAGCAGGATCTGAGGTGTCAGCACTTTTAGGTCGTATGCCTTCAGCGGTAGGATACCAACCAACATTAGCCACTGAGATGGGAGCAATGCAAGAGCGTATTACTTCAACTAAAAGAGGTTCTATTACATCTGTACAAGCGGTTTATGTACCTGCAGATGATTTAACGGATCCAGCACCAGCAACAACCTTTGCCCATTTAGATGCAACAACGGTATTGTCTCGTAAAATTGCTGAGTTAGGTATTTATCCAGCAGTAGATCCATTAGATTCTACTTCTAGAATTTTAACTGCAGATATTTTAGGTGATGAGCATTATGACTGTGCTCAACGTGTAAAAGAGTTATTACAACATTATAAAGAATTGCAAGATATTATAGCAATTTTAGGAATGGAAGAATTATCTGAAGAAGATAAACTTTCTGTATATAGAGCTAGAAAAGTTCAACGTTTCTTATCTCAACCTTTCCATGTTGCTGAACAATTTACTGGGATTCCAGGATGTTTAGTAGATATTAAAGAAACTATTAAAGGTTTCAATATGATTATGGATGGTGAATTAGATAAGTTACCAGAAGCTGCTTTTAACCTTAAAGGAACAATTGAAGAAGCAATCGAAGCTGGTGAAAAAATGTTAGCTGAAGTATAATAGCTCATTTAAAGAATAAATTATGTATTTAGAAATAGTAACTCCAGAAGCTTCTTTAGTAAGTGGTGAAGTAGAATCTTTAACAGTACCAGGAGTAGATGGTGAGTTTCAGATGTTAAATAACCACGCATCTATTGTATCATCTTTACAAAATGGAAAAGTAAAATTTAAAGGAGAACCTACATTTACTAAAGGATTTGAAGATAAATTCTCTAAGGAAAATGACGGGAGATGGTCTTTAAAAATAAATAGTGGTACTATTGAAATGAAAGATAATAAAGCAATTGTTTTGGCAGATTAAGTCAATACTATTATCATATATTGAAATCCCAAATTTTATTAATTTGGGATTTTTTTATTCTATAGTTTTAAAATTCTCAAGTAAATCTATTTTTTCATTCGAGTCTTTAAAACTAACTTCCATAGTTTGATATGTCCAATTTTCGCCATTTTTTTCAGCGATTATCATTAAGCTAGCTTCTCCTTTCGGACCTTTAATGGGTATTTTTAAATCTGCGGCACCAAAATCATTTTTATAGTTAATAGTTCCTTGAAACATTCCATCTGTTTCAATAGGTTTGCCTAATTTATTAATTACTAATTCATTTTTTTGAAGAGCTTCCATCCCTACTGAATAGGGAACCGAATCTTCAAATATATTGGTAACTTTTCCGACCATAACTCCAAAAAGCAATATAAAAACTACGATAACGGAGAGACATCCTAATGATGGAACGGCCCATTTCCAATTTTTTTGAAACCAATTTCTGTGATCGTTTTCTACATCCATATTATTAAATTTAATTCGATACTTTTTAGTAAAAGTATATTATTATTATAACAAAATTAACTTTATTTTCGCTCGCTAATAATACAACTATGAAAATATTAAGAAATATTTTAGTCGTAATTGCCGGTATTATAGGTGGTAGCATTATAAACATGGGCGTACTTACCATTGCACCTTACTTAGTTGACTATCCTGAAGGATTCGATAATTCAACTTCGGAAGCACTTGCTTCTACGTTGCATTTACTCCAACCAAAACACTTCCTTTTCGTTTTTTTATCGCATGGTTTAGGAACATTAGCTGGTGCATATATTGCCGCAAAAATTGCCGCAAGTCGTCAGTTAGTTTTTGCTTCAATTATCGGTATTTTATTTTTTTTAGGAGGAGTTTATATGATGTCTATTCTCCCTAGCTCACCCACTTGGTATAATATCACAGAATTAATCGGAGCATACATACCAATGACATGGATCGGTTGGAAATTAGCTGGAAGTAAAAAATAATAAATGGCTTACGATGAATATTTAGCTGACCGAATTAAAAACGTTTTTAACGAAAAAAGAATTTCGTTCGAAGCAAGAAAAATGATGGGAGGTCTATGTTTTATGGTTAACAATAAAATGTGATGTGCTATTCACATTAGTAAAAAAACAGATGATAGCTTATTGATGGTACGTATTGGAGAAGAGGTTTCTGAAAAAGAACTATCTAAAGAAGAATGCTTACACATGGGTTTTACAGGAAGACCAATGAAAGGTTATATTTATATAACTACAGATGGATTTGACATGGAGGAAGATTTAGCTTATTGGATACAACTCTGTATTGATTTTAATCCCTTAGCAAAAGCCAGTAAAAAGAGAACTCCTAAACAAAAGAAATGAACCTAAAATCACAACTACAAAAAACTGATATTTATATTATTGACCAAATCTTAAAAGGTCAGTTTGATCAAGTAAAATCTGTTTTAGATGTTGGCTGTGGTTCAGGAAGAAACTTAGTGTACTTCTTACAAAACAATTATAATGTTTATGGTTTAGATCCGAATGAAAACCGTTTAATAGAAACTCAACAGCTCGCTTTAGAGTTAAGCCCTTCTACTCCATTATCTAACTTTAAAATTGCTACAGCCGAACAAATTCATTTCGAACAAAAATTCGATTTAGTTATTTGTAATGCAGTGTTACACTTTTCTAAAAACAAAACACAATTTGAAGAAATTTTATTTAGCATTTGGAAGAAGTTAAATGACAACGGAATACTATTTATTAGATTAGCTTCTGATATTGGTATAGAAAAATTAGTAGATCCTATTGGTAATGGTAATTATCAATTACCTGATGGTAGTACTCGTTATTTAGTTTCAGAACAAATTTTACTGGATTATACCCAACAATTAAAGGCTCAATTGATAGAACCTCTAAAAACCACTAATGTTCAAAACCTGCGGTGTATGACTACTTGGGTTTTAAAGAAATAAATGGAAATTAAACTTTAAAGCCTAAAACCGATATATCATCTACCTGCTCATAATCCTCATCATTGCCTTTCATCCAATCCTTTAAGCAATTTTCCAATTGTATTTTCTGTTCACTTAATGCCAACACTGAATTATCGGACAACATGTTCAGTATTTTTTTTTGCATAAACTTCTTCCCTTTTGGCCCTCCAAATTGATCTTTATATCCATCTGTAAACGCATAAACAAGGTCGCCTTTCTCAAGCTGAATCTCATGAACCTTAAACCTCTTATTTTCTATAGCATCAGCCCCTATGGAAAAACGATCTCCTTTGTATTTAATTAACTCCTTATTACGAAGAACAAAAATTGAATTATTTCCTCCTGAGAAATCCATTTTTTTTGTCTTAACATTATAAGCCATCATTACTATATCCATCCCATCACGTGAAGAACGGCCTTCATTTTCTAGTGCTTTTTTCACTTTCAGGTCCAACGTTAATAAAGCTTCACCGGTTGAAGTAATTGAATTATCAGTTATAATACTGCTTAAAAAATTACTCCCCATCATACTCATAAATGCTCCAGGAACCCCATGACCTGTGCAATCTGCTAAAACAATAATATAGTAATCCCCTACTTGCTCAAACCAATAGAAATCACCACTCACAATATCTTTAGGCTGGAATAATAAAAAATAATCTTCCACAGCACTTTTCAAAATATTCTCAGAAGGTAGCATTGCATCCTGAATCATTTTTGCGTAATTAATACTATCCGTAATTTCTTTGTTCTTTTCTGCTAGTTGGTTGGAAAACAACTTCCGTTCACTAATATCTGTATAAACAACAATAATTTTTGATAACTCCTCTTTTTCATCGTAAACTGGAGATAATGAAGCGGTTGTCCACATTACTCCTCCACCCTTTTGATCGTGATAACTATCATAAAAAAATGGCTTTGGATTGGTTCTAAAACCATCAATAATAGATTGTATATCTTCTCTGCTCGTAATTTTTTGCAAATACATTTTGTCTTTGAAATTAGATTCAAATTCTTCAATCGTATAGCCAGCGTTCCTCACTAAACTGTAGTTATAATACTCAATCTTACCTTTAGCATCCGTTATTATAACAGCCTCATTCATTTTTTCAGCAACAATAGAAAGTCGTTCCAATTCCTCCTTTTGTTGTTCAATTAAATTATTACGTTCTACCAGTGATTTATTTACCGCCTTTTTCATTCGATAACCATAGAACAAGAAAAACGAAACAATTAAAAAAAGAGCAACACTTCCAATTAATATCTGAACCCTTAAACCTTGTTGTTTAATTTCCATTTCCTGTGCCTCTCTCTCCATTGTCAACAATTTAATCTCTTGTTGATTTATTCCATCTTCCGCATTATCAATTTCCCATAACAATTCATTTACACCATCTCCTAAATGAGCTTTGATGATCTTATTTACCTTAATTTTAAATTCATCACTATTAAAAAATTTATTTATTGGCACAAGCCATGTGCTTTCTTTAGGTAAAATAATACCGTAGCCATTACGCTCAACTCTAAATAATGTTTGACGTTTAAACCTTAAACCATTCTTAAATAATTTTAAGTAGGTTGGTAATTCTATGTACCCGAATAAATCTTTTTCTTTTGAAATACGACCCCTAATTTCTCTTGCCGTTTCAACATCTTCTATTTTAATAGCAGGTAAGACTCTTTTTAGACGCGATAAATCATCTTCAAAAGTTGTGTTAGGTACATTAAGAGCGGTTAACTCAGAAAATATTGTTATAAATTCAGCTTCAGTTTTAGCCACACCAATATTGCTACTATTTATAAGTACTTCAATATCTGGCATGTATTTAGGAGAAAATGAGATTTCTTTCATTCTTTCTGAAGTCATAGAAAAAGAGCACGCCCCAATTTCAGAATTTCCTCCGTTTTTAATTCTTCCATATAAAGCTGAAAAACTCTTCGCTTTTTTAAAATTAAGCGTTAAATCGAATCCTTCACTCAATAAAAATTGCTTGAATTCAATTAAGATATCATACTCTATACCAGACAACTTACCTGACTCATCACTTATAAAGTTATCAGAATTATAATAAAAAACCGTTAATGTTCCTTTACCATTTTCTTTAACAGACTCCCAGCCTTCGCCAAATGAAGAGTGAACAGCAACAATAGTAATTAATAGAAATAATAAAAAAGACTTCATTTTATGCTTAAATCATGAAAAATAAAAATACTACAAATAATATAATGTTAATATAATGTTTCGTGTAAATCATATTCAACATTAAAAATAATTAATTTTACTTTATCTTTCCCTAAAGAACGATAATCAATATGGATTCATCAAAAATAAAATTTAACACTGCTGATCGACCTGAATTTGTAAAAGAGCTACGATCAAGGGTAAACGCTTATTTTAAGGAAAATAACAAATCGAAATATGGTAACGCCAATATGGTTATTAAAACCATATTTATGCTCAGCCTTTATTTTGTGCCTTATTTCTTTATCATTTTTAACATTACAGCTAACAGTTGGCTTACGTTAAGTTTTTGGATACTAATGAGTTTTGGTATGGCAGGAATTGGTTTTTCAATCATGCATGATGCCAACCACAGTGCATACTCTAAGAATAAAAAGATAAATAAATATCTTGGTTATTTAATTAATCTGGTTGGAGGGAGTTCTGTTAACTGGAAAATTCAACACAACGTATTACACCATACTTATACTAATATTGCTAACCATGATGAAGATATTGATGGTCCATTAATGCGTTTTGCTTACAAAATAAAAAGACACAAAGCTCACCGTTTTCAGAAGTTCTACGCATGGTTCCTTTATGGCTTAATAACATTATCTTGGTCTTTAAAAAAGGATTTTATTCAATTAAGGAGATACAGCAAGAGAGATTTATTAAAAACGCAACAAATCACTTTTAAAAGTGCTTTCTGGCGATTAATCTCAGCAAAAGCATTCTATATTTTCTATGTGTTAATATTACCCTTAATTTTTTCTGACCAGCCTTTGTGGTTAACACTTGTCTTTTACTTAATCATGCATTTTACATGTGGATTTATTATTTCTATAATTTTTCAATTAGCACATGTTATTGAAGAAACTACGTTTCCTCAACCAGATGAAAATGGAAAAATGGAAAATAACTTTGCTATACATCAACTGAATACTACAGCAAACTTCGCAAAAAACAACTTGCCACTTTCATGGTTTGTTGGCGGGTTAAACTTTCAGATTGAACACCATTTATTCCCTAATATTTGCCATGTTCATTATAGAAAAATATCTGAAATTGTAAAAGATACAGCTGCGGAATTTGATTTACCGTATCATCAAAATAGCTTATTTGGAGCAATTTCAAGTCATGCAAAACACTTAGCTCAATTAGGAAAATACGATTTTTCTTGATTTTGTAACTTATTTGTAGGATATTGCATCAGCTTTAATGAGTTTATTTAATATGAAATACATCATTTTATTAGGTTTTTGTGCCACACTTAACACCTCTTTGTTAAGTGCTAAAGGGTCAAACGCTAGCCTATTAAAAAAGATAGCCATCATTAACCCTGACACTTTAAACACTGATACTACTATTATTCCAAACGTATTTTCACCCAATGGTGATGGCTTAAATGATTTATTTAAAGCCATAGGAAATTTTACAAAATTAGATGTTAAAATTTACAACCGTTATGGTGAATTAATTTACAACTCTGTACAACTTAATGAAGGTTGGAACGGAAGAACTACTGCAGGTAAACAATGCAAAGAAGGAACTTACTTTTATATTATTGATACAGATACTGAAACCTTTAAAGGTTCCCTTACTCTTTTAAGATAATTCTAGAAAAAGAAAGAAAGCATTACTCCTCCTGTAGCTGTAGCTCCAATAGATGTTTCTGTTGTGCTTAATTTTCCAAATACTGATGTTGAAGTTTCGGTTCCACTTACTGGTGTAACGACATTACTTCCACTAAAATCTCCACCAGTTTTTATGTAATTGAATGCATATCCAAACTCAACCCCTAAACTTAAATTCTTAGATAAAAAATAGTTAAATCCTGCAATAGCTCCTAAACCAAATCCAGCACCACCATCTTGTTGCAATGAAGTTCTTTCCTTATTCGTACCTGTAACATCAATTTGAGATAAATTTGAATTGACTTTAGTCGCTCCTATTCTAATAATAGATAAATCTGCACCAACATAAGGATCTAATCTTCTGGTAGTCCCTAAATGTTTCTCAATACCTACAGACACCTTAAAGTCAAACCGTGAAGTTGTAGAATCTACAGCTTGTAAAGCTCTATTACCACTTGCAAGAGTTACACTATCTTCATTAAAATTATTATTATTTAAATAATTCACACCAAAACCCAAACGCAATGCTAAATCATCTTTTAAATAATGACGACCAAACAAATTAAATTGACCCAAACTATCTTTATTGTTCTCAATAACAATGTTGTTGATTATTCCAGAAATGTTTAAAGAAAAACCCCAATCACCTTTTACTGGCTTTAATCGATCATCTGTTTGTGCGTTAACTAAAAATGTTGATGCCAATACTAAAGTAAATGCTATTGCTATTTTTTTCATAATCGATTAATTTTGAGATAGAACTCCTTTATTGTTGTTTTATTATCTTCTAAAGGTGAAATTAATTATTTATACGACTAAACGACAAATAAATCAAAGCTATATTTATATTTGAAGCAATGATGAAAATAGGATTAATATCAGACACACACGGTTATTTAGACCCTAAAGTAGAAAAATACTTTAAGGAATGTGATGAAATATGGCACCTTGGTGATGTAGGAAATCTTGATGTAATTAAACAGCTTACTAAAATAAAACCTGTTAGAGGTGTTTACGGAAACATTGACGGACAAGACATTAGAAACGTTTTTCCGAAAGAATTAAAATTTACTTGCGAAGAAGTTAAAGTATGGTTGGTTCATATTGGAGGCTATCCTAACCGATATGCTAAAGATGTAAAAAAACGAATTGAGTTTAATGCTCCCGATTTATTTATTACTGGCCATTCTCACATTTTAAAAGTGATATATGATAAAAAGTTAAGTCTGCTACACATTAACCCTGGTGCAGCAGGCAAAAGTGGTTTTCATAAAGTAAAAACACTCGTTAGATTTACCATAGACAAAAAAAATATAAAAGATTTAGAAGTGATTGAATTGGGTCCAAAATAAAATACCCCTACTTATAATTGGATTGACTTTCTCATAAAAAAACGCTAACTTCGTTTAACACAATGTAAGTCGCATTTTAACGCGACCAACA
>CAJXEB010000020.1 GCA_913052585.1 uncultured Flavobacteriaceae bacterium | reverse complement strand
AAGTAGATTTAAGCACTATGGGATCAGAGATTACCATTGATGTTTCTACCTTAGCAAATGCTCCTTATTTGTTAGTGATTAATGGAAGTCAAGGTGTATCAAACAAACAATTAATTAAATATTAATTTAAATATTAAAACCCCTTTTTCTAGATTGAAAAAAGGGGTTTTTACATTAATAAAAGTCGTTAAAATTACACCGCCAAAACACAATCTTGACCCATTAAGTCAATAAAAACTGTATTACCTTCTTTAACGCTATAAGGCTTAAAAGTAAATGTTCTATCAAAAAGTTTTCCTTCAGCAAAGAAGGTTACAATATATTCGTTGGTAAAGCCTAGTACCTCTTCAGAGATCAATTCAACTTTTGCTCCAGTATGTGGCAGTAAATCACCTAAACCGTGACGTAAGGTGGACGTTTTTTTGTTTTTATTATTTCCTCTAGACATCACCAAAACAGACTCAATAATATCTTCGCGATTATTGATTAAATAAACAATCCAAGTTTTAGCTAAAAAATCTTTATCCCATTCATGAGTTGCAACAACTTGAATGTTTTTAACAATTGGGATGATGATGTCTTTCTTCATAATATTTTATGGTTTTCATTCAGAAGAAAGAAACGAATAAAGAATCATTGAGATTCTTCGCTTCGCTCTGAGTGACATATTATAAACTTTTAAACTGCTCTAAAAAACGAACATCGTTTTCACTAAACATACGAATATCTGGAATTTGGTGAAGTAATAAAGCAATTCGGTCAATACCCATTCCAAAAGCAAATCCTGAATAAACTTCAGGGTCTATATTACAGTTTTTCAGAACATTTGGATCTACCATACCGCAGCCCATAATTTCTAACCAACCAGTACCTTTGGTCATTTTATAATCGGTTTCCGTTTCCAGTCCCCAATACACATCTACCTCAGCACTTGGCTCCGTAAATGGAAAGTATGAAGGTCGTAGGCGTATTTTAGATTTACCAAACATTTCGGTAGTGAAGTACTGGAGGGTTTGTTTTAAGTCTGCAAAACTCACTCCTTTATCAACATATAATCCTTCCACTTGATGAAAGAAACAATGCGATCTTCCTGAAATAGCTTCATTACGATATACTCTTCCAGGTGAGATCGTTCGTATTGGAGGTTTATTATTTTCCATATAACGAACTTGAACTGAAGAGGTATGTGTCCTTAATAATACATCTGGATCTTTTTCAATAAAAAAAGTATCCTGCATATCACGCGCTGGATGGTACTCAGGAAGATTTAATGCTGTAAAATTATGCCAGTCGTCTTCAATTTCTGGTCCTTCAGAAACATTAAAACCAATGCGAGAAAATATATCTATAATCTTATTTTTTACAATAGAAATAGGATGTCTAGAACCCAATTCAACAGGTTCTCCTGGACGTGTTAGGTCTCCGTAAACTCCTTTTGTATCGTCTTCACTTGTTAGAGATACTTTTAAGGTAGCTACTTTTTCGGTAGCTTTTGTTTTGAGCTGATTAATGGTTTGTCCAAATTCCTTTTTCTGGTCGTTTGGAACGTTTTTAAATTCAGCAAAGAAATCATTTAGCAATCCTTTTTTTCCTAAATATTTAATTCGGAATTGTTCCACCTCCCCATGTGACTTTGCATTAAAAGCCTCAACTGCTGCTATATGTTCTTTTATTTTCTGAATCATAATTATAATCTTTCAAGTTTGCAAAATTACAATTTTTTACGTCTAGCACAACAAAATATGTAGAAAAGCGAATCGTTTCTAGTTGTTTTTTGTTTTGTTATTTAATGACCTCTTTTTCTAAAAAATAATTTACAATTGCCTCTTTCATTAATACACTTTGCTCACCTGCTTTTAAGGAAGGTAATTCCTCTAGTATTTTATAATGTGGCCAACCATCTTTATCAAAATAATCGAACGCATAATAACCAAAAGGTTCTAAAAGTCTACAAATAGCAATATGCATTAAATCTAGTTTATCGTCTTTACTGTATTTGGTGTTTAAGTTTCCTTTTTCCTGAAGTCCAATAATATATATAATTGCATCTAAGTCTAAGGTATCTCCATCTGCAAATTGGTTGCTTAATAACAGGACCAATTCTTCCCATTGCTTTTTTAATTCTTCGTCTCTTGCCATATTTATTCCCTGTGTAAACAGGAATCTTTTTAATACTTATTAAATCTCCACAAATATACACCCCTAATCAGAAAAACCTAAAAGAATTATTTCTTGTAGGTTTTTATAAATTATTGTTTTCTTATGACTTAGTGAATTTATCAAGATCATGTATCTTTATCCTAAATTCATACCATGAACTTATTAGACATTATTTTAGGTATCATTTTAGTTTTCTCATTTTTTCAAGGAATGAAAAAAGGCCTTTTTGTAACATTAGCTTCCTTAATAGGATTGGTTTTAGGTATTATAGGTGCTATTTATTTTTCCGATTATGCGGGTGGCTATATCAATGAATGGTTTTCTTGGAAAGAGCAAACAAGTAGTTTTGCAGCGATGGCTGTCACCTTTGTTGCCATTGTTATTATTGTAAACTGGGCTGGAAAATTCTTAACTAAAATAGCCGATTTTGCTTTTTTAGGTGTTTTTAACAAGATCCTTGGAGGTGTTTTTAATATGATTATCTCCGCATTTATCGTCAGTGTTATTTTTATGTTTTTTAATGAATGGAATGCAACAGAATATGTGATTTCAGAAGAGAAAAAAAACAACTCCTATCTTTACAAACCTGTTGCAGCTTTAGCTCCTGTAGTATTGCCTAATTTAGTTGAAGAAGTTGAAAACATTGATATTCCTAAGGACATTTTAAATACTATAAATACTGATGAGAAAGAAACTGAAAAGGAAGAATAATCTTTATAGTTCTTTAAGGTCTGAGTTTGGAATCCATCCTTCTTTACCATTTGCAATTTCAATAAGTACCCAATCGATATCTTTTTCAACTATTTGAACTTTAGTGCCTTCATGAAGCGTAAATGATATTTCGCTACCTAGATTTGGTGCTTCTCTAACTTCAATAATTTGAGCAAAAATAATTGCGGGTTGATCTTTAATCGCATCATCATAAGTTGAATAAGCCATAGAAAGTGACATCCCCAATAACAAAATAGAAAAGGTAGCAGCAGCAAAAAACAATCTTTTTCTACGCTCTGAATATAAAAAATAGTAAATTAAAAAAAACAGCACAAAATTTATTGAAAATAGGACTGTAGCATATGCCCATCCATCAAAAGTAAGTACATCAGATATGGTATAATACCATTTATAAAATATAGTTTTTGGTAAGGGTTCAATCGCATCTACTTTTGCATTTTCAGCAAAAGCTAAATTGTTTTTAATATCACCATCATTAGGCGCTAGCAATAAAGCTTTTTCATAATAATAAATGCTTGGGCCAATATTATTAAGTTTATAATGTGCATTTCCTAAATTAAAATATAACTCGGCAGCATGTTGTTTGTTATCAATAATCTTCATCCAAGAACTAACTGCTTCTTGGTATTTTTCTGCTTTATACAATAATTTTCCTTGCTCGAAAAGTGGTCCGTTCTGTGCAAAACTTAAAACAGTAAAAAGCATTAAAACAACAAAAGTTGCTTTTTTTATATATTCTATATTATTTAAAATGTTGCTTTTCATTATTGAATCTGTTTATCAATATTAGAAATTACATCAACTGCTTTTTCGTAATCCTGTTTAATCGTAACATCAGATGTTGGAGTATAACGAGCAAACTCACAACTTTTAAGCAGACCAACAAAGTCTGAAACCATTACTTCTTCAACTTTTCTTTCGGTCAATAAAATTGTTATTTTTTCTTTTGAAAATTCCGAAGTAACGATGTCTAATTTAGCTCTTAAATAATTATGTAAAGCACGTTCTAAAGCTTCATAAAACGCTTCTTGTTTCCCTATGTTCTTCTTTGCTTCAGACAGGTATTTTTTAGCCAATTTTGTTGCCTTTCTAAATCGCTTGCCCTCTAAATCACCTAATCTTTTTCTTCTTGTATTTCCTATTAAAATCACAAATGGAATTAGTAAAAACGGAATTACTGTTAAGTACCAAAAAAGAGAGGTTTTAAAAAATACAGGACGATTTATGGAAATTAATTGAGTAGAAGATTTTATGTATTTAAATTGATCATTAGCTAATGAAATGTTGTTTTCATTACTCGCATCGTCTTTTACATTATTAGGCTGGTTAGGCACTGGACCATTTTCAACTTGTATAATTATTTCGTCAGATGAAACCGTTTTATAACTTTTTGAAGCTGGATTAAAATAAGAAAATGTTATAGGCCGGATTGGGTAACTTCCTTTGTATTGTGGAATAACCGTATAGGTGTCGTTTATAAAGCCATTCATCCCTTTTATATTAACAGCTACATTATTATCCCTAACAGGTTCGTATACTTCTAAAGAACTTGGTAATTTTAATGATGGTAGGTTAAATAATTTTAAATTTCCTGTCCCTTTTACTCTTATTTTCAATTCTAAAGCTTCGTTGGCATTTAAAGTTGATTTATTAGTTGAAACATTAAAATTAAAATTACCTACAGCCCCAGAAAAATTATCTGGCTTTCCTTCTATTGGCAATGGTTTTACAGTAATTGTTCTTTTTCCTGCAGAAATTGTTCTATTTACACGAGTCATTCTTCTACGTCCAAATATGTCTCTTGAATTTCCTTGAACATCTATAGGAATATCTAGCGTTAAGGGCTCGATAATTAACGCTCCTGTTTTTTGAGGATATAAGACTGCTTTTCTTAAGATTACATATCGATAAGGTTTCCCTTTAAAGGTTCCTTCAAAAATTTGTTGTTTGCCTTTGTCTACGATATTCTGACTCCAAAAGTCTTCAAATTTAGGAGTATCTATTTCTTGCCAACTTCTTGTAATACTAACATCATTTGAAACGTATAACTTATAAACAACAGAGATGGCTTCATTTAAGTAAGGGGTTTCATTAGAAACTTCTGCTATTAAATGAACATTTTCACTTGCTAAATAATCTGCATTATTCCCATCTTTTGGCTTAGTTACCGCTGCTGTTACTACAATATTTAAAAGAGTTGTTTTGTAAATTTGGTCATCAATTTCAATCGTTGCTTGGTTGATGGTAAACTTCCCTTGAGATTTGGGTGCTAAGAAATAAGAGTAGGTTTTTGAATAACTTCTTTTTCCATTTATCCAAGAATTACTAATGGATTGATTAGGCCCTCCAACAACATTAAAGCCTTTAAAGCTTGGAGGAACGAAATTATCACCATCCTGATTCATTTCAAAATTAACTCGCAACCGTTCATTAATTCCTAAGGTTTTTTTACTCACTTTAGCAACAAAAGAAACTTGAGATTGAACAAGTCCAAAGCTCAACATGAAAACTAATATGAATACTGATTTAAGTCTCATTACCAATCTTTTTCAGACTTTACTTTTGTCCCTTTTTGCTTTTTAGCATTGATTTTATCTTGAACCTTTTTCTCTTCATTGTTCATGGCTTCTAACAAATTTTTAACTTGTTGAGGAGAAAGTTTTCCAGGTTCTGTTGGTTGTTGCTGTTGTTTTTCTTCTTTGGGTTCGTCAGGCTTTCCTTGATCCTTATTATCATCGCCTTCTTTTTTATCTTGCTCTTCGTCACCTTTATCATTTTCATCTTTCTGATCACCATCTTCTCCATCCTTTTTATTATTCTCATTATCCTGGTCCTCTTTCTTTTCCTCGTCTTTTTTATCATCTTCATTATCCTTGTCATCATCACCGCCTCCACCATTTTTTTCTTGATCTTCTAGAAGCTCTTTTGCCAATGCATAATTGTAACGTGTTTCTTCATCTTTAGGATTATTTCGCAAAGCATTTTTATAAGACTCTACTGCTTCCTGATACTTTTTCTCATTCATATAGGTGTTCCCTAAATTATGAAAAGCACTGTGTTTATCCAATTTTGTATCTGCTACTTCTGCAGCTTGTTTAAAACGTGACATCGCAACGTCATTCATTTCTTTATTATAATATGCATTCCCCAAATTATATTTTCCTGTATCTTCTTTAGGGTTTAATGCAATAGCTTCTCGATATACTGACTCTGCAAGAGTGAAGTTCTCATTTGCCAATTCATAACTTGCATCACTTAATAATTCTCTTGACTCTTTAAGTGTTTTTTGTTTTTCTTTATCTGCTTCTTGTGCTACAACAGGAAATGTAGTCACTAAAAGAAGTATAAGACAGGTTATACTCTTTAGCAAAACATTATTTTTAAATAGGTTATAATTAATCTTCATTAAACAGATTTAATTTTTTAATCCAAGCCGTTTTTCTTTCCAATAACAATAATTCAATCACTAACAAAAGAATTGCCAAACCTAAAAACCACTGAAATCGATCTTTAAAATCTGTAAATTGTTTGGCTTCAAACTCTTTTTGATTCATACCATTTAAAATGGTTGTTACTTGTTCGACAACTTCATTTGTATTGCTCCCATCTAGATATTTTCCATTCCCTTTTGTGGCAATTTCAATTAATTTTTGGGCATCCAGTCGTGTTATAACTTGCTGATTGTTTTTATCTCGCTTGTAATTTTGTAAAATTCCATTTCGCTTTATAGGTATTGGCCCACCTTTTTTGGTTCCTACACCAATTGTATAAATACGGATTCCAACATTTGCAGCTTCATTAACTATTTCAGAAATATTCCCTTCATGATCTTCTCCGTCTGAAATAATAAACAATACTTTGTTTACCTGATCCTCATCGTTATAATAGGTTTCTGCCATTTTAATGGCTTCTGTAATCGCTGTTCCTTGCGATGAAACCATATCAGTATCCATACTATTCAAAAACAATTTTGTTGTGGAAAAATCGGTCGTAATGGGTACTTGAGGAAAAGCACTTCCTGCATAACCTATAATTCCAACTCGATCACCACCTAAACTATTGATGATTTGAGTAATTAATTGTTTCGATTTGTCTAAACGGTTTGGAGCAATATCTTCCGCTAACATACTTTTTGAAACATCCAATGCAAAAACTACATCTACTCCGGCTCTAGAAATAGTTTCGATTTTAGTTCCTATTTTAGGATTCACTAACGCCAATGCAAGACTTGCTATGGCAAGTGATAGTATGATCACTTTAAGCCAAGATTTAAAAAAAGATCGATCTGGACTAAGTAACCTTAATGCTTTTGAATGTGCAAATTTCTTTTGAGTATGTTTTTTCCAAATAAAAACCAATAGGAAAACCACTATAAGCCCAACGATGGCGAATAGTAAATAAAAAAAGACGGGTTTTTCTAATTGATACATATTTATTTCCTGTACAAACAGGAATCTTTTAAATTATTAAACAAAACTTCTAAATACAGTATATCTTAACAATAGTTCAAATAATAATAAACCAAAAGCAGCAAGCACTAAAGGCCTAAATAATTCTTCATAGCTTTTATATTTTGTTTCTTCTATTTCGGTTTTTTCTAATTTATTAATCTCTTCGTAAATCTGCGCTAACTTAGTATTACTGGTAGCTCTAAAGTATTTACCTCCTGTAGTTTTAGCAATTTGTTTTAGCAAATCTTCATCAATTTCTACTTGAATATTCCCATATTGAAAAGATCCATTTGGTAAAATCCCAATGGGTGATAATGCCATTCCATTAGATCCAATTCCAATGGTATATACCTTAATGCCAAATTCTACAGCTAGTTCGCTAGCGATCTTTGGATCGATAAACCCAGAGTTATTTACCCCATCAGTTAAAAGAATAATTACTTTCCCTTTAGCGCGGCTTTCTTTTAATCGATTTACTGAGGTTGCCAATCCCATTCCAATTGCGGTTCCTCCTGTAATAGTTGTATTATATTTTATACTTTTTAATGATGATAAAACAATGTTTTTATCACTCGTTAAAGGTGTTTTGGTGTAACTCTCACCAGCATATTCTACCAATCCAAGTCGATCGTTTGGACGTGCTTGAATAAACCTAGAAGCTACTGTTTTTAAAGCTTCTAGTCTATTAGGTTTTAAGTCTCTTGCCAGCATACTTGCAGATACATCTATTGCAATTACAATATCAATTCCTTTAGTCGTTTTAATCCGTGTAGACTCATCAACAGTTCTAGGTCGAGCCATAGCAACTATTATTAAAGCTAATGCGATTAGGCGCAAAACAAATAATAAAGGACGCAATTTTGCTAACCAGTTTTTAGAGGTATCAAACCCTTTTAAACTAGATATTTTTAAGACGGCAGTCTGTTGTTTTCGTTTCCAAAAAAACCATAGCAATAACAATGGAAGTAATAATAACAACCAAAATAATTGTGGATTTACAAATTCGAAATTACTGCTCATTCTTTTTCTTTTTTTCTTGAGTAATTTCTAACTCAATAGAATTGATAATTCGGTCTTTTATAGCTTCTGCAAAACGGCCATCGTCTTGATAAACGACTAATACTTCTTGCAAGCCATTTTCTTGAGCAAATAACAATAGCTCATAAGAACTTTTCTTCTTCAATACTTTCTTTTCTGAAACCTGAACTTGAAAATCGCCATACGCTTTTATCCCTTTTATTCCGCTTTCAGTTTCAAAATCATCTCTTTTTACCAGTAAATTTTTAGCACCTGCTTTTTCTAATAAGGCAAGCGACATATCCAATGAAGATTCCAATTCTAATTTTTGTTCCTGACTAAATTTTACCGAACTAACTCTTATATAAAGCGGGTCGTTAATATGCCCATACGTAAAAAGGCTTTTCCTTTTTATCGCGACACTTTTAGGAACTAAAGAGTCTACGGTTCTTACTAAAACTTTAGGTGTTTCAACAATAATTAAAGGCGATCCATACTCACTCTTTATCCATCTTCCTTCCGAAAGACTTCGCATTTCATTACCAAGTGTTTTATCCTTTAATTCGTCGAATCCTTTAATACTCCCAAAAACGACAGCAGCAACAATGACCGTTGCAACAGCACCCAAAGCAATTTTAATTCGTTTTTTTCTTAATTGTTTTTTACGAAGTTTTTCTAAATATAATTTATTTTGAAGCAATTCCTCTTCGGTAGGTTCTGGAATGATTTCCTTAGTTTCATTGATAATATCTTCCACAACAGTTCGGTCTACTTTTGCTTGACCTTCTTGTTCCTTCATCTTGGCAAACTTGATTAAATCTGCACGTTTTAAAATTTTATCAATCTTATTTATCGTTTCTCCATCAAAATCAAAATTCCCAGCATCTTTATGTAATATCAATCGTTCGATTAATTCATTACTCGTACTTTCTAATGCAGTATCGTCTACTTCTCTTCCTATATATCGTTTTAAAATTTCAGTTAAAGAAGAATAATATCTTTTAGAATTATCATTTTCTAAATAATGAGAATGATCCAATTCTTTTAAAGCCTCAATTGCTTCTTCATATGGCGGAAGTTGTTGTGCTGATTCTTCTCTCTTCTTTTTTCTTCTTCTGAATAATAAAAAGGCAACAACTCCAATAATTACTAATATAGGAAGGATCCAATAAAGCAATTTTTCAAAATCGAAACCAGGCTCTTCAACTTCAAAAGCTGGTTTAATGTGAAACATTTTTTGCTTTGTTGTGTCAACAATCACATTGGCCACTTCAATATTAACGGAGTCTGTATTGAATGGCTTATTATTAATAACTATTCTTTGAGAAGGAAGCGTATAACTTCCTGAATCAAATTGAGTTAATCCATACTTTTTAATAAGTCTAATTTTATCCTGAAGCCTTGTGGTATCAATATCGTACGATTCAATTACTTCTAAAGGATTAAATGATTGTCCTTCGGGAAATAAAACCAAAGCGGTAGAGTCTGCCTCTACTTGAATTGAGTATATAATTTCTTCTCCAACTCTTATTTGTGTAGTGTCGATAGATGAAGAAACCTGAGCTTGAGAAAGGCATCCTATAAAAAATAAAGACAATATAAACAAATTCCTAGTTAATTCTAGGAATGATATTTTTGATTTATAGGATCTATTTTCTTTCATTTATATGCGCTGCGCTATTTTCTATTTATTATCGGTTTTTAAAATAACCCAGTAACTTCTTTACATAACTTTCGTCCACCCTACAAGTCAATGCTCCAGCTCCACTTTTTTGAAAAGATTCTTTAAAATAAGCTGCTCTTTCTAAGTAATTAGCCTTGTAATGGTTTCGTACACTTTTAGATGAAGTGTTTACTAAAACTACTTCGCCTGTTTCTTGGTCTTCCATTTGGACCATCCCAAGGTTAGGAATTTGTTCTTCATTTTTATCGTAAACTCGTATTCCAGTAACATCATGTTTTCCTGAAACAATTTTTAAAGTCTCTCTATATTCATCTGTAATAAAATCGGAAAGCACAAAAACGATTGCTTTTTTCTTTATTACTTTCGAGAAATACTTTAAGGCCATAGAAACATCTGTTTCTTTACTATTTGGCTTGTGTTCTATTAATTCTCTAATAATTCTTAGAACGTGTGATTTTCCTTTTTTAGGTGGAATAAACAATTCTATTTCATCTGAAAATAAAATCAATCCTATTTTATCGTTATTCTGTAGTGCAGAAAAAGCTAGTGTGGCAGCTATTTCTGTTACAATTTCATTTTTAAATTGACCATCTGTTCCAAATAATTCCGAACCACTAATGTCTACAATTAGCATTAGAGTTAATTCTCGTTCTTCTTCAAAAACTTTTATATAAGGTTCGTTATAACGTGCAGTTACATTCCAATCGATGGATCGAACATCATCACCAAATTGATATTGACGAACTTCACTAAATGTCATTCCTCGTCCCTTAAACGTACTGTGATACTCGCCACCAAACATATGGTCGCTTAAACGACGTGTCTTGATTTCGATTTTTCGTACTTTTTTAAGGAGTTCTTTAGTGTCCAATTGATGTTAATTTGTTGAAATGTTGAATCGTGTAATTGTAGTTTGTTTAACCGAATAAATAGTTAAACAATTTAACAGCTAAACAATATACTAAGGCACTTCAATTTCGTTTACAATCTTATTGATAATGTCTTCTGAAGTTATATTTTCAGCTTCAGCCTCATATGTAATTCCTATACGATGACGAAGTACATCATGAACAACCGCTCTAACATCTTCTGGTATCACATAACCTCTACGCTTGATAAATGCATAACATTTTGAAGCAATTGCTAGGTTAATACTTCCCCTTGGAGAAGACCCAAAACTGATTAATGGATTTAAATCTGGTAAATTATAATTCTCTGGTGTTCGTGTTGCAAAGATGATATCTAAGATATATTTCTCGATTTTTTCATCCATATAAACTTCACGAACCGATTCTTGAGCTCTTAAAATCTGCTCTAAAGTAACCACTTGATTTACCTGCTCATAACTACCTTTTAAATTTTGACGAACAATTAATTGTTCTTCTGCTAGTGTAGGATATTTAATTACTGTTTTTAGCATAAAACGATCCACTTGTGCTTCTGGTAAAGGATACGTTCCTTCTTGCTCAATAGGATTTTGGGTCGCCATTACTAAAAATGGCTTGTCCAATATAAAAGTTGTATCGCCAATAGTTACTTGTTTCTCTTGCATGGCTTCTAGCAAAGCAGATTGGACTTTAGCTGGAGCACGATTAATCTCATCTGCTAATACAAAATTAGCAAAAATAGGACCCTTTTTAATGGTAAAATCGTTGTCCTTCATATTATAAATCATGGTTCCAACAACATCGGCAGGGAGTAAATCTGGAGTAAATTGAATTCTACTAAAATCTCCGTGCACCGCTTTTGCCAGGGTATTAATTGCTAGTGTTTTTGCCAATCCTGGCACACCTTCCAATAATATATGTCCTCCTCCTAATAATCCGATGAGTAAACGCTCGATCATGTGTTTTTGACCCACAATCACTTTATTCATTTCCATGGAAAGAATGTCAATAAATGCTGATTCTTTCTCTATCTTTTCGTTTAAAGCTCCAATATCTAGAGTTGTATTTGTCTGTTCCATGTTCTTATTTTAATAAAAAATACTTTTTAAATTGAGGATTGCTAAATTGAAAATTTAACATTTAAATCCTTGTTAACAATTGGTTAAAAATTAGATAAAAAAATTGACCTGTTTAAGTACTATAAATACGTACTTTTCTAATCGAAATAACGGGCTTTTAATTGGTAAATAAAGGCCCTTTTTGAAAAATTTATGATTATGAAAAATAAAATAGCGCTGATAACAGGTGCATCCTCTGGAATTGGGAAAGCAACAGCAAAAATATTTGCGAAAAATGGAATCGATTTAATCCTTTGTGGAAGAAGACAAAACCGTTTAGATGAATTAGAAAAAGAATTAAGCTCCTTTTGTAAAATTCACACTTTAAATTTTGATGTTCGTGATAAAGAAGCTGTTTTTTTAAAAATTAATGAACTCCCTGAAGCTTTTTCAGAAATAGATATTTTAATAAACAATGCTGGGAATGCACATGGCTTAGATACTTTTCAAGATGGGAATATTGAAGACTGGGAAGCCATGATTGATATTAATGTGAAGGGATTGCTATACGTAAGTAAAGCGGTACTCCCTAAAATGCTAGAAAGAGAAAAAGGACACATCATCAATATTGGATCTACTGCTGGAAAAGAAGTCTATCCAAAAGGGAATGTATATTGCGCTAGTAAACATGCAGTTGACGCCATCAACCAAGGAATGAGAATTGATTTAAATGGAAAAGGAATAAAAGTTGGAGCCATCAATCCTGGAATGGTAGCTACTGAATTTAGTGAAGTTCGGTTTAAGGGAGATGTCGAAAAGGCTTCAAAAGTTTATCAAGGGTTTACCCCTTTACAGGCCAACGACATCGCTGAAATTATTTGGTTTACAGTCACCCGACCCGCTCATGTAAATATTGCAGATTTAACAGTTATGGCATTAGATCAAGCCTCTAGTACCATCGTAAATAAAAAATAAAACCTTGATTAATAAACGTCTTTTAATTAAAAACTTACTCGCTCATAATGATGAGAGTAGTTTTTATGATAAAAAGCGAAAAATTGAATTAGGCACCAAAGAAGGAAAGGCAAAATTTCTAAAACACGTTTGTGCACTTAGTAATAGCAACCCAAAAAACAATAGTTATATTGTTGTTGGCGTAGAAGACGAAACCAACTCCATTAATGGAGTCGATTTTTTCGATGACAGCAAAATTCAAAACCTCATCAATGCGTACTTAACGAATCCTCCATTAATTACGTATGAAAATGTAGCTTTTCCTCATTTACCAGATCATAAAGTGGTGGGATTGGTGAGCATTAGACCTACCGAAGAAATTACCTCTTTGCGTAAAAATATCTGGAAATATTGGGGAGGTTCTATTTTTATGAGAGATGGCAGCATCTCCATGCCTAAGGATTTTGACATTGTTATTAAAGATGTAAATTCTGAAATCGTAAAATCTATTGAAAACAAAGCCAAAAACAACATAGAACATACGCTGGATGGAGTCATCGAATTCATTAATGATAAGCACAAAGACCTGCCTTCATTTTACCATGTTTTTAAAGAACAATTTGTAGTTTGTTGGGCTGGGACTATTAAAAAAGTAAAAGACATATCCTATTACTCTAGAGTAGATATTGAACTTATAAATGAACAAGTTCGTTTGTTTTATTCAAATTTAGATGAAGTAAGTATTAGCTATAATGAACATGAATTTAGAATTTTGGAATATGTCCATTTAGGACTGAATAATCAGAACAAATATTATCCTTTAGAAGAAGTTATTATCACTTTTAATGAAAACGGATCGTATCAAATGGATACGGTTTTACTCTTTAATCCACCTCAATTTAATAAGCGTACTTTATATCATATTTACAACGCAAATAATGCCATTATAGAAAAACTAAAAAAGAAAATTCCTTTAAATAATTCAGAACAGACAGATTTAAAAAACCTTCCCGCTACCTATCTTATTTGTTTTTTAAACGATTTTACAGAAGCAAAAGATAAGCTTTATGAAGCAAAATCATTTTTAAAAACCCAAGAAGATGCTGTTTATACTTCTTATAAAGAAACGGTACGTATTTTACGTAAAATGAAGTATAGTTAATGGAGTTTTTTTTTAAAACCTCCATTCAATATTCTTTCACTGTAACAAATTATTTATTCCCAAGACTAATTCAATAGTTAGCAAACAACTTATTGAGATATTAGTAAATTTCTGTTGCTTTCTTTATCTTTATGCATCAAAAAATTTATATAATAAAATGGGAATTTTCGACAAAATTAAAGAGAAACTGAGTCACGAATTTATAGATATTATAGAATGGCTGGACTTTACAGACGATACGATTTGCTATCGTTTTGAGCGTTATCAAAACGAAATAAAAAACAATGCCAAATTAATTGTTCGTGAAGGACAAGTAGCTGTTTTTATAAATGAAGGAAAAATAGCCGATGTTTTTGAACCTGGTACTCACACTTTAACCACTCAAAATTTACCCATATTAGCTACTTTAAAAGGTTGGAAATATGCTTTTAATAGCCCGTTTAAAGCAGAAGTATATTTTGTAAACACTACGTTATTTACCGATGAAAAATGGGGAACTAAAAACCCAATCACCTTAAGTGATGATCGATTTGGTTTGGTTGAAATTAGAGCCTTTGGAACTTATGCTTTTAAAATTGATGATGCTGGAAAATTCATCATTGACATTGTAGGTACCGATAATAATTTTACCAACTTTGAAATTAACGAGCATCTAAAAAGCTTAATTGCAACTCGTTTTACCGATACTGCTGGAAAAGCAAATCTTCCTATCGAGTTATACGCAGCTAATACCACAGAGCTTTCTCAAACTTGTTTAGAGGTAATGAATCCCGAGTTTTTAACCGTGGGTATTTCTTTAGAAAAATTTTATATCGAAAATGTTTCGATGCCAGAAGATCTTAAAAAGGAAATCTTTGAATACAGTAGAATCGATAAGCTGGATTTAGACAAATTAACCAAATTCAAAACTGCTCAAGCTATTGAAGCTGCAGCAAAAAATGAAGGAGGAACTGCAGGAGCAGGAATGGGAATGGGAATGGGATTTGTATTAGCGCAACAAATGGGAGGATTGATGTCCCCTCAAATGGGCGGACAACAAAACACCATGCCACAAGGAGGAGCGATGCCTCCACCAATGCCGCTAGCGGTTCAATATTATTATTCACATAACGGACAACAAACGGGACCTGTTCCTTTTGATCAATTAAAAGCATTGTTTGCAAACAGAACTGTAAATAAAGATTCTTTAATTTGGAAACAAGGAATGGCTAATTGGGCTGCTCTGAAAGACATAGAGGAATTAAAAGCATTTTTAGGAGGTAACACGCCGCCACCATTACCTCCACAATAATTTTTATTGTCATTCAGATCCCCGAGCATTCGGGGGAAGAATCTCTTTGTCATTCCAACAAAGCGAAGCGCCGAGGAATCTAACGATTTTTCAGTTATACGTTCTCCTAAATAACAATTAGAATGTTTTCTATAATTAGATGAAAGAAGAAACGCCTAAAAAATCTGAATTAAAAAAATCATGTAAAAATTGTGGTTCGGAGCTATTATATGCTCCTGGAACTAGCGATTTAAAATGTGAATACTGTGGCCATTCTGTGACCATAGAAGCTTCAGAAACGGAGTTAGAAGAATTAGCGCTTCAAAACTATTTAGGTGAAATGGGACAGCAATCTCATAGTGAGGAAATCACTATGATTCAATGTAAAAATTGTGGTGCCAATCAGCATATCGAAGAAAACTACAAATCGTTGCATTGTGTTTATTGCGCTACTCCTCTGATCGTGGAGGATATGTATAAGGAAGAGTGGATTGTTCCCGGTGCTGTTTTACCTTTTCAGATTGCTCAAGAACAAGCCCATCAAATATTTCAAAAATGGGTAAAAGGGTTGTGGTTTGCACCCAACAATTTACAAAAAGCAACTTTAGATCCTCAAAACACCAAAGGTTTATATGCTCCTTATTGGACTTTTGACGCCCAATTATATGCTGATTATACGGGCCAACGTGGTGAATATTATTACGTTACCAAAACGGTAGGAAGCGGTAAAAATAGGAGAACCGTACAAGAAAGACGAACCAATTGGTATCCTGCTGCAGGCAATGTGAGTGGTTTTGTAGACGATACCCTAACCAAGGCTTCCAAACAAAAATCGGGTGTGATTCCCAAGGATATAGAGCGTTGGAATTTAAAATTATTAAAGCCTTTTGATAGTAGTTTTTTGTCTGGATTTGTTACTGAAAAGTATACCATTCCATTAAAAAATGGTCACGATAAAGCCAAAAAAATAGCGAATCAAATAGCCGATACCTGGTCTCGAAGAGATATTGGAGGAGACACTCAAAACATTTTCTCCTTAGATGTTAAACTTTCTGAAGAGACCTTTAAACATATCCTATTACCGGTTTACATCAGTGCTTATACTTTTAAAAGTAAACGCTATAACTTTTTTGTAAATGGGCAGTCTGGGAAACTTTCTGGGCAACGACCCTATTCCTTTTGGAAAATTTTCCTTTTTGTGCTCGCTATCTTATTAGTGATTTTTACTATCTATTTCTTTATAGATAAAGGAAATACCTAATAAAAAACCCTGCTAATTATAATATTAGCAGGGTTCTATTTTTATAAAGACGATTTATTACAAATCAAATTTAATTCCTTGAGCTAAAGGTAATTCATCAGAGTAGTTAACCGTATTGGTTTGTCTTCTCATATAAACTTTCCAAGCATCCGATCCAGACTCACGTCCACCACCAGTTTCTTTTTCACCTCCAAAAGCACCACCAATCTCAGCACCAGAAGTCCCGATATTTACATTGGCAATACCACAATCAGATCCTGAATAGCTTAAGAACTTCTCCGCTTCTTTCATTTCGTTGGTCATAATTGCAGAAGACAATCCTTGAGCAACTCCATTTTGCATATCGATTGCATTTTCAACTTCTCCGCTATATTTCATTAAGTATAAAATTGGAGCAAATGTTTCGTGTTGTACAATTTCAAAATGGTTTTCAGCTTCAATAATTGCTGGTTTTACGTAACAACCACTTTCAAATCCTTCACCTTCTAAAACTCCACCTTCTACTAAAACGTTTCCACCTTCGGCTTTTGCTTTTTCAATAGCTCCTAAATAAGCATTCACCGCATCTTTATCGATTAATGGTCCCATATGCTTAGTTTCGTCTAATGGATTTCCGATAACAATTTGTCCATAAGCACCCACAATTGCATCTCTTACTTTATTGTAAACCGATTCATGAATGATTAGTCTTCTGGTAGATGTACAACGTTGTCCTGCAGTACCAACAGCACCAAATACAGCACCAGGTACTACTACTTTTAATTCAGCAGTTGGCGTAATAATAATTGCATTGTTACCACCTAATTCTAATAATGATTTTCCGAAACGTTCTGCAACAGTTGCACCAACTATTCTTCCCATTCTTGTAGATCCTGTAGCAGATATTAACGGTATTCTATGGTCAGTTGTCATCATTTCACCAACTTTATAATCTCCGTTGATGATACTAGAAATTCCTTCTGGTAAATTATTTTCTTTTAAAACATCTGCAATGATATTTTGACAAGCAACAGAACATAAAGGTGCTTTTTCAGAACCTTTCCAAACACATACATCACCACAAATCCACGCTAAAGCAGTATTCCAAGCCCAAACAGCAACCGGAAAGTTAAATGCCGAAATGATTCCAACAACTCCAATTGGATGCCATTGCTCACGCATAACGTGTTCTGGACGTTCCGACGGAATTGTTTGTCCGTTTAATTGTCTAGAAAGACCTACTGCAAAGTCACAGATATCGATCATTTCTTGAACTTCACCATAACCTTCTTGTAATGATTTTCCCATTTCGTAGGAAACCAATTGACCTAAAGGCTCTTTTAATTCTCTTAATTTATTTCCAAACTGACGTACAATTTCTCCTCTTTGAGGTGCAGGAACTTTTCTCCACTCTTTATAAGCAGTTTGAGCAGTTGTGATCACTTTATCGTAATCTTCGCGAGATGTAGTTGTTACTTTACCTATTAATTTTCCATCAACAGGTGAATGCGATGAAATCATTTCACCTTCCGAAAACCAGTTACTTCCAGTAGAAGTTCCTTTGTTTATTTCGTTAACTCCTAATTTTTCTAATGCATTTTCAATTCCAAATGCGTTTGCAACAGTAGCCATATTTTTTGTTTTTTTTATTCTAAATTCAGTTTGCAAAGGTACAAATTCTTATAAGATTTTAAAGAATATTGGGAAATGAAAAAGAGGAGGTATTCGTTGCTTCTATAAAAAGTAATTTATTTTATAAATAATTAAGATGTTATAGAATAATTTAGCGTTCAGATTTATTTAGCTTTTACCCTAAAAGAAAAAATCTTCATTTTATCCTTTAGGAACGAGGAAAAAAACGAAGCCTTTTTTTTACTTATATAATTTTAAAATGAGATAGTTTGAATTAATCTCCAATAAATCGAGAATCTGTATCCATTACAGTAGCGCAATTATCGCAAGTTCGCAATGCTTCTGAAGCGTAAAATTCTTTAAAATGTGGTTGGAAATCTTTTTCAACATCGTGTAGTTCAAAATAAACTTCATAAAGTTTATGGTTACAATCATCACAAAACCACATTAAACCATCCTTAAGATTTTTTCCTTTTCGAACTCGTTCTACCACTAAACCGATAGAACCTTCTTCTCTTACTGGAGAGTGAGGAGTATTTGCAGAAAGTAAAAACATATCGCCAGGTCCGAGTTTCATTTCTCGCTTTTGGCCGTCTTCTTGGATATTAACTTGAATGTTTCCTTCTAATTGGTAAAATAACTCTTCGGTTTCATTAAAATGATAATCCTTTCTTGCATTAGGTCCTGCAACGATCATCACTATATAATCCTTAGAAACCACATATAAATTTTTATTGGCAACAGGAGGTTTTAACAAGTCTCTATTTTCTTCTATCCACTTGTTTAAATTAAAAGGTTTTGCAATAGCCATAGCTGTATTTTAATCTTAGTTTAGGTAAAAATACGGCAAATGGTTGAATTGAAAAAGGAATTTTATTTGTTATAGAAAAGTTGAGTAAAAAAGTTAGTCCCGTTTACATTTTGAATAATACCAAAACCTGAATGAGTATAATTACCTTCTATAACCTGTTTGTGTGATGGACTATTTAACCAAGCAAAAACTACCGCTTCTGCTGTATTGTATCCAACAGCAACATTTTCTCCTACACGAATGGCACCTCTTTGTTTTAGAGCTTCTGAACGATTACCAAAATTATCATGGTTAATGCGATTCATATCAATCATATAATTAGTATGCTGTACTGCATAAGCAGAGGCATATTGTTGATCTCTTTCAATAGAGGGCAACTCTAAAGTTGCTCTATGTTCATTAATTAAAACTAGAATTTCATCGGCTAACTCCCAATTAGTTTCTTGAGCTAAATTTAAATTGATTGAATAATCTGCTTCATTTGTTGTTATACTGTCATCTTTTGAACAAGATGTAACTATAAACAATAATACGATAGCAAGTAGGCAAGTTTTAATAGTTTTCATAATGCAGGGACATCAAAATTTAGGGCTTGATGCAATACAAATATATAATAAATATCTTAAAAAACTGCATTTCATCCTATTTTATGTGTATTTAATCGATGTTTTGTGTGTTTTATATGCTTTTTTTCCTACATTCCAATTCTTACAAGCCTTGTAGCAGCAATGGTTTTAGCTTATCTTAGCTTTTTTATAAAATATTTCACACATGAAGCAAATTTTAACACTTTTAATCGGATTTTTTGTGCTTTTAAGCTGTAATAATGATCAGAATCATCAAACCGAAGGTGAAATTTTTTCTAAAAACAACTCAAAAAAACAAGAAACCTTCGGAATTGTAATTCATGGTGGCGCAGGTACTATTTTGAAAAAAAATATGACCGATTCTTTGGAGACTGCCTATTTAGAAAAACTTAAAGAAGCAATTAAAACAGGTCATATCATATTAAGTAATGGAGGTACTTCCTTGGAAGCAGTTACGGCAACTATAAATGTAATGGAAGATTCCCCTTTATTTAATGCTGGAAAGGGAGCGGTTTTCACTCATGAAGAAACTAACGAATTGGATGCTTCAATTATGGATGGAGCAACTCTTAATGCTGGAGCGGTTTCAGGGGTTAAACATATTAAAAACCCAATCGACCTAGCATTATCGATTATGAATGACTCTCCACACGTAATGCTTTCTGGCGAAGGTGCAGAGGAATTTGCTAGAGAACAAGGTTTTGAAATGACAGACCCTTCCTATTTTTATACAGAAAAAAGGTTTCAATCGCTTCAGAAAATAAAAGAAAGAGAGATGCGCGAACAATATAAAAATTTGTCATTTGAAGATCCTTTTATAAAAGATTCAAAATTTGGAACCGTAGGATGTGTGGCATTAGATAAAAATGGAAATTTAGCAGGAGGAACTTCCACTGGAGGAATGACTAACAAACGTTGGAATCGTATTGGAGACGCTCCTATTATTGGTGCAGGAACCTATGCAAATAATAAAACTTGTGCGGTTTCATCTACAGGTTGGGGTGAATATTTTATAAGAGCCATGGTAGCTCATGATATTTCGGCAATGATGGAATATAAAGGAATCAGTTTACAAGAAGCTGCTAAAATAGTTATACAAGAAAAAGTACCAGATTTAGGTGGAGATGGTGGTATTGTAGCAATAGATAAAGATGGGAATATTGCAATGGAATTTAATACGGCTGGAATGTATCGTGCGCATATGAATGCAAAGGGTGAGTTAATTGTAAAAATCTATAAAAATGAATAAACCTTATTATGCGGTCATTTTCACAAATAAAAAAACCGATAGCATAGAAGGGTATAATGAAATGGCAGAGGCCATGGAAAGCCTTGCTCAAAAACAACCTGGATATTTAGGTTTTGAAAGTGCCAGAAACGAACTAGGAATTGCTATCAGTTATTGGGAAACATTAGATGACATTAAAAACTGGAAAGCAAACTTAGATCATTTAGAAGCCCAAATGAGTGGCAAAAACAACTGGTATTCATGGTATAAAGTGCGAATTTGCAAAGTGGAAAGAGAATATGAATTTAACAGTCTGTAATTGGTAATGCTATGAAACTTACTTCTCTTTTTTATTTGCTTTTCATTTTGTTTTTTATTTCTTGCAAAGAATCTAAAACAGATATTGAACATCAATATTTATTAACAGGTTGGAAATTTTCACAGGAAGGAGATTCTATATGGATGCCAGCAACTATTCCAGGTACGGTACAAACCGATTTATTAAATCTAAAAAAAATTCCGCACCCATTTAAAGCTAATAATGAAGATTCTATACAATGGATTTCTGAAAATAATTGGCGCTACAAATCTCAATTTTCAGTTTCAGAAGAAGTCCTCTTAAAGTCAAAACATTTTTTGCGTTTTGAAGGTTTGGACACCTATGCCTCCATTTTTTTAAATGATAGTTTAGTTTTAAAAACAAACAATGCCTTCCGAAGCTGGGAAATAGATATAAGTGATGTTTTACTTTTGGAAAATGATCTGCAAATTAAATTACAAGCTACCATTTCTATTGAAAAAATAGCAAGTAATAAACTTGATTATGAACTTCCAGAAGCTCCTCGGGTTTTTACCCGAAAACCACAATTTCAATATGGCTGGGATTGGGGACCAACTATTAAAACGCTTGGGATTACTAAAAAAATTAGTCTTGTTTCTTATGAAAATGTTCGGTTTAAAGAAGTTTTTCTTAAAACGAATTTCATTTCGGATTCCATCGCTAATATTTCCGCTGAATTAACTATTCACACACAAAAACAACAAGAAGTTTCTATTAAAATCATTAATAACAACAGCAAAGAAACTTTTATTTCTAAGATTGAAATTTCTCCAGAACAGACCGAATATCATATTCCTTTCAATGTTAAAAATCCCAAACTTTGGTGGACGCATAATTTAGGGACCCCTTTTTTATATGATATTGATGTGAAACTTTTAAATGATGACTATAAAAAGGAATCCTTCTCAAAAAAATTGGGGATCAGATCCATCGAATTGATAACCGAAAAAGATAGTATAGGTGAAGGTTTTTATTTTAAACTCAACGGGAAACCTGTTTATATGAAAGGTGCGAATTATATTCCTCAAAACATTTTTCTTCCTGAAGTTGATCAAGAAGATTATTCAAAGCTTATCAATGATGTGGTAGATGCAAACATGAATATGCTTCGTGTTTGGGGAGGAGGAGTTTATGAGGATAGTTTCTTTTATCAACTTTGTGATGCAAAAGGTATTTTGGTTTGGCAAGATTTTATGTTTGCTTGTGCGATGTATCCAGGAGATGATGAGTTTCTAGAAAACATCAAACAAGAAGCGATTGAAAACGTAAAAAAATTGCGCCATCATCCCAGCATTGCATTATGGTGTGGGAATAATGAAAATAGTGAAGGTTGGTATCGTTGGGGTTGGAAAAATGGTAAAACGGAAGCGCAACAACAGGAAATCTGGAAAGGATATTATGCGGTTTTTAATCATATTTTACCTCGTGTCGTTGACAGTTTACATACTTCTGTTTCCTATTGGGAAAGCTCTCCTAAATTTGGTCGTGGCGATAATCGTTATCAATTTGAAGGAGATGCTCATGATTGGTGGGTTTGGCATGATGGGTATCCTTTTGAGCATTTTGAAGAGGAAGTTCCTCGTTTTATGAGTGAATTTGGATTTCAATCTTACCCTAGTTTTGAAGCCATTAAATATTTTACAGAACAGGATACTATTAATTTAAAACATCCTTCGTTTGCAAACCATCAAAAACATGATCGCGGATTTTTATTGATACGTGAATATATGGAACGTAATTTTCCTGTTCCCAGTAAAGGTGAAGATTATGTTTATATGAGTCAGGTATTACAAGCTTATGGGATGACAAAAGGGATTTATGCACATCGAAGAGCGAAACCCTATAATATGGGGACCTTATATTGGCAATTAAACGATTGTTGGCCTGCGGTTTCTTGGTCAAGCATTGACGGTTTAGGAAATTGGAAGGCCTTACATTATCAAGCGAGAAAAGCTTTTGAGAATGTAATTATTTCAACTTCAAAAATTGAGAATGAATTAGATATATATATTATCAACGACACCTTTTCTGAAATAAAAGATACACTTGTAATAAGCCATTTAGATTTTAACGGGAATGTTCTTTTTGAAGAACAACAACTTGTTTTAAGTCCTATAAATAGCAGTATAATTGTCTATAAATACCAGTTACAAAATAAAGAATTTGATACTAACAACACCTTTTTAAGAATAACTTTTGGTGAAGCTGAATCCACCCATTATTTCTCTAAACCCAAAGATTTAAATTTAATAAACGAGTCGATAGCTATTGAAATTATTAAAAACAAAGAGGGCTTTTTAATTAAGTTGAATTCAGAAACATTACAAAAAAATGTATTTTTATTTTCTGAAGAAAAAGGAACTTGGCATGATAATTTTTTCGATATACTCCCTGGAGTTTCAAAAGAAATTCAGTTTAAAACTGATGCTGAAATAGTGCCAATAGTCAATTTTAAAACACTCAACCAATTCGTCCAGAACTAATGCAAAAATTTATTTATTCCTTATTATTCATAGGCTTTATATTCTTTTCGGGATGTCAATCTCCTGAAGTTGCAAATTTTGAGCCATTTCCTCCATTAATTCCTAAACCTCAAAATTTAGAAATAAAAAAAGGAGTTTTTAAAATAACAGAAAACACTACTCTTTTCTTTGAGGAAGAATTTACAATTACTGGAGAATTTCTAGTCAACTATATCCAAAATGGAAGTGCTTTTTTACTAAAAAATACTTCAGAAGAAAAAGCAACTATTGCAATTAAAAAAGACACCTCTTTACCTTCAGAAGGATATACATTATCTGTTTCCGATTCAGATATAATTATAAAAGCGAACGATGCTTCAGGGGCTTTTTATGCGATACAAACCCTAAGGCAACTCATGCCAATATCATTAGAAAAACAAAAAGGATTTCAGCAAGAAGAATTTTCAATTCCTAAAGTTTATATTAAGGATGCTCCAAAATTTAGATATAGAGGAATGCATTTAGATGTTGGAAGGCATTTCTTTCCAAAGGAGTTTATAAAAGAATACATTGCGAATTTGGCGATGCTTAAAATGAATTATTTTCATTGGCATTTAACTGAAGATCAAGGTTGGAGAATTGAAATAAAAAAATATCCAAAATTAACTGAAATTGGAGCCTATCGAGAAGAAACTTTAATAGGTCATTATAATGATGCTCCTACAAAATATGATGGTGAAAAATACGGTGGTTTTTATACTCAAGAAGATATCAAAGAAATTGTAGCGTTTGCTAAAAAACATCAAGTCACCATCATTCCAGAGATAGAAATACCGGGTCATTCTCAAGCTGCAATCAGTGCTTATCCAGGATTGGGCTGTAGTGGTGAACAAGTTCCAGTAGCAACTACTTGGGGTGTATTCCCTGATATTTACTGCCCGAATGAACAGACTTTTGTTTTTTTAGAAAATGTATTGACGGAAGTGATTGATTTGTTTCCGGGAGAATACATCCATATTGGAGGTGATGAAGCGCCAAAAAAACATTGGAAAGAATGTAATCATTGTCAAAAATTAATTAAAGATTTAGATTTAAAAGACGAACACGGATTGCAAAGTTATTTTATTACCAGAATTGAAACATTCTTAAATAGTAAAGGCAAAAAAATAATTGGTTGGGATGAAATATTAGAAGGAGGTCTTGCGCCTAATGCTACTGTGATGTCTTGGCGTGGAACTCAAGGAGCCATTGATGCAGCCAAAGAAGGACATGACGTAATACTCACACCTGGATCCCATGCTTATTTTGATCATTATCAATCAAATAGTCCAGATGAACCTTTAGCAATTGGAGGATTTTTACCCTTAAAAAAAGTGTATAGTTTTAATCCTATTCCTCCTGAATTAACTCAAGAAGAGGAAAAACATGTGCTTGGAGCTCAAGGAAACGTTTGGACGGAATATATGAATAATGAAGACCAAGTAGAGTATATGGTTTTTCCTCGGATATTAGCAATGAGTGAAGTAGTCTGGAGTGGAGCAACAAAAGATATGGAAACAGATTATCCAAAATTTCTATCCAGAGTGGAACCTTTTTTAGAGCGGCTTCAAGCTTTAAGTATTAATAATGCGAATCATTTGTATGAATTAGAAGGGAAATTAGTGAAAGAAAACCGACTGGTTAGCTATCAATTAAAAACTCCTTTAGACGGAAAAAAAATAAGATATACAAGCAACGGAATAGCTGCTACCAATGACTCAAAACTATATACAGGAAGTGTTTTAATTACTAAAAACACTACAATTAATGCGGGTGTTTTTAAAAACAATCAACTTGTAAGTAATCCTTTTGCTGAAACGATTAACTATCATAAAGCAATCACAGGAAAAGTGGATTTAAATGTGCTCCCTCATAAAGCCTATAATGCAGGGGGGAAAGAAGCATTAATTAATGGTATTCAGGGAAGTGACCAAAGATATGGTGATAAAGAATGGTTGGGTTTTTGGGGAGACGATGTGAAAATTACCATTGATTTAGGTGAAATTAAAACTATAAACACCCTTAAAACCCGTTTTTATAATGCTACAGGACAATGGATTTATGCTCCAAAAAAAATTAGTGTAAGTTGTTTGATAGATGGAAAAATACAGATTGTATATTCTAAACTATTAGATTCTAAATCTGAAAAAAATATTATTGCCTTTGAAATTGATCTTTCAGATTTAAAAGAAATTCAGGCTCAAGTTATAATTTTAACGATTCCAAGTTATGGCATTATCCAAGAAGGAAAACAAGGAGCTGGTAATAAAGCTTGGACTTTTATTGATGAAATAATTATAGAATGATAGTAGAAATCTGTGCCAATTCGTTTGAAAGTGCTTTAGCTGCTGAAAAAGGAGGAGCTCATCGTATGGAGCTGTGTACTCAACTTGCTGTTGGCGGATTAACCCCATCACATCAATTAATTAAAAAAGTAATCACTGAATTGAGTATTCCAGTTCATGTCTTAATTAGACCTAGAAAAGGAGATTTTTACTATTCAGAAGATGAATTAACCACCATGATTAATGACATTGAATTCTGTAACAACATAGGATGTCAAGGAGTGGTAAGTGGGGTTTTAACTTCAGAAAATAAAATTAATATTTCTGCAACAAAACGATTAATCAATGCTGCAAAAGGGATGGATTTTACGTTTCATAGAGCTTTTGATTGCACCGAAAATGCCATTGAGTCTTTAGAACAATTAATCGATTTAAAAATAAAAAGAGTATTGAGTTCTGGTCAAAAACAGACCGCTTTTAAAGGACTTTCTTTATTAAAGGAAATGAATAAACTGTCCAATGGTAAAATTGAGATTATGCCAGGAAGTGGAATTAATACCGAAAACGCTCGCTACTTTAAAGACCATGGTTTTTGCAGTATACATTTATCTGCAACGCTTCAACAAAAGGAAAAACCTACTTCATTTTTTGAGGGAGGAACCGAAGGTGTTTCAGATTTAAAAACTATTAAAAAAATTATAGCACTAGTTGCTACAAATTAAATTCCCCAATTTCGATAGGGTATTTTAGAGAGTTGCGAGTTATAATATCGAACATCACCTGTTACTTCTTTGCCTAACCAATCTGGTTTTTCAAATTCTTCATTTTCCTCCGACAATTCAATTTCTGCCATGATTAGCCCTTCATTTTCACCAAAAAATTCGTCTATTTCAAAAAAGTGAGAACCTATTTTAACTTCATATCTTATTTTTTCAATACGATTGGGTTCACATAATTCTAAAAGCATTTTGGCTTCTGCTAAAGGGATTTCTTTTTCCCATTCAAACCTAGTTGTTCCTTCTTTATTCGAAATCCCTTTTACGGTAATAAAAGCCTCCGTTCCTTTTATTCTAATACGTACTGTACGTTCTTTATGGGTATTTAAAAACCCTTGAATAATTCTAGTCTGTTTGTATGCTTCTTTTTTATAGGTGTCTGAAACTATTAAAAATTTACGTTCAATTTCTATCATAACTATTTTTTCTCAAGATTTTTAATTCTCCAAGGTGGATTTTTTCTGTTTTTGCCTGCATGGTAAATAATGATTTGATTACCATCTAGGTCTTTTAGTTTTGCTTCTCTCCAGAGCCAAGATTGATCTTCTGCTTCTTTCTTAAACACAATTCCTTTAGCTTGTAATTCGCTTACTTTTTTAGCTACATTATCCACTTCAAAATAGATAATTATTCCATTTCCTTCCGTAATTTTATCCACCAAATGAATCGAAAATGTAGTGTTTCCATCAAGGCATTCAAAACGGACGTATTTTGGTAGAGCTTCCACAATAAGTTTTAATCCTAATGTGTTATAAAACCCTGTTGCCTTTTCCACGTCGATAGATGGAATTGTAATCTGATTTAAATTCATAAATGCTATTAATGTGTCTAATATATTATAAATTTATAGGATGAAGGAAGAACTTCTCCAAAGAAAAATAATACACGTTGATATGGATGCTTTTTATGCATCTGTAGAACAACTAGACAATCCAGAATTACGGGGGAAACCAGTTGCTGTTGGAGGGAGTTCTAAACGTGGTGTAGTAAGTGCTGCTAGTTATGAAGCTCGAAAATTTGGAGTCCGGTCTGCAATGAGCAGTGTCATCGCTTTACAAAATTGCCCAGATCTCATCTTTGTAAATTCAAATTTTAAACGCTATCACGAAGTCTCCGATCAAATTAGAAAAATCTTTTATGAGTTTACCGATAAAGTAGAACCATTGTCATTAGATGAAGCCTATTTGGATGTAACTGAAAACAAAAAAGGAATTCCTAGTGCTACATTAATTGCGGAGGAAATTCGAAAAAAAATAAAAGAAAAAACTGGTTTAAATGCTTCAGCTGGAATATCTATCAATAAATTTATTGCAAAGGTTGCTAGCGATATTAATAAACCCAACGGACAGAAAACAGTTCCTCCAAACGAGGTTCTTGAATTTTTAGAAAATCTAGATATTAAAAAATTCTATGGTGTTGGAAAAGTTACCGTAAAAAAAATGTATCGCCTTGGAATCTTTACAGGAAAAGACCTAAAACTGAAATCAAAAGAATTTTTAAAAGAGCATTTTGGGAAAAGTGGTGGTTTTTATTATCACGTTGTAAGGGGAGAACATTTTAGTGAGGTAAAACCTTCTAGAACTCGTAAATCATTAGCCGCAGAACGTACTTTTAGTGAGAATATCACTTCAGAAATTTTTATGATAAAAAAACTAGAGGACATTGCGGAAGAGGTAGAAAAACGACTTAAAAAAAGTAAAGTTGCTGGAAAAACAGTCACCCTTAAAATTAAATATAGTGATTTTACGTTACAAACTAGAAGTAAAACATTGCCCTATTATATATCGGATAAAGATGTAATCGTAGAAACTGTTAAAGATTTGTTATTTCAATCCGGTATGAAAAACTCGGTACGGTTGTTGGGTATTTCAATTTCGAACCTCAACACTGATAAAGGGAAGCCAACAAAAGAGAAGGTGGTCGCTGTTCAATTAAAATTTGATTTCTAAATAAAATTATAAAACATATATGTGAGAAAATTACTTAAAATTATTTTTTAACCCTAATAAACACATTATGAAAACAGTAAAAATTTTAAGTATTGCTTTAGTTAGCACCACATTATTTCTTTCTTGTAAAAATGAAGAAAACCCTTCAACAGAAATTACACTAAATTCTGAAAATAATTTAGCAATCATTAATCCTATTACTGAAGAAAAAACCACAGGAATTGATTTTTTATATGTCACCTCAGCATCTGGTCTTAGTTTAAGAGCCTATGCTAATTTACAAAGTGAAAAACTCGCCGTAATGCCGTATGGCACAAAAGTGAAAGTGATTTCGTCAGAATTAAAACCAACAATGAATGTTGGGGAAATTTCTGGAGGTATGGACCAAATTGAATTCAATCACAAAAAAGGATTTGCATTTAATGGATATCTTTCTAAATATTTTCCTCCAGAAACAGGAATTTCAGCAAAAAGATATAGCGAAGAATTACTATTAGAATTCCCAACAGTTAACTATTCAGCAACTAAAAGCGGTACTGCAAGTAATCCAATAAATAGTGAAAAGTTAATCCTTCCAAAAACACAATGGCATGAAGCTTTTTATATGGCTCAACAACTATTTAATATTCCCAAAGAATTTAAGTTTCCTTCTTCAAAAGGAAAAGATAAAGAAGTTATTTTAGAAAAAAAATTCAAAAAGAACAGTTGGATTAGTGAGCTTCAAATTACAAGAAAAGAAGATCTATTGTCAAAAATGGAATACGAATACAAAAATAAAAGATATACTAAAACAGTGTCTATTTATAAAGAAGGAGAAATGATGGTTATAGAAAAAATCGAAGAACTTAAATAAGCTAAATTTAAGGTTTAAAAAAATTGTTTAAAATTGTCATTCGGAACGAAGTAAATAATCTCTTTTTTTTAAACAAAAAAATTATTCATTTGTTGCATTCCATAAGAAAGACAAGTCATTATATTTTACTTTTATTAGCACCTTTTTTACATAATACTAATCTTGTGTATTTTATATTTGCAAAAAGAAATAACAATGCTAGGTAAAGGAACCAAGTTATATAGTATTTTAAGATTAAAATGCCCAAGGTGCCATGAGGGTGATTTTTATAAGGGTTCCCCTTTTAAATTTTCAACCATGGGAAGGGTTAAAGAAAATTGTTTGGAATGTAATCTTAAATATAATATTGAACCCAGTTTTTTTCAAGGTTCATATTATGTTACTTATGGTTTAGGCGTGGCATTATTTATTACTGTATGGGTCTTACAATTAATATTCTTCCCAAATATTGGCCCAGGAACTTTACTTATTTCAATTTTAGTGGCACTTCTTGTTTTTTCACCTATTCTATATGCTTTATCAAAAACAATTTGGATTAATGTTTTTGTGAAATATGAAGCATCTATTCTAAAGAAGAAAACTTCTAACGAAAAATAAAATCCTTTTTTATTTTTCGTTAAATTAACTACAAACAATATTTTAACAATTCTTATAATTGACAAACAGCCAATATTAGATATATTTGAAATTATTAAAAAATAATCACCCTTTTATAAGTCAGTTTTTTATTAATCTTAAATATCTAGTATGAAAATTTTTATTTTAAATTATTTATTAAAAAAATTAAAATCAGCTAGTTTACTAGCTTTATTTTTTGTGTTTAATATCTCGTTTGCACAAGAAGATTATACGGTCCGTCTTCAAGATGAAAGTATAGAGCTTCCAGAAAACATTGAAACTTTTCAATGGAATCAGATGCCAGAATCCGCCATCTTAAACGATGGTTTTGTAGGTTGGATTCAGTTCTATGAGACTCCATCTCAATCTGTTCAAAATAGTTTTAAAGAAAACAATCTTCATCTAATAGAATATATTCCTAACAAGGCATATTTATTTTATTTCCCAAACTCAACTTCAATTTCATACTTAAAAGATCAAGGAGTAAGATCTATTACACCTGTTAATGGTGATTATAAATTAGAGTCAAATCTTAAAAACGGTTTTATTGGAGATTGGGCAATAGCAGGTAATAATATATTAGTGACCCTTCAATATCATACATATGTTTCATCTGAATTCGTTATAAATGATTTAGCAAGTAAACAGATTTCTGTAAAGCAACAATATAAAGGCTCTAATAATATCGATTTATCTATTCCAAATAATTGTTTGGATGAACTTTCAAATTTATCATATGTAAAATGGGTAGAAGTAATTGTTGCTCCATCAATTAAAGAAGATACAAGAGGGAGGAGTTTACACCGATCTAGCAATCTAGATACTCAAACTGGAGCAGGAAGAAATTATACTGGAAAAAACATAGGCCTTCTATGTAGAGATGATGGTATTGTCGGTCCACATATAGATTTTCAAGGAAGAATTGATAATTCTATGGCAAGTGGTTCAGGACAAACTCATGGTGATGGAGTATCTGGGATTATGGCAGGTGCAGGAAATTTAGATCCATCTATGAGAGGAATGGCTGCAGAATCTAATTTATATGTTAGTAATTATGCATCAAACTTTTTAGATTCTGCAACTCAAACTTATATTAATGATGGTTCTGTTCAAATAACCAACTCCTCCTATGGTGATGGTTGTAATGCTGGTTATACTACAATTGCTCAAACAGTAGATACACAAACAAATGATATTCCAACTCTATTACATGTTTTCTCTACTGGAAACTCAGGAACTAGTGATTGTGGGTATGGTGCAGGATCTGGTTGGGGGAATATAACAGGAGGTCATAAACAAGGTAAAAACGTAATAGCAACAGCAAATGTTTACTTTGATGGTAGTTTAGTAGGTTCAAGTAGTAGAGGTCCTGCTACAGATGGCAGAATTAAACCAGATATTGCAGCCAATGGACAAAATCAGAACTCTACAAATGAAAATAATACTTATCAAAGTTTTGGCGGAACCTCTGGTGCTGCGCCTGGTATTGCGGGAATATCGGCCCAATTATATGAAGCTTATGGAGATTTAAATGGTGGAAATCTACCTCCTTCAGCTTTAATTAAAGCAAGTTTATTAAACACTGCAAATGAAGCAGGAAACATAGGTCCAGATTATAAATTTGGCTGGGGAATTGTAAATGCACTAAGAGCTGGAATGTTAATAGAAGATAGCAGGTATTTATCAGATGAAGTTTCGCAAGGCGATACAAATACACATTCAATTAACGTTCCTTCTGGAACAACTCAAGTTCGGTTTATGGTATACTGGAGTGATCCAGCTGCCACACCAGGAGCAAGTCCTGCATTAGTTAACGATTTAGATTTAATCGTTACAGATCCTTCATCTGGAAGTCATGAGCCTTGGATATTAGACCCTACACCTAATGCAACCACCTTAAATTTACCAGCAACTTTAGGTCCAGATCATTTAAATAATATGGAACAAGTTTTATTAAATACACCTGTAAGTGGTGATTATGATATTGAAATTTCTGGTTTTAATGTTCCAATGGGGCCACAAGAATATTTTGTGTTATATGAAATTATTGCAGAAGAACTTACCATGACTTACCCTAACTCAGGAGAAAGTTTTGCTCCAGGTGAGACAGAATCTTTACATTGGGATGCAATCAACACTACCGCTGATTTTGTTTTAGAATATTCTACAGATAACGGAAGTTCTTGGAACAATATTACTACAGTAAACGCAACAACTTATACGTATGGCTGGTCTATTCCAAATGAAGTTACAGGTGAAGCTTTAGTAAGAATTACAAGCGGAAGTTTTACAGATGAAAGTGATGAAGTATTTTCAATTGCAAGTTTAGCATCTAATGTGGATGTTTCACAAATTTGTCCAGATGAAGCTACTTTTGCTTGGAACCCTGTTGATGATGCAGAATCATATGACTTTTATTTATTAGGTGATACCTCAATGGATTTAATTGGAAATTCAACAAGTACAACTTTTACCTTTTCAATTACAGATCCTAATGAAGAAATGTGGGCTGCTGTTGTTGCAAAAAATGATACAGAAGGATGGGAAAGTAGAAGAACTATTGCAATTTATCACCCTGGTGGCTTAGTAAACTGTTCGTTAGCGGATGATCTTTCTGTAGATTCTTTAAACAATACTACCGAAGACTTTAATTATATCTGTGATGATAGCCCAACAGTTATTTCAGCAAATATTAGAAATACAGGAATCAATAGTCAAAGTGATTTTGTGCTTTCTTATCAAATAGATAGTGAACCAGTTGTTGAAGAAACTTTCACAGGAACTTTAGATCCAGGACAACAAGAGGTGTTTAATTTTGCTACAGAAGTAAGTATAGCAACCAGTGGAAATTATACCTTAACCGTTAGAGTAGAACTTGCAGGAGATTTGAATCAATCAAACGATGAAGTAACTTTAGACTTCTATGCAGCAACTGAAGCAACTAGTTTAGACTTTGAAGAAGATTTTGAAACCAATGGAATGCCTCCTTCTGCCTGGAATATATCAAACCCAGATGACAGTTATACATGGGAAGAAAGAACAGGTGTTACTGGAAGCGACGGTAATCCAAGTGTAATGGCTTGGCTTAATAATGAAGATTATAATAGTGCTGGAGAAGTAGATATATTGCAAACCGAAATATTTAATTTAACGAATGCTTCGGTGCCTACGCTAACTTTTGATTTGGCAAAAGCTCAATATTCAGCAAGTTATAATGATGTTTTAAAAGTAGATATCTCGACAGATTGTGGAGTAACTTTTACAACTATTTACGAAAAAGACGGTTTAGAACTTTCAACAATTCCAGATTATAACACCAGTAATTGGACTCCAACTTCGGCTGATGAATGGAGAACTGAAGAGATCGACCTAACTCCTTATGAAGGTGAGATTGTTATTTTCAATTTTGTAAATATTACTGGATATAGCAACAGTACTTATATAGATAATATAAATGTATTTGCGGGGTCCTTAGGTATTTCAGATAATGAATTAACTGGGATTTCATTATATCCAAATCCATCTTCGGAAAAAGTGAATATTTCTTTTAATGCAACTAATGGAAATACTTATCAAATTAAAATCATTAATAGTTTAGGACAAGTTATTCAAGAAATTGAGGAAACTTCATTTAACGGATCTAATGATGTTTCTTTAGATGTTTCTAATTTTAGTGTTGGATTATATTTTGTGAAAATTGAAGTTGATAATCTTTCAACTATAAAAAAGCTGCTTATAAAATAAAACATATTTAAGCATCAACTAAAAAGAGCTGTTTGTTAAACAGCTCTTTTTTAATTACCCCCTTTTTCATTTTTCCTTCTAAGAAATTTTAAAGGAAAGGAACTTATAATTTATAACATTTTTTGTGTTATTATTTCCCCCTTCTTTTTCCTAAATTAGAGGCAACAAATTATTAATCTAATCTCTAAATATGGATGTTCCAGATCATATAGATATCAATGGCTTTAAACATATCTCCTACCATATAGATACGTATTCAGAAGACGAATTAATTTCTAAAAGTGAATCGTTTTACAAATGGCTTAACGAAAGAAGATCGGTAAGGGATTATTCAGATAAACGAGTCCCTAAAGAAGTAATTGAAAACATAATTAATAGTGCATCAACAGCACCTTCAGGGGCACATAAACAACCTTGGACATTTTGTGCGATATCCAATCCACTCATAAAATCACAAATCCGAAAAGAAGCCGAAATTGAAGAAAAAGAAAGCTACGATGCTAGGATGAGTGATCGTTGGAAAAAAGACCTAGAACCATTAGGAACAAATATGAACAAACCCTTTTTAGAAACTGCTCCTTGGTTAATTATTGTTTTTAAAAAAGCTTACAATTTAGATGAAAACGGAAATAAGCAAAATAACTATTACGTTAACGAATCTGTTGGTATCGCCTGTGGAATGTTAATTTCTGCTATTCATAATGCAGGTTTAGTTACGCTTACACATACGCCAAGTCCAATGAGTTTTTTATCAAAAATTCTAAATAGACCAAGTAACGAAAGAGCATTTCTATTACTTCCAGTAGGCTATCCTAAATTTCCAACTTACGTTCCAGATATAAAAAGAAAACCTTTAGAGGAAACGTCTGTATTCTATGAATAATTTCGACATTATTAACCCATAAAAAAACAATCCTTTTTAGTAAATTTGATATATTACTAATCATTTGTCACCAAATAATCTTTGTTAGATTATTATTTTTAAAACTAATTAATAAACACTTATGGATTTTTTATTAGAACCTTGGCCTTGGTACGTTGCAGGTCCATTGATTACATTAATAATGTTTTTCTTGTTTTATTACGGAAAAAAATTTGGAATCTCATCCAATCTTGAAACCATGTGTTCAATTGGTGGTGCCGGAAAATTTGTAGCTTTTTTTAAAGTTGATTGGAGAAAAAATACTTGGAATTTGTTGTTTTTATTAGGAACTATAATTGGAGGATTTATAGCTTTCCAATGGTTAACTCCTAATGAAGCTGTTGCAATAAGTGAACAAACTATTAAAGATTTATCTGAATTAGGTTTTCAAAATGCAGGTACTCAATATTTACCTGATGAAATTTTTAGTTTGGAAACCATGCTATCTTTCAAGGGCTTTTTAGTTTTATTAATCGCAGGTTTTTTAGTTGGATTTGGAAGTAGATATGCTGGTGGATGTACCTCAGGCCATGCAATTGTAGGACTGAGTAATTTAGAAATTCCGTCTTTAATTTCAGTCATCGGATTTTTTATTGGAGGCTTGATTATGACTTGGTTAATTTTACCTTTAATCTTTTAGATCTAAGAATATGAAAAACATTAAATTTTTATTTTTCGGTGTACTCTTCGGAATTATTCTTAGTAAAGCTGAAGTAATTTCCTGGTACCGCATCTACGAAATGTTTAAGTTCCAATCCTTTCATATGTATGGGATTATTGGATCTGCAGTAGTTTCAGGGATGGTACTTTTTTACTTTTTTAATAAAGGTAGTATTAAAAACCATAAAGGAGAAAAAATTAATATAGATCCTAAAAAGAAAGGGGTTTCAAGAAATATATTTGGAGGAATCATATTTGGTTTAGGGTGGGCGCTTGCAGGAGCATGCCCAGGTCCTATGTTTATATTATTAGGAAGAGGAGTTGTTGCTATTCTAATAGTGATTTTTGGAAGTCTTTTAGGTACTTTTTTATATCACGCTATAAAAGGAAAACTACCTCATTAAAATATAAATTTAAATAAACGTAAACTAATGAAGTCCTGCCTTTATTATTGATAACAGAAAGAGTATTGGTTTTCATGTCCGGAATGACAAATTATTAAATTTTAGGAATCTCATTTTAATAGAATACCTTACTTTTATAGATGCTTTCAAAAATTTTCCCTTTTCTTACTTGGCTTCCATTAGCTAAAAAATCTTGGAAAGATGACTTAATTGCTGGAATTACAGGAACCATCATTGTTGTTCCACAAGCTGTAGCTTTTGCAATGATTGCGGGTTTACCTCCAGTTTATGGTTTTTACACTGCAATGTTAACTCCCGTTATTGCTGCAATTTTTGGATCGTCTTATCATTTAGTTTCAGGACCCACCACTACCAGTTCTATTGTTTTATATGCAATTATTAGTAAATATGTACTCCCTGAATCAGACATAGAAGCGTTTGTTTCTTTAGCAATTTTATTGTCCTTTATGGCTGGAATCATAAAATTATTTATGGGAATAGCACGAATGGGAAAGTTAGCAAGTTTCGTTTCTAATTCAGTAATTATTGGATTTTCAGCGGGCGCGGGTGTATTGATTGCTTTTAAACAACTAAAATATATTTTTGGAATTGAAGTCCCACAAGGAAGTTCTTTTTATAACATTATAAAATATATAGTTTCACATATTTCAGAAACCAATTGGTATGCATTTAGTGTGGCCATGATTACCCTAGTAATTGCCATATTAATACGAAAAATAAGAAAAGTGTCGAAGCTTTATATGTTAGTCGCTATGATTCTAGGTAGCGTATTTGCTGTTTTCTTAAGTAAATATGCGATACCAATAGAAACTGTTGGAAGTATTCCTTCTCAACTTCCCC
>CAJXEB010000019.1 GCA_913052585.1 uncultured Flavobacteriaceae bacterium | reverse complement strand
AAGAACATAGCTAATAACGATTCTTTTAAAGAAGCTGTTTTTAGCGCAATAGAAATTTTTAAAAAGAGGGAAGAATACAAGAACCTTTCAAAAAATTCATTAGAAATAACAGTACAAAAAAAAGAATTTCATAATAAAAGATAATAGCTTTTATCGACTTCTATTTTTTAAATAACGTTTCATTCACAATTCTTACTGCTAGAGATAACTCTTACATACACCTTTATATGAAGCTATAAGGTTATATAAAGGATTAATAAATTAAACATTATTCATCAAAGAAATGGATCAATAATTAAATAAGAAAAAGAATTGCAAAAACAGCTATTCTGTTTAAATAATTTTTTATCTTTGCACCCGCCTTATTTGTAAGGCAACCGTGTTTAACAGGTGAGTGATTATGAAGGAATTGAAAGAGTTTATCATCCCATTTGTGGGATTAAAATTAGGAGAGCACCGGTTTGACTTTAAAATAAGTGAATCGTTCTTTGAGTATTTTAAGTATGAAGATTTTAATAGCGTAGCTATAAATCTAGACGTACTGCTGATTAAAAAAAACACCATGTTGGAGTTTACTTTAGTTTTTGATGGCTATGTAAATGTAAACTGTGATATTACAAATGAGCCCTATAACCAAGATGTTTCAGGTTCTTTTGATTTTATTGTTCAATTTGGAGATGAATTTAATGATGAAAATGAAGAGTTAATTTTAATACCTCATGGAAGTTATGAATTTGGTATTCAGCAATATGTTTATGAATCAATTGTGTTGGCAGTTCCAACAAAAAGAATTCACCCAGGTATTGAAGACGGAACACTAAAATCAGATATACTTAATAAACTAGAAGAATTACGTCTTACTAATGAAGATGAAAATCTAATTAATGAAGACGAAACAACAGACCCAAGGTGGGACGAATTAAAAAAATTATTAACAGACAAATAATATCAAGTAATGGCACATCCAAAAAGAAAAATCTCAAGAACTAGAAGAGATAAAAGAAGAACACATTACAAAGCAACTACGCCTCAAATAGGTACTGATCCAACAACTGGAGAGTCTCATTTATACCATAGAGCTCACTGGCATGAAGGTAAATTATATTACCGTGGTCAAATAGTTATTGACGCAGTAGAAGAAGTAGCTTAGTAATAAGAAAATATAAATACATTAACGTTCACAAAAATGTGAGCGTTTTTTGTTTTATTATTAATTTCGTTTTTTTACTTTTTTTCGACTAATTTTTAGTAATTTTCGTTCGATTTAGAGGATTTTGACCTCTTTTGTGAAATTAATTCAAACCTATGAGTAAAATCACAGCAGCAATTACAGCTGTAGGAGGCTATGTTCCAGAATACGTTTTATCCAATAAAGAATTGGAAACGATGGTAGATACCAATGATGAGTGGATTACCGCTCGAACTGGCATTAAAGAACGAAGAATTTTAAAAGATAAAGATAAAGGAACTTCTTTCCTTGCTATCGAAGCCGCAAAAAATCTTCTTAAAAAAAACAATACAGATCCCAAAGATATCGATATGATTATCATGGCGACAGCAACACCTGATATGCCTGTTGCTGTTACTGGTGCTTATGTTGCTACTCAAATTGGAGCAGATAATGCATTTTCATACGATTTAATGGCAGCTTGCTCTAGTTTTCTTTTTGGAATGTCTATAGCAGCAAAATACATTGAGTCTGGTAGTTATAAAAAAGTGCTTTTGGTAGGTGCAGATAAAATGTCATCTATTATAGATTATAAAGACCGTACTACTTGTATTATTTTTGGAGATGGAGCAGGAGCAGTTCTTTTTGAACCAAATCTTGAAGGATTAGGTGTTCAAGATGAATATTTAAGAACAGATGGAAGTGGAAGACATTCTTTAAAAATCGATGCCGGTGGATCATTACTTCCATCTTCAGTAGAAACTGTAAATAACAATCAACATGTTGTTTTTCAGGATGGAAAAACGGTTTTTAAATTTGCAGTTACAAAAATGGCTGATGTTTCAGAAAAAATATTAAAACGAAATAATTTTACTGGAGACGACATTCAATGGTTGGTACCCCATCAAGCTAACAATCGAATTATTGAAGCCACTTCAAGGCGAATGAAACTGCCTGATGAAAAAGTGATGAAGAATATCCACAAATACGGAAACACAACATCGGCAACATTACCTTTATGTCTTTTTGACTATGAAAAAAAACTTAAAAAAGGCGATAAACTAGTTTTCGCTGCTTTTGGAGGAGGATTTACTTGGGGAGCTATGTACCTTACTTGGGCATACGACTCTTAATTAATAGAACAACTAAAACTGATAATATGGATTTAAAAGAGATTCAAAATTTAATCAAGTTTGTAGCAAAATCTGGCGCTACTGAAGTTAAACTTGAAATGAATGATGTAAAAATCACGATAAAAACTGTTGATGATAAAGTTAAAGCGGAAACAACATATATTCAACAAATGCCTTCTATGGCACCACAAATTGGAGTTGCACCACTTGCTCAAAATGTAGCCACACCAGTAGCTCCGGAATCAACATTAGACGATGAAGATTCAAAATATATCACTGTAAAGTCGCCAATTATTGGAACTTTTTACAGAAAATCTTCTCCAGATACGCCTTCTTTTGTTGAGGTAGGAGATTCAATTAAAGACGGTGACGTTTTATGTATTATTGAAGCAATGAAACTTTTTAATGAAATAGAAAGTGAAGTTTCAGGTAAAATTATAAAAGTTTTAGTTGATGATGCAACTCCAGTAGAGTTTGACCAACCTTTATTTTTAGTAGACCCATCTTAATTAATCAAATCTAAAATTGTCAATTCTTAAATGCCTACTAGACTTAGGTTTATAATTGAGTATTTTGAAATTTATTGAAATTATGTTTAAAAAAATATTAATTGCCAATAGAGGAGAAATTGCATTACGTATTATTCGTACTTGTAAAGAAATGGGTATTAAATCCGTTGCAGTTTATTCTACAGCAGATGCTGAAAGTCTTCACGTTCGTTTTGCAGATGAAGCAGTATGTATCGGGCCACCTCCAAGTAGTGAAAGCTATTTGAAAATACCTAATATTATTGCTGCTGCAGAGATAACAAATGCCGATGCCATTCATCCTGGTTATGGTTTTTTATCTGAAAATGCTAAATTTTCAAAATTATGTGAAGAACATAACATTAAATTTATTGGAGCTTCCGAAGATATGATCAATCGTATGGGTGATAAAGCAATGGCTAAAACCACTATGATTGAAGCAGGAGTACCATGTGTTCCTGGAAGTGAAGGAACGATACCAAATTTCGAAATATGTATTAAAGTTGCAAAAGAAACCGGTTACCCAGTTATGCTTAAGGCAAGTGCGGGTGGTGGTGGAAAAGGAATGAGAGCTGTTTGGAAAGAAGAAGATTTGAAAAACGCTTGGGATTCTGCACGTCATGAAAGTAAAGCTGCTTTTGGAAATGACGACATGTATATAGAGAAATTAATTGAAGAGCCTCGCCATATAGAAATTCAAATTATTGGAGATAGTAAAGGAAATGCGTGTCATTTAAGTGAAAGAGATTGTTCTATTCAACGACGTCATCAAAAACTTACCGAAGAAACTCCAAGTCCATTTATGACCGATAAGTTAAGGGAAGAAATGGGATTAGCTGCAGTGAGAGCTGCCGAATACATTAAGTATGAAGGCGCAGGAACTGTTGAGTTTTTAGTAGATAAGCATCGCAATTTTTTCTTTATGGAGATGAATACTCGTATTCAAGTAGAGCATCCAATTACAGAACAAGTAATTACAGATTTCGATTTAATAAGAGAACAAATTAAAGTAGCTGCAGGTATTCCGATCATTGGAAAAAATTATTTTCCAAAACTGCATTCAATCGAATGTAGGATTAATGCGGAAGATCCCTTTAATAACTTTAGACCTTGTCCTGGAAAAATCACAGAATTGCATTCTCCAGGAGGACACGGAGTACGTTTAGACACTCATGTGTATGCTGGGTATACTATTCCGCCTAATTATGATTCCATGATTGCTAAACTAATTACTACTGCTCAAACCCGTGAAGAGGCCATTAGTAAAATGCGAAGAGCATTGGATGAGTTTGTGATTGAAGGTATCAAAACTACGATACCATTCCATCGACAATTGATGGATCATCCAGATTATATATCAGGCGATTTTACCACCGCTTTTATGGATAGCTTTGAAATGAGCGAAATAGAAGAGGAAGAATAAAAATATTTAAACTCTGAATTTAATAGGTTCGGAGTTTTTTTTTGCTCGTTAAATTTGGATTACCAAATTTCATAAATTATGGTGATTTCAAATTAAAATACCCTAAATGACTATTCTTGAGTTAAAATTTGAACTAAAACAACAATGCAAGGACCTTATAAAACTAAGGTATGATAGCATAAATAAAACTATTTTTGATATCGAGTATTCTTTAAAAGAAGAATCTAAAAGCACTAGTGGAGATAAGCATCACACCGGAAGAGCGATGCTTCAAATAGAACGTGAAAATGCTGGAAATCAATTAAGGGAAATTGAAAAAGTGATGCATCAGTTAGGTAAAGTTGATATTAGTTTAGCTTCAGAAACAATTCGATTAGGGAGTATTATTGAAACCAATCAAGCCACTTTTTTTATGAGCATATCTGTAGGTAAATTAGAAACCAATAATTCTATTTACTTAGGGGTTGCACCAAACTCACCTATAGGAATGTGCCTATTAGGAAAAAATAAAGGAGATCAATTCAATTTTAATGGGAAAGTCTATAAAATACTAGAAGTTATCTAAGGAATTTTACATTTTTGTCATTCATAGCAAAGCGAAGAATCTCCTTATATAAAAAATTTCTTCGCTTATTTTTGAATAAAAAAAAGGACTATTTTTTAATTTCGGCTCCAACCTTTTCAGGTAAGATTCTATATCCCATATTATAAAAAGTAAAGCCAAAAATATCTGCATATTGTTCTATGGTTTTACTAACTGGTGTTCCAGCACCATGACCTGCATCTGTTTCAATTCTAATTAACACTGGGTTTTCTCCAGATTGTTTTTCTTGTAATTCGGCTGCAAATTTAAAACTATGCGCTGGAACCACTCTATCGTCGTGATCTCCAGTTGTAATTAATGTTGCCGGATATTTCACCCCTTTCTTCACATTGTGTACAGGAGAATACCCTTTTAAATATTCGAACATTTCTTTATTTTCTTCTGCAGTTCCGTAATCATATGCCCAACCTGCACCTGCAGTAAAAGTATGGTAACGCAACATATCTAAAACACCTACGGCAGGCAACGCAACTTTCATTAAATCGGGACGTTGAGTCATCACGGCTCCAACCAATAAACCTCCGTTTGAGCCACCACGAATTGCTAAATAATCATTAGAAGTATATTTATTTGCTATTAAATAATTGGCAGCAGCAATAAAATCGTCAAACACATTTTGCTTTTTCATTTTTGTTCCTGCATCGTGCCACTCTTTTCCATATTCTCCACCACCTCTTAAATTTGGAACAGCATAAATACCACCTTGCTCCATCCAAACAGCATTAGCGGTGCTAAAAGAAGGGGTAAGGCTTATATTAAAACCTCCATAACCATAAAGAATAGTTGGGTTTTTACCATTAAGCTTTAATCCTTTTTTATAAGTAATAATCATAGGAATTTTTGTTCCATCTTTTGATTTATAAAAAACCTGTTTACTTTCGAAATTATCAGAATTGAAATCGATTTTTGACTTTCTAAATAGTTTTGATTTTCCATTAGCTGCATTATACTTATAAATACTTCCTGGAGTAGTATAGTTAGTAAATGAATAATAGATGTCGGTTTCTTCTTTTTTAGAGCGCAATCCGGAAATTGTTCCTATACCAGGCAAATCAATATCTCTAATCAGTTTCCCATTATAATCGAATTGTTTTACTTTGGAAACGGCATCAATCATATATTCTGCAAAAAAATAACCGCTCCCTTTAGAAGGACTTAAAACGTTTTCTGTTTCAGGAATAAAATCAACCCAATTTTCAGGAGCTGGGTTTGCCATGTCTACGGTTACAATTTTCTGGTTTGGTGCGTTTAAATTAGTGACTATAAAAAGCTTGCTTCCAATATTTTCCATTACATATGAAGTGCTTTCTGTATGGTCTAAGAGGGTTATTAATTCACTATTTGGATTTTTCAGATCTTTGATATAAAGCTTGTTCCCAGAAGTTGAAACTTGCGCAGTAATGACGAGGTATTGATTATCTTCTGTCATATAACCACTTATATAGCGATGTTTTTCGGCTTCAGTTCCTCCAAAAATAAGTTCATCTTCCTTTTGAGAAGTTCCTAATTTATGATAATATAATTTATGCTGATCTGTTTTTGCAGACAACTCACTTCCCTCTGGTTTATCATAACTTGAATAATAAAAACCATCATTTTCTCTCCAGGAAATTCCACTGAATTTTACATCAATTATCGTGTCTTCAATAGTTTTTTTGGATTCCGTATTCATCACTAAAACTTTCCGCCAATCGCTTCCTCCTTCAGAAATACTATAAGCGGCAATTTTTCCATTTTTTGAAAAACTTAATCCTCCCAATGAAACAGTTCCATCTTCTTTAAAAGTATTTGGGTCTAAAAATACTTTTGCTGTACCAGGGTCTTCTCCAGTTTTATATCTATAAATTACATATTGATTTTGAAGCCCGTCATTTTTATAAAAATAAGAATAGTCTCCTTCTTTAAATGGAGCTCCTATTTTTTCATAATTCCAAATAGAAGTAAGGCGTTCTTTTAGTTCTTCTCTAAATGGGATTTTATCTAAATAACCATAGGTAACTTCATTTTGACTTTCAACCCAAGCTCCTGTTTCCTCACTGCGATCATCTTCTAGCCAACGATATGGATCTTTAACATCTGTACCAAAGTAATTGGTAACAGTATCTACTTTTTTAGTTTTAGTATATTTCAAATTAATTTTTTCGTTATTTTCTTGTGCTACAAAAATAGAAGTAATCGCAAGAAATAATAGTGTTGTTAATGGTTTCATAGTGTACTTTTTTATAGCTATAAATGCAAAAAAATCAATTAGTTAAAGCCTAAAAGCATCCTCGTGATTTAATATGAATTATTTAAATAAAGGTTGAAATGAACCCCAATTTTTATGTAACCTAAAGTCATATAAAACAGGTGAATTTAAACTAATTCTTTATCTACTAAATATTCAGCAATTTGAATGGCATTTGTAGCTGCACCTTTTCTTAAATTGTCACTTACAATCCACATATTTAAGGTGTTTTCTTGTGTTTCATCTCTTCGAATTCTGCCAACAAAAACATCATCTTTACCATTGGCATAAATAGGCATTGGATACGTATTGGTATCTGGATTATCTTGAACGGTCACCCCAGGAGTTTCGTGAAGAATTCTTCTAATATCATTTAGTGCAAATTCATTTTCAAACTCAACATTTACCGATTCACTATGTCCACCAGCAGTTGGAATACGTACTGCAGTTGCAGAAATAGAAAACGTTCTATCGTCCAATATCTTTTGTGGTTCACGAGCCAATTTCATTTCTTCTTTTGTGTATCCATTTGCTTCAAAATCATCACAATGAGGAAGCGCATTTTTATGAATTGGATATGGATAGGCCATTTCGGACTGAATACCTTTTATCTCGTTTTCTAATTGATTAACCGCTTTTATTCCAGTACCAGAAACCGATTGATATGTTGAAACGATCACCCGTTTCATTTTGTATTTTTTATGAAGTGGAGCCAATGCCATTACCAGCTGAATAGTAGAACAGTTTGGATTGGCAATAATTTTATCTTCTGCGGTTAAAATAGAAGCATTGATTTCTGGGACCACTAATTTTTTAGATAAATCCATCCTCCAAACTGATGAATTATCAATAACAGTAGAGCCAGCTTCAGCAAACTTAGGAGCCCATTCTAATGATGTAGCTCCACCAGCAGAAAATATAGCAATCTCAGGTTTTTTAGATAAAGCTTCTTCTAAACCAATTATATTTATAGTTTTTCCATTAAACTTTAATTCATTTCCTATTGATTTTTTAGAAGCAACTAACACTATTTCAGAAACAGGAAATTTACGTTCTTCTAATAATTTAATCATTATAGTACCTACCATTCCGGTAGCTCCAACAACTGCTATTTTCATAAATATTCCCAGCTAAGGCGGGGATCTTATTAAATTAGTATAAGTAACAAAAATACAGTATAGCAACTTAAATTTTAGAATAAAAAGATAAAAAAAACCATCCGCTTTTAGCGGATGGTTAAATTGATATTTATTTTTAGAATAGTAGTGTAGCGGTTCTAAAAAAAATTATTTTTTAAGAAGATCTCTAATTTCAGATAATAATTCTTCTTGAGTTGGTCCAGCAGGCGCAGTAGGCGCTACTTCCACAGGTTTTTTAGATTTATTATAAGCTTTTACCATCATGAATAATACAAACCCAACGATGATTAAGTTAATAATAGAATTGATCCAATTACCATACATAATTGCATTTTCGGCAGTTGTAATTGCTCCATCAGCATCAACCACCGCTGCAGATAAAACATATTTTAATTGTGAGAAATCCATTCCGCCAGTAAATTGTCCAACAATTGGCATCATAATATCGCTTACAAACCCTTTTACAACTAAGCCAATAGCTCCAGCTAGTAATACAGCAACAGCTAAATCAATAACATTGCCGGTCATAATAAATTTTTTAAATTCTTTTAACATAATAAGTGTGTTAGGTGTTTATATTAGACAATATATGGAAAATTAACAATTGGAATGTTAATAAGTAAGAACTATAATTATTATTTTCGATAAACGACACGTTTTACCCTTTGTGAAATTGCCGTAAGTAATTCGTAAGAAATGGATTCAATATTTTCTGCAAGTGTGTCTGCTTTATTTTGTTTTCCAAAGATGATTGCTTCATCTCCTTCTTTACAAACAATTCCGGTGATGTTTATCATCATCATATCCATACAAACATTCCCAATAATTGGAGCTTTAACCCCTTGAACCATTACCCAGCCTTTTCCGTTTCCATAGGCTCTACTAATCCCATCTGCATGACCAATAGGAATAGTTGCTGTTACTATAGCTCCTCCACTTTTAAAAGCTCTATTATACCCAACACTATCTCCCTTTTTAACAGTATGTATTTGTGAGATTACCGACTTTAACGATGCAATTGGAGTAAAGTTTTTTTGTTCTTCGGGAATATTACTAAAACCATAAAGGCCAATCCCACTTCTAACCATATCGAATTGTGCATCAGGATAATTTAAAATTCCTGAAGTATTAGACATATGTAATTTGGGTTGGTCACTTAATTTATTCGAAATGTTTTTAGCTATAGTTTTAAAGGTACTTATTTGAGATTCTGAAAAATCTTTTTCTGTAAGATCTTCACTAGCTGCCAAATGTGAAAAAAGATAAATAACTTTTATAGTGCTTGTCGCATTTAACTCTGAAACTATTTTATTTACCTCACTTTCATTAAATCCCAATCTATTTAAACCCGTATTAAATTTAAGATGAACAGGGTAGTTGACTTGTTTTTTTTTTGAAGCTACTTTTATAAATCTCTGGAGTACTCTTTCACTATATAAACTAGGTTCTAAACATCGATCGATAAGGATTTCAAAATTTTCAGATTGAGGATGCAGCACTAAAATGGGTGTTTTAATACCAGCATCTCTTAAAACAACCCCTTCATTAACATAAGCTACTGCTAAGTAATCAATTCCTAAAGCTTCTAATTCTTTTGCAATAATTACAGAATCACTGCCATAGGCAAATGCTTTTACAACGCCCAATAGCTTTGTGGTATCTTTTATTCTAGATTTTAAATAACGATAATTGTCACCTAATGCGGTAAGATTTAGTTCTAAAACAGTTTCAGTGGTTTTTGGCATTCCTTAGGCTTTCTTTTTTTTAGAAATATCTTCAGGCTCTTGCACATTCATTTTTCGAACTTTCTCTCGAAGCATCAATTTATAATATGCCGCTCTACTTAATGGCTCGTATTCATCTACTTCTCCTAAAAGCACCAATTCGTCACCTTTAGCTTTACGGTAACTGTAATTTGCTAAATTCCCAGTTCGAGTACAAACTGCATGTACTTTAGTAACGTACTCAGCAGTTGCCATCAATGCTGGCATAGGACCAAAGGGATTTCCTTTAAAATCCATATCCAATCCAGCAACAATTACGCGAACGCCTCTATTGGCTAAATCGTTACAAACTTTTACAATTTCATCATCAAAAAATTGAGCCTCATCAATACCAACTACATCACAATCGTATGCTAAAATGGGAATATTTGCCGCGGCAGGAACTGGAGTTGAATGAATTTCATTGCTATCATGAGATATTACCGACTCATCATTGTATCGAGTATCGATAGATGGTTTAAAAATTTCCACTTTTTGTTTGGCAAATTTTGCACGTCTTAATCTGCGGATTAATTCCTCTGTTTTACCTGAAAACATAGAGCCTGCGATGACTTCAATCCATCCAAATTGTTCTTTTTGATTTACAGTATTTTCGAGAAACATAAAATTAATTTAAACTAAAACAGAATTCCTTGACGTTTACATAAAGGTTGTGTAAATTTATAAAAACAAAACATAAAATTTGCTTTATTTTAATAAGTTATGAAGAAGAAAGTCCTATCCCAAATAAACGCGCTTGCTAAGAGCATTATTGCTTCAGAAAATGACATCGATATTATTAAAACAAAAAACACATTAATTCAGCTTTATGAAAAGTTAACGGTCTTAGATTTTTTAAAATCAAGTGTAGAAACCGAATTTGAGAAACCGGAGAGATCCGCGACCGATTCTAAAACGTATCGAGAAGAAAATTGGTTTCAGGATCCAGTTCCAGTTCCGCAACCACCTCACAAAGATGCTTTGGTGGAACCTTTAATGGAAAAAATAAAAGATTTAGTAGCTCAAATGCCTAATGAAAGTGACCCAGATGGTTCAGCTATAGAAGACTTGTTGAAAGAAATACTTCCTAAAAAAGAAACTTATAAAAACGATTTAGAGGAATTTGCAGCTTCGTATCAAGAAAATCCAATATTTGAAAGAAAGCAGGAAGTTGAAAAAGAAGAAAAGGTTACTGTTTCTATAAAAGAAATTGATATTGATTTGGAAAGTGAAACGGAATCAGTGCAAAACAAGCCTAAATCTATAAATGACAAATTAAACCAAGGACTTAATATTGGACTCAACGACCGCATTGCTTTTATAAAGCATCTTTTTGAAAGTAACACAGACGATTATACCAGAGTTTTATCACAAATAAATTCAATGACCACATACCAAGAAGCCCATTCATTTGTTGAAAATAACATTAAGCCAGATTATAATAATTGGGAAGACAAAGAAGAATATGCCGATCGTTTTTTATTAATAATTGAAAAACGATTTAACTAGTATGATAGGTAAACTTTATTTGGTACCAACTCCTATTGGTAACCTAAAGGACATCACTTTTAGAGCCGTTGAAGTTTTAAAAGAAGTAGATTTAATCCTTGCCGAAGACACTCGAACTAGTGGAAAATTATTAAAGCATTATGAAATTTCTACACACATGCAATCTCACCATATGCATAACGAACATAAGACGGTTGATAATGTGGTTAGAAGAATTACAAATGGAGAAACCATTGCATTAATAAGTGATGCAGGTACTCCCGCAATTAGCGACCCCGGATTCTTATTAACCCGTGCCTGTGTGGAAGCTGGAATAGAAGTAGATTGCTTACCTGGGGCTACGGCCTTTGTGCCTGCATTAGTAAATAGTGGTTTACCAAACGATAAATTTGTTTTTGAAGGTTTTCTTCCAGTTAAAAAAGGAAGGCAAACAAGACTTTTGCTTTTAGCTGAAGAAACGCGAACTATAATTTTTTATGAATCTCCTCATAAACTCCTTAAAACCTTAAGCCATATTGTAGAATTTTTTGGTTCTGAAAGAGCAGTTTCTATATCTAGAGAAATCACCAAATTACATGAAGAAACCATACGCGGTACAGCCACTGAAGTATTAGCTTATTATACAGCAAAACCTCCTAAAGGTGAAATTGTGATGGTAGTTGGTGGAAAAAAATAAAAATAATTTTAGATAAATATTATCAAAAACACAAAACAGGATAGTTCCTTAAAGACATTGATTTTTCGTAAATTTATATAGCAAAAAAGCCATAAAAAATGGGACACAAAGTAACTACTACCTGGAAAAATAATATGCTTTTAGAATCTGATAATCCTCACGGAAAAAACGTGTTAATGGAAACAGGTCCCGATTTTGGCGGAAGCAATCAAGGGCTTAATCCTAAGGCGTTAATGTTGTCTTCTATTGGTGGTTGTACAGGATTAGATGTATTGTCTCTATTGAAAAAGATGCGTGTTGAACTCGAAGATTTTAATGTGGTTGTAAATGGAGAACTCACAACAGAACATCCAAAATTCTATAATAAAGTAAGTATTGATTATTACTTTAAAGGAACAGATTTAAACGAAGAAAAAATTAAAAAAGCAGTTACACTTTCTGAAGAGCGCTATTGTGGAGTAATTGCTATGTTTAGGAGTTTTGCTGAGGTAACTATTGCAATTCATATAAATGAATAAAAAATAATAGGTTTATTTATTGTAAATTTATCTTTTAACTTCCCTTTTAACAATTAGAATATTATTCAAACTTATATTTAATAAAAGTTTGGAATGGATTGTTTTTTAAAAACCTAAGACCTTATGCATTGGACTATAAAACCTAAACCAGATCCAAATAAAGTAGCTCATTTATCTAAGGAATTGGGAGTAAATACTACCACATCATTTCTTTTAATACAACGTGGGATTGAAACTTTTGAGGATGCTAAAAACTTTTTTAGACCTGACTTAAAAGATCTTCACGATCCTTTTTTAATGAAGGATATGGAGAAAGCGGTTGCTAGAATTGAGGAAGCCATTCTTAATCAAGAAAATATATTAGTATTTGGAGATTACGATGTAGATGGCACTACAAGTGTTGCTTTACTGTCCTCTTATTTATTAACGTATTATCCAAATGTAGCTACTTATATTCCGGATAGATACGATGAAGGTTATGGTATTTCCTATAAAGGAATTGATTTTGCAGAGGACAATAATTTCTCCTTAATTATTGCTTTAGATTGTGGTATTAAAGCCATTGATAAAGTTGATTACGCTTCAAAAAAAGGAGTTGATTTTATTATATGTGACCATCACAGACCTGGAGTTAAAATTCCAAATGCAAAAGCAGTACTTGATCCAAAACGTGATGATTGCAATTATCCTTTTAAAGAATTATGTGGTTGCGGAGTTGGATTTAAATTAATTCAAGCCTTGGCTTCCAAAAAAGGAGAAACGATTGATGATTTGTTACTCTATTTAGATTTGGTGGCTACCGCAATAGGAGCTGATATCGTTCCAATAGTTGATGAAAACAGAATTTTAGCATACCACGGTTTAAAGGTAATTAATCAAAATCCTCGACCTGGCTTTAAAGCCATTATAGAACAAGTTAAAAAGGAAACATTAACAATTACTGATGTGGTTTTTATAATCGCACCTCGAATCAATGCGGCAGGTAGAATGAAACATGGAAATCATGCGGTTACACTCCTTTGCGAAACCGATTCCGATTTAGCTGCCCAATATGCTAATGAAATCGACACCTATAATACCGATAGGCGTGATACCGACAAGCGAATCACTATTGAAGCTTTAGATCAAATAGAAGAACATAAAGAACAAGAAGGTTTTACGACGGTTGTTTATAAAGAAAATTGGCACAAAGGTGTTATTGGTATTGTAGCTTCTAGGTTAATAGAAACGTATTATAGACCGACCTTAGTTTTTACAAAAAGTGGTCATGTTTTAGCAGCTTCAGCCAGAAGTGTAAAAGGATTTGATGTTTACAATGCTTTGGAACAATGTTCAGAATTTATAGAGCAATTTGGCGGACATAAATATGCAGCAGGATTAACTTTATTGGAAGCTAATTATGGAAAGTTTAAAGCTCAATTTGAAAAAGTAGTTTCAGAAACAATAGATCCCAAATTACTTATTCCTGAGATTAGTATCGATTCACAAATTAACTTAACAGACATCACACCTAAATTTTATAGAATAATAAGTCAGTTTGCACCTTTTGGACCGGGTAATATGACACCGGTTTTTATGACTGAAGACATGCAAGATACTGGTTATGGAAAACAAGTAGGTGAAGATAAAACCCATTTACGATTTACCGCCACACAAAATGGAAAAGGAAAATTAATAGGTATTGGTTTTGGTTTGGGGGATCAAATTGAGCTCATCAAAAATAAAAAATTATTTAAAGCAGCCTATACAATTGATGAAAACGAATGGAATGGAAATTTAAGCCTGCAGTTAAAACTGAAGGATATTAAACACTAAGGATCTCATCATTTACTAGTAATTCTTCATTTCGCAATCGCAGAATAATTTGGGCAACAGCAATGGTGTCTTTTTCACAATAACGAATGATCCTATCGACATCATTTTCCTTATAAAAAACATCTCTAACTTCACTTCCATCAATGTCATCTTTTGGTGATGGTATTCCCAAAACGTGAGTCATTAATTTTAAAGAGGTATAGGTTTTATAATCCCCAAACTTCCATAATTCTAGCGTATCCAGATGAGGTACTTCCCAAGGTTTTTTCCCAAATAGATTTAGTTTAAAAGGAATGTCAATGCTATTAATAATCATTCTTCTGGCGATATAAGGGAAATCAAATTCTTTCCCATTATGAGCACACAACAGGTGATTTGCTTTATTAAAATGAGTTTCAAGTAAGGTTTTAAATTCATTTAGAATAGTATCTTCTTCACCATGAAAGGAGGTTACTCGAAAATTTCGTACCTCACCTTTAAAAACAAAATACCCTACCGAAATACAAACAATTTTCCCAAATTCAGCCCAGATTCCTGCTCTATCGTAAAACTCTTCTGGAGTAAACTCATCTTTTCTCTGGTAGTTGGTTTTTTGTTCCCAAAGCTGTTTTGCAGTGTCGTCTAATTCGCAAAAATTAGCAAATAAAGGAACCGTTTCAATATCTAGAAACAATACGTTTTCTAGTTTAATTCTTTTCAACATAATTTAGTTATTGTAATCGGGGAGGAATTATAAAGATAGTGAAATTAAAAAAGCGATTGTTGTTTAACAGGAGATTCGTGTTCTAAAAGCCATTTTTTACGATGCAACCCACCAGCATAACCAGTCAATGATCCATCTTTTCCAATTACTCTATGACAAGGAATAATAATTGAAATAGGGTTTTTACCATTCGCCGAAGCAGCAGCTCTTATTACTTTTGGATTTCCCAAACGATTGGCGATGGTCTGATAGGAAACCGTTTTAGAAAAAGTAATTTCTTGTAGTTTTTGCCATACTTTTTTCTGAAAATCAGTTCCTTCTGGGTTGAGTTTTAAGTTGAATTCGGTTCTAGTTCCTAGAAAATATTCTTGTAATTGTTCAACCGTTTTTTGTAATGTGGTAGGAATTTTTGTACTGGTCTCTTCTTCAGAATTTAAAAAATGAACTGAAGCTAATCCTTCTTTAGTGCCTTTAATTTCAAGGCTCCCAATGGGTGTATGTAAGTATACTGTATCCATAAATTACCAGCCACTATATTTTGGAGGTTCAATTTCGTTTAAATTCAAATAAACAATTAGTTGCCCTCTATGGTGCGTTACATGATCTTGTAGTAGATTTAATATTTGCAATTTACTTTTGGGTCCTGCAAAGAAATCAACCGTTTCTTTTAAGTCTTCGCCAGAAGTATTTTTAACAACCATAACCACAGCATCAAAAGCATTTCCTAATGCTAAAATTATTTCATTTTTGGTTTGTGGCAATTCTTTTTTCTTCTTTTTATATTCAATATCTGTAAAATAAGTAACACTCAACCAATCCATATTACCTTTAATATGGATTAATTGCTCTTTAAAAGTCATTTGTCTTTCGGTAGGTTTAAAACCGTAATTATTTTCAGGCATTGCTTCCGCAAGAGCAATAAGATAACTTTTTGAGTTTTCCCATTTTTCCAAAAAAGCCAGTTTTGGAGTTATTTGTTGTGCCATAATTGTGGAAAAATGTATTACAATTAGTAAAACTAAAAGTGTTATTTTGTTCATTGCTTTTTGTTTTAATAAAGAAACAATAAATTTATTGAGAATTTTTAATTTGTTAAAACTATAAAACTGATTTTATCAGTTTTTATTTATTAAAAAAGTCAGACCTTTATAAATTACAATACAAGCGTATGTTAACACTAGATAGTTTTAAATCTCTTGAGAATGGAGAAATAAATAAACAAGAATTTTTAAACCTCATTAAATCAGATATTTCTCCTGAAAAATTAGAAGAAGTTTTATATGATTTAGATTATGAAGAACAACTTTATAAGCTACAAGCCGAATTGGTTAATCTTCAAAAATGGGTAACTAAAAATAAAAAAAGAGTTTGTGTTATTTTTGAAGGTCGAGATGCTGCAGGAAAAGGAGGTTCTATAAGACGAATGACCGAGCATTTAAATCCTCGTGCTAGAAGAGTTGTGGCACTTGCCAAACCTACAGAAATAGAACAAGGGCAGTGGTATTTTAGAAGGTATATTAAAGAAATGCCCCACCCTGGAGAGCTTGTGTTTTTCGATAGAAGCTGGTATAATAGAGCGGTTGTAGAACCAGTTATGGGGTTCTGTTCTAAAGAACAATACAATAAGTTTATGATTCAAGTTCCCGAATTTGAACACTTACTTTATGAAGATGGAGTGATATTAATTAAGTTTTGGTTTTCGGTAACAAAAAAGGAGCAATTAAAAAGGTTTGAATCTCGTCTAGCAAGTCCATTAAAACGATGGAAATTTAGCCCTGTAGACCAAGAGGGTCAAAATAAATGGGATGTTTACACCCATTATAAAGATCAAATGTTTGCTAACACACACACCACATTTAGTCCTTGGATTATAATTAAAACGAATAACAAAAAGGAAGCACGTTTGGAAAGTTTGCGATATTTACTTTCTAGATTTGATTATGAAGGGAAAGGAAGTTCTGGAACTACTTTATTAGCAGACCCAAATATTGTGCAGCGTTATCATAGAACTTTAAAAAAAAGCGACACTAATGAAGGATAAAATCACCGAAAAAGACCTCAAACTATTAAATAAAAAAAAGGGTTTAAAGCTTTTTTTATCTAGAGAAACTTTCAGTATTTCTAGAGCGCTTAGGTATATGCGATATGAAAACAGATTAGATCAATTGCAAGAGGAATTGATTAAACTTCAGAAATGGGTAAAAAACAACGACGAAAAAATAGTTTTTGTTTTTGAAGGAAGAGATGCGGCTGGAAAGGGTGGTGCTATAAGAAGAATCACAGAACATTTAAATCCTAGAGAGTTTAAAGTAGTCGCTTTACCAAAACCTAGTGATGAAGAAATGGGACAATGGTATTTTCAACGGTATACTAATTTGTTACCTATGGAAGGAACTATGGTGTTCTTTGATAGGAGTTGGTATAACAGAGCAATTGTAGAACCTGTTAATGGTTTTTGTACCGATGAACAATATGAAATTTTTATGAATCAAGTAAATGACTTTGAGAGAATGATAACTGAATCTGGAGTACGACTGATTAAGTTTTATTTCTCTATTTCAAAAAACGAACAAGAAAAGAGATTCCAAGATATTATTGATAGCCCTATAAAAAAATGGAAGTTTAGTGCTGTCGATCAAAAAGCATTAGAACTTTGGGACGATTATACAGATTATAAAGATAAAATGTTCTCTAAAACTAATACCATAATTGCTCCCTGGAAAGTAATTAAAGCCAATAGAAAAACGAAGGCTAGGATAGAAGCTATAGAGCATGTTTTAATTAGTATACCTTATGAGAACAAGGATTTAGAAGTGATTAAACATGTGCATTTAGAAGATTAGAATTAGTTAGTAGGTTTCTAATTCTATAGAAGGTATAAAATTCCATATCTTTAATAATTATTTTACAATTATGAAACCAACAACTTTTAAATTATTATCAATTGCATTCCTTTTTATCTTCGGAATTCAATCTGAAAACACTTATTCGCAATCCCAAAAAGAACCGTATTATGATGCTTTAGAATATAGACTTCTTGGCCCATTTCGTGGAGGAAGAAGCGCTGCAGTTACTGGCGTACCAAATAAACCCAACTTGTTTTATTTTGGAGCTACTGGTGGTGGAGTTTGGAAAACGGAAGATGGAGGTAGAAAATGGGAAAATATTTCTGATGGATTTTTTGGAGGCTCTATAGGTGCTATTGCGGTGAGTACCGACGACCCTAATGTAATGTATGTTGGAGGTGGTGAATCTACGGTAAGAGGAAACGTTTCTTCTGGTTATGGAGTTTGGAAAACAGAAAATGCCGGACAATCTTGGGAACATATTGGATTAAAAAAAAGTCGCCATATTCCTAGAATTGTAATTCATCCAAGAGATCATAATACGGTATTTGCAGCTGTTTTAGGGAACATATATAAACCTACAGCCGAAAGAGGTATTTATAAAAGCACCGATGGAGGAAAAACTTGGGAGAATAAATTATTTGTAAATGAAAATGCTGGAGCAGTCGATTTAATTATGGACGCTACCAATCCACGTATTCTATATGCATCTACTTGGAATTTAAGAAGAACTCCATATAGTTTGAGTAGTGGTGGTGATGGTTCTGCACTTTGGAAGAGTGTCGATAGCGGAGAAACTTGGATAGAAATCTCAAAAAATGAAGGATTTGCTGAAGGAATTTTAGGAAATATTGGAGTAACTGTTTCGCCAGTAAATAACAATAATGTTTGGGCAATAGTTGAAAATAAAGATAAAGGTGGTGTTTATAAAAGTACCGATGGTGGCGAAACTTGGAAACTCATTAATAGCGAAAGAAAACTAAGACAACGAGCTTGGTATTATTCGCGTATTTATGCCGATCCTCAAGATGCAGAAGTGGTTTATGTACTAAATGTAAGGTACCATAAAAGTACCGATGGCGGAAAAACATATAGCACTTTTAATGCTCCGCATGGAGACCATCATGATTTGTGGATAGCTCCTGAAAACCCAAAACGAATGATAATGGGTGATGATGGTGGTGCTCAAACAACTTATGATGGTGGTGAAACTTGGAGTACGTATCACAATCAGCCAACAGCTCAATTTTATAGAGTTACCACAGATGATTCTTTTCCATATAGAATCTATGCTGCACAGCAGGACAATTCAACTATCCGGATATCTCATAGAAACGAAGGATGGAATATCGATGAAGAAGATTGGGAAGAAACAGCTGGTGGAGAAAGTGCGCACATAACAATCGATCCTGAAAATAACGATATTGTTTATGGAGGTAGTTATGATGGATTTTTAACTAGATACAATCATAAAACTAAAACCTTAAGAAGTGTAAGTGTATGGCCAGACAATCCAATGGGGCATGGTGCAGAGGATATGAAATATCGTTTCCAATGGAACTTTCCAATGTTCTTTTCAAAACACAATACCAAAAAATTATATACTTTTTCGAATCACGTTCATGTAACCACTAATGAAGGTGAAAGCTGGAACGTATTAAGTCCAGATTTAACGAGAAATGATACCACTAAATTAAAATCTTCAGGTGGACCCATAACTCAAGACAATACGTCTGTTGAATACTACTGTACTATTTTTGCGGCAGCAGAATCTCCAATTAAAGAAGGACTTCTATGGACAGGATCTGACGATGGATTGGTTCATGTTTCAAGAAATGATGGAGAAACATGGGAAAATGTGACTCCTAAAGGCATGCCAGAATGGATGATGATTAATAGTATAGAGCCTTCCGTTTATAATGAAGGAACTTGTTATATTGCTGGAACAAAGTACAAAAAAGGAGATTTTGAACCTTATTTGTACAAAACGAATGATTATGGGAAATCGTGGAAAAAAATCACTAATGGGATTCCTAGTGAACATTTTACAAGAGTGTTAAGAGAAGATCCCGTAAAAAAAGGTTTTTTATACGCTGGTACCGAAACAGGAATTTATTATTCACATAATGAAGGCACTTACTGGCAGCCGCTTCAATTAAACTTACCTATTGTTCCAATTACAGATTTAGCAATAAAGAATAACAATTTAATAGTAGCCACACAAGGTAGAAGTCTTTGGATTTTAGATGATTTAAGCCTATTACACCAGGCTTTAGATATCGATAATAATAAAAACATATTATTTAAACCTAAAAAGACGTACCGCATGGGAGGGTCTTCAAATGACAAATCTTTAACAACAGGAACTAATCATCCGTCAGGAGTAATCACTTATTTTTATGTTAAAAATCCAGAAGAGAAAGAAATAAAATTGAGTTATTTAAATTCAAAAAACGATACTATAAAAACGGTCAGTACAAAAAACAAAAAAGATAACTTTAAAGTTAAGGAAGGCTCCAATAATTATGTTTGGAATACTCGAGGTAAATCCGCCGCAAAGTTTGAGGGAATGATACTTTGGTGGGCAAGTTTAAATGCTCCTAAAGCGGTACCTGGAAATTATAAAGTGGTTTTAAGTGTTGCGGATGAAAATTATACCCAAAGCTTTGACATCGTTTCAAATCCAAACTCTGAAACAGATGTTGCTGGTATGCAAAAACAGTTTGATTTTATTACTGATATTAATGAAACGGTAGATAATGCTCATAAATCAATAAAAAAGATTAGAGCCATTAATAAGCAGTTAACTTCATTTCAGGAACAATATAAAGATGATGACCGAGTGGAAGAATTAAAAGAAAAGGCTAAAAAGTTAAGTGAGGATTTTTCAGAAATTGAAAAAGCATTATATCAAACTCAAAACAAAAGTGGACAGGATCCTTTAAATTTTCCAATTAAACTAACTAATAAACTTGGACATTTAAACAGTTTGGTGGATATGGGAGATTTTCCTCCAACCAAACAAGATATTGCCGTTAAAGAGGAGTTAACTCAAAAAATTAATTCAGAATTAGAAAAATTTAACGCGCTTATTTCAGACGAAATTAAGATGTTTAATTCAGAATTTAATTCATTAAACTTAAACTATTTGTTTATTGAAGGGGGTACTAATTAGAATGTTCTAAGTGGTTTGATTATTGATGTAATCAATTTTAAAATAAATAAATGAGTTTTTTAAATAGATCGCTAAGGTCTCGTATTTTCTTATCCATGATACTTCTAGTAATAGGAGCGTCTGTTCTTATTGTTATTGTTACGGTATTTCAATATAGAGAAAACACACAAGATTATCACAGGGAACGTTTAATTAGAAAAGAAACCGCAATACGCGAAAATATTGATTATGTTATAAAAAACACCACATATCCTGTTGAGACCGATAAGATTTCATTAATATTTAAAAACAGAATTTATGAAATTAAGGACATTCATCAATTAGATGTTTTTTTATACGATTTAAAAGGTAATTTATTAATTTCTTCCCAAGCATCCTTTATAAAAGATACGACTCATTCAAAAATATCTAAGAAAGCTTTAGGAGGTTTAAAACAATCGATTGACAAACATTATATAGAAAAGATTCTTGAAAAAGATTTTGAATATCAATCTTCATTTACCTATGTCACAGATTCTCATTTTAAACCCATTGCAATATTAAATTTACCATATTTAGAAGATGATGAGTTCTTAAACAAAGAACTAAAAAAATATTTGGGGAGATTAGGAATCGCTTATATTTTTATGCTTTTGTTTGCTATTATTTTAGCTTATTTTTTATCTAAATATATCACCCGTTCGTTAAATACAATTTCAGATAAAATCAAGGAAACTAGGTTAGACAAAAGGAATAAAAAAATATTAATTCCGCTTCGATCTCAGGAAGTTTCAACGTTGGTTGATGCTTATAACGAAATGATTGATGAATTAGAAAGTAGTGCAGCTCAATTGGCAACTAATGAGCGAGAAGCAGCTTGGAGAGAAATGGCAAAACAAGTAGCTCATGAAATTAAAAACCCTTTAACACCAATGCGTTTAACGGTACAAAGTTTCGAGCGAAAATTTGATCCCAATGATCCATATATTCATAAAAAAATGAAAGAGTATAGTCATAGTTTAATTCAGCAAATAGATACGATGAGCTCTATTGCATCTGCTTTTTCAACCTATGCTCAAATGCCAGCACAACAGGATGAGACACTAAATGTTGTTAAGATAACCAAACTGGCTTTGGATATTTTTAACGAATCGTATATTTATTTTACTTCAGAAAAAAAAGAAGTAATTATCAAATTTGACAGAACACAATTGATTCGGGTTATTACTAATTTAATAAAGAATAGTATTCAAGCAATACATGAAAACCAACCAGAAGAACCAAAGATTGAAGTAAAAGTTTATCAAGATGAATCTTTTGCGATTATTTCTGTTATGGATAATGGAACCGGTATAGCTGACGAAAACAAACCCATGGTTTTTGAGCCAAAATTTACAACTAAATCAAGTGGTATGGGATTGGGATTAGCAATGGTTAAAAAAATTGTAGAGACTTATGGAGGTGAAATTAATTTTAAAACCATCAAGGAAAAAGGCACTACTTTTATTGTAAAATTACCCCTAAAATAAGTTGCTTTTCGTAATTTTGTTCAGCACTCATTTTTAAGGGTGAGTTAAAAATAATTGCTATTTTAACTAAGAAACAGATTTTTTTAATCATTATTATTTATTATGAAATTCAACAATATTCTTTCAGAAACTACTAAAGGTTTAACAACAATTACTATTAATAGACCTTCAAAATTAAATGCTTTAAATAAAGAAACAATTAATGAATTGCATCGGGCTTTTAAAATTGCGGAAGAAGATAGAAAAACGAAAGTGATCATTATTACTGGTAGTGGAGAAAAAGCTTTTGTAGCTGGTGCTGATATTAGTGAATTTTCAGACTTTTCGGTTGCAGAAGGTGAAAGTTTAGCTGCAGAAGGGCAAGCTTTATTATTTGACTTTGTTGCTAATCTTTCTACACCTGTTATTGCTGCTGTTAATGGATTTGCATTAGGTGGAGGATTGGAATTAGCAATGGCTGCTCATTTTAGAATAGCAAGTGATAATGCTAAAATGGGATTGCCGGAAGTATCCTTAGGGGTTATTCCTGGTTATGGAGGAACACAACGATTACCTCAATTAATTGGTAAAGGGCGAGCTATGGAAATGATTATGACCGCTGGGATGATTGATGCCAAAACTGCACATAATTACGGTTTGGTAAACCATGTAACCACTCAAGAGGAATTAATGGAATTTACTCAAAAAATTGCTTCTAAAATTATGAGAAATTCTTCCGTTGCGATCGCATCTGCAATTGCAGCAATAAATGCCGGATTTGAAGATGGTGAAAATGGTTTTGATGCTGAGGTAACTCAATTTGGGATCTGTTTTGGAACTGCCGACTTTAAAGAAGGAACAACTGCCTTTTTAGAAAAAAGACGAGCTGATTTTCCTGGGAAATAATTAAAAATCCCCTTCCCATTCACCATAAAATTGTTCTAAAAAACCTTCCATATATTGATGGCGGTTTTCTGCAATCTGCTTTCCAGTAGCGGTGTTCAATTTATCTTTTAATAACAGTAGCTTCTCGTAAAAATGATTGATGGTTGGAGCCGTAGATTTTTTATATTCTTCCGGCGTCATATTTAAGTTTGGTTTTATTTCTGGATCGTACAGCTTTCGATTTTTAAAGCCACCATAATTAAAACAACGAGCAATTCCAACAGCACCAATCGCATCTAATCTATCTGCATCTTGAACGACAGATAACTCATTCGAGAAAAAACCTTGTTTTTTATTGCCTCCTTTATATGATATGTTTTCTATAATTTTTATCACATGTGCTATCACATCTTCCGGTACGTTTTCAGAAATTAAAAAATTTCTAGCTTTTTTGGGACCTATTGTTTCATCACCATTATAGAACTTTGAATCGGCGATGTCGTGAAGTAAAGCTCCTAATGACACTACAAAAGAATCGACTTTTTCAGTTTTAGAAATTAACAAAGCATTTTTATAAACACGCTCCATATGAAACCAATCATGTCCTCCTTCCGCATTTGCTAGTTCTTTTTTTACAAATGAGATAGTATGCGCTATGATTAACGAATGATTCATTTTGAAAGGATCTCCGAATTTATTTGAGACTCTATGTTGTCGATAAGTATTTCTGTGTCAAAATCAGAAATTTTCATAAAAGGATGTAATTTATACCTAACTCTTACCCCTAAAGGCATAGGAAACATCCCATGTTTTTGTAGTTTCCAAGAATTATTTATAGTAATCGGAAGCACATAGGCTTCTGGTATTTTTTTAATTAAAACCGCCAATCCCTTGCGTTGAAATTTTTTGGGCACATTAGCTTTGCTTCTTGTTCCTTCTGGAAAAATAACACCACTTCGATTGTGTAGACTAAGGTAATCAGCAAACTTTATCATAGCAGTTATGGCTTGCCTCGGATTTTTACGATCGATTAAAACAGCACCACCGTGTCTTAGATTATAGGAAACTGAAGGGATTCCTTTTCCCAATTCAATTTTTGAAACAAATTTAGGATGAATGTTTCTTAAATGCCAAATCATAGGAGGGATATCCCATAAGCTTTGATGATTTGAAACTACTATTATTGGTGCATCTTTAGGGTAATTTTTAAGGGTTTTTAACTGAAATGAAGTCCCTAAAACCCGAAGACAAGCAAGAACAAAAAAATTAAGAAAGTCAACACTTTTTTTGTGAGCTTTATAACCAATTAATGTATTGCAAATCCATTGGATGGCATGAAAAACTACTAAAACTAGGCCAAATAACAGATAAAATATAACTGTCATAGGATAACTGAGGACGTGAGCAATTTGTTTCATAAAAATTGCCCGCATAAGCGGGCATTATTTTTTTAACAAACTTCGTTGTATGCGTCTTTTAGATTGTCTGCAATCATATCTGCAGGACGACCTTCAATATGATGACGTTCTAGCATATGTACTAACTCACCGTCTTTGAATAAGGCCATACAAGGCGAACTTGGTGGGAAAGGAATCATATGAGCTCTAGCAGCATCAACAGCTTCTCTGTCAACACCAGCAAAAACAGTAACTATTTGATCTGGTTTTTTATCGTTTTGAATAGACATAGCAGCAGCAGGACGTGCATTTGCAGCTGCACAACCACAAACAGAGTTTACAACTACCAAGGTAGTTCCAGGCTTGCTTAATGTGTTGTTTACATCTTCTGCATTAAATAATTCTGTGAAACCAACTTTTGTTAGGTCTTCACGCATTGGCTTTACTAATTCTGGAGGATACATATCTTTTATTGATTTTATGTTGTAACAAATTTTACGCAAAGGTAACTAATTATACATCCAAATATAGTTCATTTAGAATTTTGGGTTTTCTTTAATAGTGAATTGATTGCTCATTTTTTTTGGTTTACTATATTTGCAAAATTATTAAATGACTAGAAATAGATTATGATTAGATGGATAGCTGCAATTATTGGATATTCAATTTTTAGATTTCCGGGAGCGATTATTGGTTTTTTGTTAGGAAGCTTATTTGAAGGAAGAATCTCTTCAAGCGGAAGCAGAAGAGCCATTTTTACTCAAAGCAAACAAGGAGTTTCTTCAGCCGAATTTGAATTAAATTTATTGTCCTTAGCTTCTTTAGTTATTAAAGCGGATGGTAATGTTAATCAAAAAGAATTGGATTTTGTACGCCAGTATTTTGTTCAAGCCTATGGGAAAGAACATGCCAATGCAACCTTTAAAGTGTTTAATGAAGAGATAAAAAAGGAACAATTATCCGCACAAAAAATTGCTTCTTTTCTAAGAGACCGTATGAGATACGAATCTCGTTTACAAGTGCTGCATTTTTTGTTTAGTATTGCTAAAGCAGATGGGCATGTGAGCGAGCCTGAAGTAAGAGAAATAAACAACATCTCTGGATTTTTAGGAGTTAATCATCGCGATTTTGAAAGTATAAAAGCAATGTTTTTCAGCAATCCAGATAGTGCTTATAAAATTCTTGAAATCGAAAAAACAGCAACTCCTGCAGAAATAAAAACGGCTTACCGTACCATGGTGAAAAAGTATCATCCAGATAAATTACAACATATGGATGAAGTTTATAGAAATGGAGCCGAAGAAAAATTTAGAAAAGTACAAGAAGCTTACGAACAACTTCAGAAAGAAAGAGGGTTTTAGTGTATTTGTTTCATTTTTTGTAAATTTAAAAACTAAATACTTAAGATGCCAGATTTTCCTCCCATCATATTTTATGCAATTCCTTTTTTTGTTTTTGCTATGCTATTGGAGTTTTTTATAGCTACAAAAAAGAACATCAAGACCTATACTACTAAAGATGCTTTTTCATCGATTGCCATGGGCTTTGGAAATGTATTTATTGGGTTTGTGAGCAAACTAATCGTATTTGCAGCGCTTTATTATGTATATGAAAATTTTCGTATTTTCAACATACCATTGGCTTGGTGGAGTTTTATCTTGTTGTTTTTTCTAGACGATCTATCCTATTATTGGTTTCATAGAATTTCTCATGAAAATAGATTATTTTGGGCATCTCATGTGGTTCATCATTCTTCAAAACACTATAATTTAAGCACTGCCTTACGACAAACTTGGACGGGAGGATTTTACAGTTTTATATTTTGGATTTGGCTACCATTACTAGGTTTTCATCCTGGAATGATTGTTTTTCAGATGGCAATAAGTTTATTATATCAATTCTGGATCCATACCGAATTAATAAAAAAAATGCCCAATTGGTTTGAAGCTTTTTTTAATACTCCATCTCATCATAGAGTTCATCACGGAAGTAACCCTATCTACTTAGACAGAAATCATGCAGGAATATTGATTATTTGGGATAGAATGTTTGGAACCTTCCAACCCGAATTGGAGGAAGAGAAAGTCAATTATGGATTGGTTGATAATATAAATACTTACAACCCAGTCATCATTGCTTTTAACGAATGGGCAGCTATGTTAAAAGATGCTTTTTCTGGAAATAAATCTTTAGCAAATAGAATAAAATATTTCTACAAACCACCAGGTTGGAAACATGATGGTTCTGGAAAATTATCTAATGACTTAAGAGAAGAGTGGTTTAAAAAAAACAATTAAACTTGACTCACTCTTAAGGTATTTACCATTCCTTTATCTACTATTGGCATAGCAGCAAGATTAATTAAAAACTCACCCTCCTTTACATAACCTTTCTTAACAGCTATTTGGTTTACATCTTCAACAGTTTCATCGGTACTTACATATCGATTGTAGTAAAAAGAATTTACTCCCCATAACAAACTAAGTCTTGATAATATTCGTTTGTTAGAGGTAAACACTAAAATATGAGCAGCTGGTCGCCAAGCAGAAATTTGAAAAGCGGTATAGCCACTATTGGTTAAGGTACAAATTGCTTTTGCTTCAATTTCATTAGCCATTATTGCAGCATGGTAACAAACAGATTTGGTGATGTATCTATCTGTTCTAATTGTTGGTGGTTCTTCGGGTACTCTAATTAAAGACGATCCTTCAACTTTCTTCAAAATGTTAGACATTTTTTTAATGACTTCAACTGGGTATTTTCCAACAGATGTTTCACCAGAAAGCATCACAGCATCAGCTCCATCCATAACAGAATTAGCTACATCGTTCACTTCAGCTCTGGTAGGAGTAAGTGAATCGATCATCGTCTCCATCATTTGAGTCGCAATGATTACAGGGATTCTAGCTTTTTTAGCGATTAGTACTAATTGTTTCTGAATTAATGGCACTTCTTCTGCAGGAACTTCCACTCCTAAGTCACCCCTTGCAACCATTATCCCATCACAAAAAGCTACAATTTTTTTAATATTAGCAACTCCTTCTGGTTTCTCAATTTTTGCAATAATAGGAACTTTGTATTCACTATTATTTTTAATAAGCTTTTGAAGTTTTTTTAGATCTTTTGCATAACGTACAAAAGATAATGCGATCCAGTCTACACCTTGATCTAAAGCAAAAAGAGCATCTCTTTTATCTTTTTTAGTAAGTGCTGGTAATGATAATTTAGTGTTAGGAAGATTAACTCCTTTTTTAGACTTAAAAAAGCCACCTTGAATCACTTTGGTTTTTACTTCGTCTACACCATTCGTGCTTATGATTTCGAAAATAAGTTTTCCATCGTCAACTAATATTCGTTCCCCTTTTTTCACATCATTAGGGAAGTCGTCATAGTTCATATAAACACGTTTTTCATTTCCTTCAAACTCTTCACCGGTGCAAAAGCTGACTATTTTACCAGGTTGAATCTCAACCCCTTCTTTCATTATTCCCACTCTTAATTTTGGGCCTTGTAAATCTGCTAATATTGCAATATTAGCACCTAACTCTTCACTAAGTTCTCTTATTTGATTGATATCTTTTTTAACAATATCGTAATCGGCATGTGAAAAATTAACTCTAAAAACATTTACACCTTCTAGGATCATGTTCTTCATTATCTCTTTGCTACTGATTGCAGGCCCTAAAGTGGCTACAATTTTTGTTCTTTTTTGATCTGGCATTAGTTAAATATTAAATTGTTTTTAGATTTTATTTTTTCACTTTCAATAGTGTATGCGGAAATAACTTGTTCTATTTCATTAATAGTAGAAATTAATTTTCTAGTAGACACTTTTTCATAATCTGACTTAATTTTTAGAAAATAATCTACATTTTTAAATTCTTTAAGTAAAAAGGTAGTAATCGTTTTTTCTGAAGAAACATCACTAAAAAGTCCTCCAGAACTTTGAGTTTTAGCGGTTAATGACTTGTTTTTATTGGAAACTAAATTATAAATAATATAAGAAAATGGATCTTCGTATTCAAAAAGAGGAAACGAAATATCCAATCCTTGGTTAGAAAAATCGACATCTAATTTCTTCCTAGACAAACGTAACGACACATGCTCGTTTAGCATATAAGCCATTTTATAAGGCTCTTCACTACAATGAATTGCTATGAGCGAAAATTCTTCTTGAAAATCGTTTCCTAAAATTAGCTTATGATTTGCCATTTACTTTCTTATTACATTTTCAAAGTTCGAGAAAATAGTTGAAAGACCAACACTTCTACTATGAACAATTTGTTAAATAAATAACTTAGGAATTTAAAAGCATTTGACTGTCAATTCTCTTTTTTAGTTTGTAATAAGCCCTTTTTGCTGCAATTTCTTCTGCTTTTTTCTTGGAGGTTGCTCTTGCTTTCGATACGGTTTCTTCTTCTAATTTAAGTTTAACTGCAAAATGCTTTAAAGTATCATTACCGTTGTCTTCATAGACATTGAATTGAAAAACCATTTTGTTTTTTTGGCACCATTCAATAAATAAGCTTTTATAACTTATTATTTTACCTTCTAATTTTTGAATATCTACATAAGGTTTAATCACCCTCTTATAGATAAATTTTTCAACTTGGGAATACCCTTTGTCTAAGTAAATAGCTCCGGCTAAGGCTTCAAATATGTTTCCGTGAAGGTTTTCTCCAAATTGATTTGTAGGTATGTCTGTTCTTACTAAAAGGATTAAGTTTAAATCTTTACCTAATTCATTTAAATGCTCGCGACTTACCACTTTAGATCGCATTTTTGTTAGGTATCCTTCATTACCACTAGGAACTTTTTTATATAAATGAGCCGCAATAATTGAACTTATGAGGGCATCTCCTAGAAACTCCATCCGTTCGTAATTTTTTTGATTACCATCGGCATTAGTTTCATTTTTTGAACGATGCGTAAAAGCTTCCTCAAATAATTGTATGTTTTTGGGCCTGTAGTTTATTATCTTTTTTATACCATAAAAAAAAGCCCCGTCCTCTTCGGTACGGGGTGTAAATATTTTTTTTATAGAAGCCATATTTTAATTTAAACTCATATTTTTTTAAATACAACACAAGCATTGTGACCACCAAAACCAAAAGTATTGCTCATTGCAACTTTTACTTCACGTTTTTGTGCTTTGTTTAATGTTAAGTTTAAAGTAGGATCTATATTTTCATCAATAGTGGTGTGATTAATAGTAGGAGGTATAATACCGTGGTTAATAGATAGTATTGAAGAAATTGCTTCAATAGCACCTGCAGCTCCTAATAAATGACCAGTCATGGATTTTGTAGAGTTGATGTTAATTTTTTTAGCATGTTTGCCAAAAACCTTAGTAATAGCTTTTAATTCGGCAACATCACCTAAGGGAGTTGAGGTTCCATGAGTATTTATAGCATCTACTTCTTCAGGCTTAATGCCAGCATCACGAAGGCTATTTAAAATTACTCTTTCTACACCTATTCCCTCTGGATGAGGTGCAGTCATATGATAAGCATCACTAGACATTCCTCCACCAATAACTTCAGCATAAATTTTAGCACCACGCTTTTTAGCGTGTTCGTATTCTTCAAGGATAAGCGCCCCAGCACCTTCACCTAATACAAATCCATCACGAGTAGCATCAAAAGGTCTTGAAGCTGTTTTAGGACTTTCATTTCGAGTAGATAATGCGTGCATAGCATTAAATCCTCCCATTCCAGCAATGGTAACTGCTGCTTCACTACCTCCAGTTACTATTACATCACAATGACCTAAACGAATATAATTTAAGGCATCGATCATTGCATTAGCAGAAGAAGCACAAGCTGATACTGTTGTAAAATTAGGACCCATAAATCCATATTTAATAGAAATATTTGCAGGAGCAATATCGGCAATCATTTTTGGGATAAAGAAGGGGTTGAAACGTGGTGTCCCATCCCCTTCTGAATAATTTGTCATTTCATTTTGAAAAGTTTCTAATCCACCAATTCCAGCTCCCCAAATCACACCAACTCTAAATTTATCTATTTCATCTAAATTTAGGTTAGAATCTTCGATTGCTTCATCTGAAGAAACCAAAGCATATTGTGCGAAACGGTCTAGTTTTCTAGCCTCTTTCCTGTCAAAATGTTCTAATGGATTGAAATTTTTAAGTTCACAAGCAAATTTAGTCTTGAACTTTTCAGTGTCAAAATAAGTAATATTTGCGCACCCACTTTTACCAGTAATCAATGCTTCCCAATAATCAGAAACATTATTACCAATTGGTGTTAGCGCACCTAATCCCGTAACTACAACTCGCTTTAATTCCATAAAAGAAGTAGTTTATTTAGCTGCTTCGATATATGTGATTGCTTGACCAACAGTAGCAATATTTTCAGCTTGGTCATCTGGTATTTGAATATCAAATTCTTTTTCAAATTCCATAATAAGCTCTACAGTATCTAATGAGTCTGCTCCTAAGTCGTTTGTGAAGCTAGCTTCTGTTACAACTTCGTTTTCGTCTACACCTAATTTGTCTACGATAATAGCTTTTACTCTTGATGCAATGTCTGACATAATTCTTGTTTTTAAATTTTAATTATAATTTGCAAAAATAAAATATTTTACTTGATTACAACACTTAAATGTTAAAATGTGAATCTAAAATTAAACATTTTAGATGAGTAAACCTTCATTTCACGTATTTTTGTGAAATAATTATAGGCATTAAACCTATTTTAATTGAATTATATTTATGAAACGTATGGTAGTATTTGCTTCCGGAAGTGGTACAAACGCTGAGAATATTATTAAATATTTTCAAAAAACGAATCTTGCTGAAGTAACTTTAGTGCTTTCAAATAAAAGTGATGCAAAGGTTTTGTATAGAGCTGAAAAATTATCTGTTCCTTCAGAAAGTTTTACAAAAAGTGAATTTATAGATTCTGATAAAATAATAACTATACTTAGAAAGGAATCGCCTGATTTAATAGTGCTCGCTGGTTTTTTATTAAAATTTCCTGAATTTATTTTAAAAGAGTTCCCAAACAAAGTAATTAATATTCATCCAGCATTATTACCTAAATATGGAGGAAAAGGAATGTATGGAATGCATGTTCACGAATCTGTAGTAAAACATAAGGAACCGGAAACAGGTATAACTATTCATTATGTAAATGAAAATTATGATGAAGGTGCTGTTATTTTTCAAGAAAGATTTCAGCTTTCAGAAAATGATACTGCAGCATCTGTTGCTAGTAAAATACATGAATTAGAGTATGAATATTTTCCGAAAGTGATTGAAGAAATTTTGAAGAAGGATAAATAAATTAAAAACCCCAATTACGACGATATTTCAATGGCACAAAAACAAAAGTATTATGTAGTTTGGTTTGGTAATCCTGCAGGGATATTTAAATCTTGGAAAGAATGTCAGCGTTCTATTAAAGATGTAAAAGGCGCTCAATATAAATCGTTTTTAACTTTAGAAGAAGCAAAAAAAGCATTCAGAAGAGAATACAAATACTATATTGGTGTCAACACTAAAAAGAAAAAGCTTTCTAAAGAAGAGTTATTAAAAATTGGAGATCCTAACTTATATACTATTTCTGTAGATGCTGCTTCTAGTGGTAATCCTGGAATAATGGAATACCGCGGAGTGGATACTCAAACCAAAAAGCAGTTGTTTCATCAAGGACCTTTTGATCAAGGAACTAATAATGTTGGAGAGTTTTTAGCTTTGGTTCATGGATTAGCATTTTTAAAGCAACATAATAGCGACCGAAAAATTTATAGCGATTCTAAAATTGCAATTGCGTGGGTTAAGCGAAAAAAGTGCAATACTAAACTTAAACAGACTTTAAAAAATAAAAAAATATTTGAATTAGTCGAGCGAGCAGAAAATTGGTTAAAAGCCAATACCTATAAAACGATTATTATTAAATGGGAAACAAAGGCTTGGGGTGAAATACCAGCCGATTTTGGTAGAAAATAATTTTTTTAAACCAACTATCCTTAAGGAAGAGTCACAGAGGTATTCTTTTTGAATAGCTTAGTTATTAATTCCAGCCACCCATGCTTCTTTGAAAATATCTTGTTTTCTTAATGCTTCTTTTGAAGCTAAAAGATCTGACAGATTCTCACTCTTCTCAATATATATGTAAATCCAATTATTCTTCGGATTCACATAGCTTTGCGGATTGTAGCCTAAATTTGATAACTTATTGGTCCAATTTTCTGCGAGTTTGGATTTAGAAAAAACATTAGTAACTAAATAGTACCCAGAATCCATTCCTTCAATGGTAAATCTCCGTATCTTATTCTTAGGAGCCTTTTTCTTAGGCTTCGTTTTAATAACATTAGAAGTATCACTTGGTTGATTGTTGGTTACTGTAATCGTATACGCCACATCTTCTCCAGCAGTATATGTTGTTTTACCATCATCTTTTATAGTTACAATGTCTGCCATTGGAGCTGGTGTATTTGTGTCTGTACAACCTGTACAGATCGGATCTGGATCTAGTGTGTCACTTGTTACCGCAACTACATTCGTTAAGTCTCCTCTAAAGCCTGAAGGCACATTTAGGGTTACTGTATAAGTTACTGTTGCGCCATTGGCTAAGGTTGCTAATGTGTCATTTAATGCACCCGTTCCACTTGTTCCGTTATCACCAATCCACGTTGCAGTTCCTGTTGGTAATGGATCACTTATTACTACATTATAAGCATCACTTGGTCCATTGTTGCTTACTGTTAATGTGTACACTAGAACTTCTCCGGCTGTATATGTTGTTTGGCCATCATCTTTTACAGTTACAATGTCTGCCATTGGAGCTGGAGTGTTTGTGTCTATACAATCTTTACACGTTGGGTCTGGATCTGGTGTATCACTTGTTACTGTAACTATATTCGTTAAGTCTCCTGTAAAATCTGAAGGCACACTTAAGATTACTGTATAAGTTACTGTTGCGCCATTGACTAAGATTGCTAGTGTGTCATTTAATGCACCCGTTCCACTTGTTCCATTATCACCATTCCATGTTGCAGTTCTAATCCCTGTTGGTAATGGATCACTTACAACTACATTATAAGCATCACTTGGTCCATTATTGGTTACTATAATTTTATACGCTGGATTTGCCGATGGTATTGTAACAAAAGGGAGTTCTTCTTTTGGTTTTTTAATTAAAATTTGGTTTTTCTCTTTTTCTACAAGCGCTAAAACAGAATCTTTTGCTACCACTTCTTCTTCTTCTTCTTCTGTGTTTTTTATAGCCACTATAGCAACATTTTCACTCTTTTCACTAAGGAAGGCTTTCTCAATTTCTGTTTCAAAAGCAGTAAATAAAAGATAAAATCGATCTGCTTTGGTGCTAAATTTAATAAGAGTTTGGCTTGCATTATTCGCAATAATACCATCTGGAAGTTTTGTTTTTATTAGATCAAAGCCAAGTGTATTCTTACTCGATGGGACTCTATTAGATGTTGTTGTGATTGCGCTTTTGAAGAAATTGTTTGGTTTCCGTTCTGGTGTTTTAATAAAAACAAATTTTTGAGTTTCCGGGTTAAAAATAGCACACTTATCAGTTTTTATCTTGAAATCTCCTTCCATTGCTGCCATTACTAATGTAGAGGTGAACGATCCGGCAACCTTGGTTTGAAAATCATCAAAAATAATTTCAAGACCCTTTTTATTTATTTGTCTAAAACCATCATAGGTGGTAAAATATTTTGGTGTTTGTGTAACGTCCTTATATACAATGTATAACATCCATCCGCCTGCACTACCTCCTTGTGGCTGGCCTTGTGTGGCTTTAATGTTGGCAACCGTAAAAAGGCCATTAGAGTTTTTTAACTTATTTAAATAGGAAGTAATATCTGCTCGACAACTATATGGGGAATCATTTTTAAATACTTCATTTTTTTCGGCATCAAATATTATTTCACCCTTAATTGCAGTATAAGGTTGTTCAGCAGTTTTAATTAGCACAGTATTAAAATCTAGGCTTCTACCGCCTTTGTTTTTATACTTTATTTCTCTTTTACTCTGCTGCATTGTGGTTTTTTCGGCAGGATATATTGCACTCCAATATAAACCTGCATAAACAATTTCACTAGACGTTTCTGGTATTAAAATTTCAGAAGCACTAGAAGAGAAGGTGGTGTCGTCATTATCAATATCAATATATTTCATATTTACGGCATCATTACTTTCGTTTTCATTGTCAAAAGCCTCTGTTTTATGGTTGCCTAGTATGGTATTCCCAATGAGAATAGAATTACCTTTTAAATACATTTTTTTTTGAACTCGAAAAGGAATTTCCTCTTGTGAAAATAAAATGAAGGGGAATAATATAAGTAATAGCTTTAAAAAAAATGTATTTTTCAAAAGAGAGGTTTTAGAATATATAAAAATACTTGTTTTTTAATTTTGACAGCTCGTTTTTTATTATAGTAATGAACAAGTAATGAACAAATAATGTAATTAATTTCCCTAACTTTGCGTCTTGTTTAAAACACTTTTATGAGTAAACTTATTATTGTTGGAACGGTAGCTTTTGATGCCATTGAAACTCCTTTTGGGAAAACTGATAAAATTTTAGGTGGTGCAGCTACTTTTATTGGATTAGCAGCATCTCAATTTGAAGTAGATGGTGCAATTGTTTCGGTTGTTGGAGGTGATTTTCCGAAAGAATATATTGATATGTTAGAAGATAGAGGTTTAGATGTTTCTTGCCTTGAAGTAGTAGAAAACGGAAAGACATTTTTCTGGAGTGGAAAATATCATAATGATATGAATACTAGAGATACTTTAATAACAGAATTGAATGTTTTGGCAGATTTTAAACCTGTCGTTCCGGAATCATATAAAGATGCTAAAGTAGTGATGCTAGGAAATTTGCACCCCTTAGTTCAGTTAAGGGTAATTGAGCAAATGAACGAAAAGCCCGATATAGTGATTCTTGATACTATGAATTTCTGGATGGATTCTGCTTTAGATGACTTGATGAAAGTAATTGCAAAAGTAGATGTGATTACTATAAATGACGAAGAGGCCAGACAATTAACGGGAGAATATTCTTTAGTTGTTGCAGCTAAAAAAATAATGACTATGGGCCCAGAATTTGTAGTTATTAAAAAAGGAGAACATGGTGCATTATTGTTTTTTGAAGATGAAATATTTTATGCGCCAGCTTTACCATTAAAAGAAGTTTTTGACCCTACAGGAGCAGGAGATACTTTTGCTGGTGGATTTGCAGGATATCTTGCGAAAACAGAAGATTATAGTTTTGGTAATCTTAAGAAAGCAATTATTTATGGTTCGGCTTTAGCTTCTTTTTCTGTTGAAAAATTTGGAACCGAACGAATGATTAATCTTGAGAAAGAGGAACTATACGAGCGGATAGTTCAGTTTAAAAATTTAACGCAATTCGATTTAAGCGAATAAAATAACACGCCCTGTAATGCAGGGTTTTTTTTATTAAAATATTGAAATTATATTATGAGTGATGCTTTAAAACATGAATGTGGAATTGCACTAGTTCGACTTCTTAAGCCATTAGAATTCTATAAAGAAAAGTATGGAACTGCTTTTTATGGTATTAATAAAATGTATTTAATGATGGAGAAACAGCATAATCGTGGACAAGATGGTGCGGGTTTTGCAAGTATTAAATTAAATGTAGAACCAGGCGAACGTTATATTAGTAGAGTTCGATCTAATGCTGCACAACCTATTCAGGATATTTTTTCAAAAATAAATAATCGTATAAATGACGAATTAACTCAAAATCCAGAATATAAAGATGATGTTTCAGCTCAAAAAACACACATTCCCTATTTAGGAGAGTTGATGTTAGGCCATGTGAGGTATGGAACTTTTGGAGGTAATAGCGTAGAACATGTACACCCCTTTTTAAGACAAAATAACTGGATGCACCGTAATTTAATTATTGCGGGAAATTTTAATATGACTAATACTACGGAGCTTTTCGATGATTTAATTAAACTTGGGATGCATCCTAAGGAAAAGGCTGATACCATTACTGTCATGGAAAAAATCGGTCATTTTTTAGACGATGCAGTTAGAAAGCTTTACAAGAAAGCAAAAGCAAAAGGTCTATCTAAAATTGAATCCTCTCAGTTTATTGTTGAAAATATAAATCTTGCAAAAATCCTTCGAAAATCTGCAATACATTGGGATGGAGGATATGCAATGGCTGGATTATTAGGTCATGGAGATTCATTTGTATTTAGAGATCCTGCGGGAATTCGTCCAGCTTTTTATTATAAAGATGATGAAGTTGTAGTAGTTGCTTCAGAAAGACCAGCAATACAGACCGTTTTTAATGTTCCTTTTGAAGAGATTAAAGAGTTAGATCCTGGTCATGCACTTCTTTTAAGAAAAGATGGGTATATGTCTATTTCAAAAATATTAGAGCCATTAGAGAAAAAATCTTGTTCGTTTGAGCGTATTTATTTTTCAAGAGGAAGTGATGCAGAAATTTATCAAGAAAGAAAAAATTTAGGAAAGCTTTTAATGCCTAAGGTTTTAAAAGCGATTAAACACGACACAGAAAACACCGTTTTTTCATTTATTCCTAATACTGCAGAAACATCTTTTTATGGAATGTTAGAAGCGGCTCAAGATGAATTAAATAAACAAAAAAACGACGCCATACTTGAAGAAAAAGAAGGGTTAACAAATGAAAGGCTTCAAGAAATATTATCTCATAAAATTAGAACTGAAAAAATTGCAATTAAAGATGTAAAACTAAGAACTTTTATTACTGAAGACAGTAGTAGGGATGATTTAGTTGCTCATGTTTATGATGTTACTTATGGAGTTGTAAGAAAAGAGGATAACTTGGTTATTATTGATGATAGTATTGTTAGAGGAACTACTTTGAAAAAGAGTATCCTTAAAATGCTAGATCGTTTAAACCCTAAGAAGATTGTAGTAGTATCTTCGGCGCCACAAATTAGATATCCTGATTGTTACGGTATTGATATGGCACGATTGGAAGCTTTAGTCGCTTTCCAAGGAGCATTAGCGTTACATAAAGATCGAGGTACAGAAAGTATCATAGATGTCATTTATAAAAAATGTAAGGCTCAAGAAGGCGTTCCAGATACAGAGCAAATTAATCATGTTAAAGAATTGTATGCTCCTTTTACCGATGAGGAAGTTTCAGATAAAATAGCTGAAATAATAAGCGAAAAAAGCATTAAAGCCGAAGTAAAAGTAATTTTTCAATCGGTGGATGATCTTCATAAAGCGTGTCCTGATAATCTTGGTGATTGGTATTTTACAGGTAATTATCCAACTCCAGGTGGTAATAGAGTCGTTAACAAAGCATATATTAATTTTGTTGAAGGAAATCCGGAAAGAGCTTATTAATAATGTTAAAAATACTTTTTAAAGAAGAGCAACAATTTACCCAATGGTGGTTATGGCTTTTGTTAATTGGTATTGGAATTATATCATTATTTGGAGTTTATAATCAATTAATTTTAGGAAAAGAATTTGGCAGTAATCCTATGTCTAATCTTGGGATTATTATTTTTTCTGGAATTACATACCTTATTATAGGCTTAATTAAAATTATAAAATTAAAAACCGAAATTTCTAAAACAGAATGTAAACTGAAATTCTTTCCCTTTTTATTCAAAACTGTAAATTGGATTGATGTTGTTTCGGTAGAGGTTGTTGATTATGGATTTGTTGGAGGTTGGGGAATTAGAAAGTGGACTTCCTACGGAACTGTTTATAATATCAAAGGTAAAATGGGCTTAGCTATTGTATTAAAAGACAAATCTAAATTCTTAATAGGAACTCAAAAAGAAAACGACCTTAAAGATATTATTAAAAAAATTACTCTTTAAATGAAAGACAACGAGTTCATGAAAAATTACGCTCCTTTAGAAGAAAAATGGAATGTTTATACCCATGCTTTAGGGCTTCTGCTAAGTATCATAGCATTAATTCTTTTAGTATCTAAAACAATTAATGAAGGAAGTTTAGTGCGAATAATTAGCTTCAGTATTTTTGGGCTAAGTTTAATAATTCTTTATGCAGCTTCTACTTTATTTCATAATTCAAAAGACCCAAAAAGGAGAAGACAATTAAATATATTTGATCATGCTTCAATTTATATTCTAATTGCAGGAAGCTATACGCCTTTTACACTAATAACTTTAAAAGGAACATTAGGCTGGATAATTTTTGGAATTGTTTGGGGTATTGCATTAATTGGAATTGTTTTAAAACTTTTTTACACTGGGAGGTTTGAGAAAGCATCTACAACAGCTTATGTTTTAATGGGCTGGATTGTTATGATAGTAATAAAACCAATTCTAGATAATATCTTAATTGAAGGGTTTTATTGGCTGCTTGCAGGAGGGGTTTCTTATACTATTGGAGCGATATTATATAGTATTCAAAAAATAAAATACAATCATGCTATATTCCATGTATTTGTATTAAGTGGAAGTATTTGTCATTTTATTGCTATTTATTATTATGTTTAATGTTAAATTAGAATACTATTTAATAAAATATATGCACTTAATCGAATTTAAAGCGAATTTCATCTAAAAGTAGGAAAAAACTTGCTGTAGTTTATTAATAAAATATATATTTGAGTATACCATAGCATAAGTATGTTAAGTTCATGGTAGATTTGGGGCAAAAAAAGGTGAACACT
>CAJXEB010000018.1 GCA_913052585.1 uncultured Flavobacteriaceae bacterium | reverse complement strand
TAATAAATTGTTTAAAGAATTGGAAGTGGTTTTTCGATCCCGAGTGTCTAACTTATAACCAAACTGTTTAATAATATTTTGTAAAGCAGCAATTTTATCATCATTAGGTTTATCATGAACCCGATAAACAAATGTTTTTTTAGGGTTTTGTTTTCCTATAAATTCTGCAACACTTCTATTCGCTAGAAGCATAAACTCTTCTATTAATTTATTAGCGTCTTTACTTTCTTTAAAATAGACTCCTTCAGGATTGTTGTTTTCATCTAAATTAAATTTAACCTCTACTTTATCGAAAGAAATAGCACCTTCTTTCATTCTTTTTTTACGAAGAATTTTAGCTAATTCATCTAATTTAAGTATTGCTTCAGTTATTGTGTTTTTAACCTCGTACGTTTTTCCTGTGATAGATATTTCTGAAGGTATAGTAACTGTTTGAGATTCTTCGCTATCGCTCTGAATGACATTAGATTCAATTACATGTTGTGCTTCTTCATAAGCAAAACGTGCATCACTATAAGTAACTGTTCTACCAAACCATTTATCTATTACTTCTGCTTTATTATTTATTTTAAAAACAGCTGAAAAAGTAAATTTTTCTTCGTTAGGTCTTAATGAACAGGCATTATTTGATAATACTTCAGGAAGCATTGGCACCACTCTATCTACTAAATAAACAGAGGTTGCTCTATCAAAAGCTTCCGTATCTAAAATAGTTCCTGGAATTAAATAATGAGAAACATCTGCAATATGAATTCCTATTTCATAAGTACCATCTTCTAATGCTTTAAAAGATAAAGCATCATCAAAATCCTTAGCGTCTTTTGGATCTATTGTAAATGTTAAATCACCTCGCATATCGCGACGCTTTTTAATTTCCTCTTTATTAATAGAAGTATCTATATTATTTGCATAATCTTCCACTTCTTTATCAAACTCATATGGTAATCCATATTGAGCTAAAATGGAATGGATTTCTGTATTATGTTCTCCGGGCTTTCCTAATACTTTAATTACATTACCGAAAGGAGAGCTAGCTTTTTCTGGCCAGCTTTCTATTTCTACTAAAACCTTTTCACCTTCTTTTGCAGTATTAATATTCTCTTTTGGAATAAAAATATCGGTATACATTTTAACATCTTGACACTCTACAAAAGCGAAACGTTCTTGTATTTTTATAATACCTACAAATTCTGTTCGTTTTCGTTCTATTATTTGTGTTACTTCTCCTTCTTGTTTTCCGCCTCTATTTCTTTTAAAAACATATACCTCTACCGTATCACCGTGTAGGGTATGGTTTAAATTTTTATTATTTATAAAAATATCATCTTCTAAATCCTCTACAACAATATAAGCCTGACCCCGAGAAGTAACATCAGCTTTTCCGGTATAATAATTTTTAGAAGCTTTAATAATATATTTTCCTCTAGAAATTTCTTCTATTTTATCTTCAGATTGAAGTTTTTTTAATGTTTTAATTATTAAATTCCTAGTTGTAGTATCAGTAACATCTAAAATGGATGCAATCTGCTTATAATTAGTTGGTTTGGAATTTTGTTTTCTTAAAGTAGTAAGTATACTTTGGGTAAGGTTGGAATCGTTTGTTTTCTTTCTCGTCTTGTTTCTTTTCGACATTTTTTAATTTTAATTATGGTAAAAGTAAGCTTTAAATTTTTGTATTAGTATTAACAAACTGTTATTATTAATTACCTTTATAAAAAATCCTTTTAAAAATATATTTTTATTAATTATGAAAGATTTTATAACTATAGCAAGATTCACCTATACTAGTGAGTATGTTATTATAGAATTACTACTTCAACAAGAAAGTATTAATTATGTTTTTTTAAATGAAACCGCTATTACTATTCTTCCATTTCACTCTAACGCTTTTGGTGGTATTAGACTTCAAGTTCATAAAAATGATAAAGAAAAAGCTATTAAAATTATAAATAATTTAAACAACGATACTGTATTAGAAATCGTTTAATTTTCATCTAAAAAACACTTATCAACAACTATTATATAATACCTTTTTTTTTAATTAAATTTAAATATAAAATGATGGTTATTATTGCTTGTTAATAGCTACTATAACTTTTAAAAGATTTGTTTTGATTTTAAGTTAAATCATTTTCTTAGTAAGATATCAACACTATATTAACTCCTTTTTTATTTGAATTAGAGATAGATAGTGGTTTCTATTAACTATTGTTAACATCTGTAATTAACAGGTAATTTTTTATAACTATTTATTTTTATAAAGTTGAAAAAGTAACTTATTTAAAGGATAACTTTTATATAACAGAAGGTTAACTTTTTTGGTTAATTAAAATAAAAATTGGTATTGAATTTATTTATTTAACATCCAAATTTATTTTTATAAAAACTATAAACAGCTATCAACACTTTATTAACTATTTTAAAATATAAGTTAAGTTTTAAATTTAATTTATAATTAAAATGTAAAGTCTTTTATTAACCTACTGTTTATTAAAATTATACAATATCTTTGTTTTAACAAAATAATAAAGGAGAAATGAAAATAGCTATTGGAAATGATCATGCTGGACCAGCATATAAAGAAGCAATTGTAAAATTTTTAAAATCTAAAGATATATCTGTTACAAATTATGGAACGGATACTGAAGACAGTGTAGATTATCCAGACTTTATACACCCTGTTGCTAAAGATGTAGCTACTCAAAAAGTAGATTTAGGTATTATAATTTGTGGATCTGGAAATGGTGCTGCAATGACAGCAAATAAGTATAAAGAAGTACGAGCTGCACTTTGTTGGAATAAAGAACTTACCGAATTAGCTAGACTTCATAATAATGCAAATATTTTAAGTATTCCTGCGCGATATACTAGCATACCTCAAGCAATAGCAATGGTAGTTGTTTTTTTAAATACTAAATTTGAAGGAGGAAGACATCAAACAAGAGTCGATAAAATTGCTTGTTCTTAAATTTTTATGAAATCAAATCACACCCATAATCATAGTGATTTAAAAGGTAAAAAATTACTCTTTACAATTGGATTAAACATACTTATAACAATAGCTCAAGTTATAGGAGGGATATTGTCTGGAAGTTTAGCTTTACTATCAGACGCATTACATAATTTAACCGATGTTATTTCATTAATTATAAGTTATGTGGCTAATTTATTTACTAAAAAAGAAGCTTCTAAAGCTAGAACATTTGGTTATAAACGAGCTGAAATAATTGCTGCATTTGTAAATTCAGCATCCTTAATAATTATCGCTATATATCTTGTTTATGAGGCGATTATTAGATTTTACAACCCTCAAGAAATTGAAAGTAATTTAGTAATATGGTTGGCATTATTAGCAGTTTTTGCAAATGGATTTAGTGTACTTCTTTTAAAAAGTGAAGCAAAAGAAAATATGAATATGCAATCTGCATATTTACATTTATTCACCGATATGGCAGCTTCTGTTGCAGTGTTAATTGGAGGTTTATTAATGAAATATTTTTATTGGTTTTGGGTAGATAGCTTATTAACTATTTTAATTGCGCTCTATCTAATTTTTATGGGTTATGATTTATTAAAAAAATCATTTAGAATATTAATGTTGTTTACTCCAGAATATATAAATATAGAAGAAGTAACAAAGGCTATTAAAATAAATTCTGCCATTAAAAACGTTCATCATGTACATGTTTGGGAATTAAACGAAGACGAGATTCATATAGAAGCACATATAGAATTTTTTAATGATATTAATATTTCTGAATTTGATGTTATTTTAGAAGAAATAGAACAAATTTTATTAAAAAATTTTAATATTAACCATAGTAATTTTCAACCAGAATTTAAAAAGGACGATCCTAAAGATTTAATTATTCAAGATTAATATGAAGATTAGTATTAAAACATTTAACGAACTATCTACAATTGAACTATATGAAATACTTCAATTACGATCTGAAGTATTTGTAGTAGAACAAGACTGTGCGTACCAGGATATTGATGGTAAAGACCAAAAAGCATTACACATTATTGGAATAGTTGAAAATGAAATAATTGCTTATACGCGTTGTTTTCAACCAGGAGATTATTTTAAAGAAGCTTCTATTGGACGAGTAGTTGTAAAGGAATCGCAACGGAAATTTAAAAGAGGAAATCAACTCATGAATAACTCAATAGAAGCTATAGAAAATCATTATCATACAAATACTATAAAAATATCAGCTCAATGTTATCTAAATAAATTTTATAGCAACCTAGGTTTTAAATCTTTTGGTGATGAATATTTAGAAGATGGCATTCCTCATATTAAAATGATAAGGAAATAACACTTACCGATACAGGAATTTATGTGGTTTAAGCACTAAACCTAATAAATAAAACACAAATAGCAATGTCGCGAGTACTTTCGTAAATAAGATAAAACCAGTAATTAATTTTATAAGACGTTTCTATTTCGTTGTTTTCTGCGTTTGGATTATTCGATTTAATTCTGTTTTCTATTTTCTTTCTTTTTACCGTTCACTTTCAATGAATTGCAACAATTAAATAAAATCCCTAGGAGATTTTATTTCTATTATGTACACCTAAATGTTTTTTTTATACTCTTTATGAAAAAAAATTTAAAATTAATAATTACTTAGTTTTACCGCAGTACCATAAGCTAATATCTCAGAACAACCCTGCATCACCATAGAAGTAGTAAGTCTAATATTTATAACCGCATCTGCACCCATTTTCTCCCCATCTTTTTGCATTCTATCTAATGCTTGCTCTCTAGACTCCGCTTGTAATTGAGTGTATTCACTAATTTCTCCTCCAACCAAGTTTTTTAATCCTGCAAAAAAATCACGACCAACACTTCTTGCTCTTACGGTACTTCCCCGAGCAATACCAAGAATTTCACTAATTTCTTTATTTGGAATTTCATCTGTTGTTGATAGTATCATATTTATAAATTTCTCTTTTCATTTAATCTTGAACCTCTAAAGTGTGTCCACCCATGACGGCTATTGGATCTAACGCTGAAACCTCTATGTCTCCATTTTATGTTCTTGACAATTAAATTACAAAGTAAAAACACACTTACTTTATTCTCAGCTAACAGAATATTGCCCGTAAAAAATGGATTACAATTACTTATAATTCTATTCCATTTATTTATTGATAGACTTAACGTCTTTATTAAAGGGTATTCTAAGTTGAAACAACACATCTTCATCGTTGGTATGTTCTGAAGAGTCTAAGCCATACACAATCTTAGTTGGATCATCATAAACAAAGGTTCCAAAAATACGATCCCAAATAGAAAGGACATTACCAAAATTACTATCTGTCCAAGGCAATTCATTATGATGATGAAATTTATGCATATTTGGAGAGACGATTAAATAACTTAAACCCTTATCTAACCAAAGCGGTAAGGAGATGTTTGCGTGATTAAAGTAAGTAAAAGGGATGGTGATCATTCTGTATAAAAAGTAAAATGAAACCGGCATTCCCATTAATACTACAACCATCAATGCAAAAGATTCTCGTATTAAAAAATCCAATGGATGGTGTCTAGTTCCTGTGGTAACATCCACATGTTTGTCGGTATGATGAACGATGTGTAAGCGCCACATCCACCTAACTTTATGTAATAAAAAATGAACAAAATATTGAGAGGTAAAATCCAATACAACAATAGAGATTAATAGCTTAATCCATAATTGGGTGTCAATTAAATGAAGTAATCCAAAGCCAGATTCACTTAGCCAGCCATCAACAAAAATTAGTAAAACTCCAAAAACAGAATTAATAACCACAACCATCAATAAAAGGATGATATTAGTTTTAGCATGTTTCCATTTACTAACAGGGTTTTTATAAAATGAATAATACCCTTCAATGATCCAAAAAAAAGTAAGAAAAAAAAGAATCCAAGTAGCTTTTATCCATGTTGGCAAATGTTCAAAAAACCCTAAAAATTCTTCCATTTATTACTTTAATATTTTTTGGTATTTCGATTCGTTTTTAAGCACAGAAACTGCTTCCAAAATTTCAGGACTATGATTTAAATGATACTTATACATCCCGTCACGATAAAAATAACGTTTTAATATTTCATCACTTAATAAATTAATAATTTCCTCTTTCTTTTCAACCAATGCTTTTTCCTTAGCATTATCTACAGCAATCATTAATTGATTATAACTAGAAGAAATTTCTTTTTGTAAATGTTCATCTTCTGATTTGCGTAAAGCTTCTGAAAATAACTTTTCAGATTCAGTTTCGTATTCAAAATTATTCGTTTTTAAAAACTTTAGAAAATCTTGAAAGTCACTATTAGAAAATGAAAAATTATTCCAATCCTCCACCTTGTGAGTGTAATAATAATTAGTAGCATAATCAAAAATCGCCTGATCTTTAAGTAAAGCAGTAGTAATTGGGCTAAATTTTCCTGATTTTAATTCGATGTCTGGCATAATACCTCCACCATCGTAAACAGTTCTTCCGCCTTTTGTTTTAAAGGAGTTGTATTCTTTAACGTCTACACGAACGGGATCTCCATTTTCATCACGATTCCAATAATCAAGCGCTTGAATACACCTTCCGCTTGGAGTATAATATCTTGAAATAGTCACTTTTAATTGAGTACCATATGTTAGCTTTTTTGGACGTTGCACCAATCCTTTTCCAAAACTACGGGCGCCAATAATAACTGCTCTATCCAAGTCTTGCAATCCACCAGAAACTATTTCACTAGCCGATGCACTTCTTCCGTTTACCAAAACCACTAGCGGTATTTCTGTATCAAAAGCAGGTTTTTGAGTTTTATAGGTTTTATTATACTTTTTTACAGCCGATTTTGTAGTTACAATGGATTCTCCCTTTGGAACAAATAAATTAACAATGTTAATTGCTTCCGTTAATAATCCGCCCGGATTTCCTCTTAAATCAAGTATGATTTTTGTAGCACCTTGCGATTTTAAATCTTCTAAAGCCGCTTTTGTCTCAACCGTAGTTTTTCTATTAAATTTAGACAATACAATATAGCCAATATCATCGTTTATTAATTGATAAAACGGTACCGCATGAACATCTATAGCACCTCGAGTTAAGGTCGTTGTTTCTGTTTTTCCTTCACGCAAATAGGTTAATTTAACTTCAGAATCTGCCGTACCTTTTAATAATTCGCTAGCATCACCTTCGTTATCTGAAAGCGTAATATTTCCGATTTTAATAATTTGATCGCCCGATTTTAAACCCGCCTTATCTGCTGGAAACCCTTTAAAAGGCTCGATAATTATCATTTTATTATCCTTGTTTCTAACGGTTGCTCCAATTCCTGTATACATCCCAGAATTGTTAATACGAGCATCTTCTACTTCTTGTTCGTTCCAATAAACCGTATAGGGATCTAGATCTGCTAACATTCCTTTAATCGCTTTGTTCATTAAATCTGAAGGGGTTGTTTCATCAACATAATTCATATTTAACTCTTTAAAAAGCGTAGTAAATATTTCTATTTGTTTGGCGATTTCAAAAAAATCTCCTTTAAAACTAACGGTTGTAAAAAGGATTCCTAAAGCAAGAATAGGAATGAGAATCTTCTTTTTCATTTTATATTTTATTAATCACTGCCTTTAGTGATGTTTCAATTGTGGAATATGGTAATTTTTCTTTACCAATATATAAAAAGAACAACGCAAACTTTAACTCTCCTTCGTTTTTTAACAAATGTTTCTGAAGTCTGTACACTTCTCTAAGTTGTCTTTTTATGCGATTTCTGTCTACTGCACTTTTAAAATTCCGCTTAGGAACAGCAAAAGCAGCCTGTGTAATTTTTGCGTTTTCAGAAGGGAAGTAAAATACTTTTACTGGATATTTGGTAAGTGATTTTCCCTTCGTAAAAAGAAGTTCTATTGTTTTTTTACTTTTAAGTTTTTCTGATTTTGGAAAACGGAAATTCATAGCAGTAAAAGTAAGAAATATGAAAGAGTATTAGTTCTTAAATTACGTATCCTTTTTACCGTATATATAATCCATATCAGGTTTTTCTGTATAATAGTAATGAACCCAAATATATAAATGATTAAACGCGGCTAATAATAACCCTCCTTTAGATCTAAACAAGATGGCAATAATCCATAATATAAAAAACCCATATACATACATTCCGTTAGCGGTTTATTTATAAATACTTTTACTAACCGATGGATAATTTTTAGCTTTTTACGGTTCAAAATGATCAATCATTATAGTAAAATTAACGAATGTTCCTGAAAGCTGGGAATATTATTAAATAAAAAAGGGAGCTTTCGCCCCCTAATAACTAAAATTAATAATTTTTAATGTTTTTCAGAAGTACACCTTTAAAAAAAAAGATAATTATTTTACCTCAAAAGTGTTATTATCTAAATTAATATCTGCCATTAATTGAGAAGCATCAATAGATATGCTTTTTATTTTTTTACCATTATTTATTACAAACTCATAAGCTGGGTTAGCCCAAGCCCAATCTGGTAAAACTGTCCATTCTTGATTTGGATTAGGGTTTGGCTTATCAGCACGCATCATTTGTAAAGGAATATAAAAAATTCCAACAGAACCATCATCATAAGTGACGTTTATATCTATAGGCATTGGCATTAAACCAATTCTTTCTAAAGATACGTTAGTTTTATTGTTTTCAGTAGTCACTTCCTTTATTCCGTAGTCAATTGTATTTGTAGTTTGTGTCCAATCCATTAAATACCAATCCAATTCTGCTCCAGATACTTTTTCGGCTACTCTAATAAAGTCGTTAGGTGTAGGATGTTTAAAAGACCACTCCTTAAAGTACCGCAATAAGGTTTTGTCTAAATTCTCTTTACCAATAACATAGCCTAATTGTGAAAGAAAGACAGCTCCTTTACTATATGCAGCAATTCCATAACCCGTATTGGTGTTATAACGATCGGCATGAGTTGTTTGAGACTGTTCCTTGCCACTAGTAGCGATATAATTATATCCTCTGTAAGAACCTGCGTTAGGGTTTTCTTTTCCTTCTTCCATCAATTCATTCATCGCCATATTTGAAATGTAAGAAGTAAAACCTTCGTCCATCCATTCATGTTTGCTTTCATTGGTTGCTAATAAAAACTGAAACCACGTATGTGCCATTTCATGAGACGTAACTCCAATTAAACTACCTAATTTTCGCTCACCAGTTATCAAAGTACACATTGCATACTCCATACCTCCATCACCACCTTGTATCACAGAATATTGTTTATAAGGATAATTGCCAATATGTTTATTGAAATAAGTAAGTAAATCTGCAGTTTTTGGCTGTAATACTTTCCAGTTTTCAAGTATTTCAGGATTGTTTTTATAGTAGAAGTTTAACGTTACTCCATTTGGTCCTGGATAGGTGTCATGAATATAATCTTTATCTGCAGCCCAAGTAAAATCATGAACATTAGGCGCTGTAAAATGCCAAGTTCTAGTTTTCCGTTTAGACTTTTTTCCTAAGCCTTTTTTATCTCCATTTTGAAGGTATCCCGTACCTCCGATGAGGTAGTTTTCGTCCAGTTTAATAGAAACATCAAAATCTCCCCAAACACTATGAAATTCACGAGCGATATAAGGTACTGCATGCCACCCTTCAAAATCATACTCAGCTAATTTAGGATACCATTGAGCCATAGAGTATGCAACACCCTCTGCATTATCTCGTCCAGATCTTCTAATCTGTACAGGGACTTGAGCGTCCCAATTCATATTAAAAACAGTAGAAGTATTAGGTAAAATAGGAGTATTTAAAGTTACTTCTAAAATAGTACCAACTACTTCATATTGTAAATTTTTCCCATCTTGAGTTAATAATGTTGGCTTGATATAACCAATCTCTGATGGAGTAAGTTTAGAGATTTTATCTGCAATTTTTTTACCAGAGTCTTCAATCGTTCTCGAACGAACATCCATTTCACTACCTGGCTGAAATGCATTAAAGTATAAGTGATAAAACACCCGATACAATGTATCGGGAGAGTTATTTGAATAAGTTAGCTCTTGGGTTCCTTTGTATTGATGGTTTTCGACATCCATGTCAATTTCCATCTTGTAATCAACTTTTTGTTGCCAATAACCGGTATTGTTTTGCGCAGAAGCAACAAAAAGAAATAGGGTAAAAAGAGTGCTTAAAACTAACTTCATATTTTTACATTTTACTTGCCATAATTAAGGCGTTATATAAATTTGCTGTTTTTCCAGATTTTGAAATAGCATTAAAAGGTTGAACATTTGTTTCTTCCCCTCCTACAATTACCGGAGTAGATGTGTGTAAACCACTATCCATTAAAACTTGCTTTACTTGTTTAGCAGATAGTTTTGGATAATAAGAACGAATCATTGCAGCAACACCAGCTACATTTGGAGACGCCATAGAAGTACCTTGTAAATATTTGTAAGTATCTAAAGGGGTAGTTGACCAAATTTTAACACCTGGAGAAAATAAATCTACATTAGATGCACCATAGTTTGAGAATGTTGCAACCATTTCTTTTCCGTTTTTATAATTTAAAGCACCAATGGATATGTAATTATCGCTAATTTCTTTACCAGTTCCCGCATGGTCATTTGGATAATTTTCTGCTATATCAATATCTTTTCCATCGTTTCCAGAAGCATGTACAATCAACACATCATTTTTTGCAGCATATTTAATTGCGTCCCAAACCCATTCTGGGTTTTGAGTGTAGCTTTTTCCAAAACTAGCATTTATAACTTTGGCACCATTATCTACTGCGTAACGAATCGCTAAAGCTACATCTTTATCATACTCATCACCATCTGGTACTGCTCGAACCACCATAATTTCAACGTTTTGAGCAACACCATCCATTCCAATACCGTTTCCTCTTTGTGCAGCAATAATTCCCGCTACGTGGGTACCGTGCATTGCATCTGCTTTTTTAGGATCTGGACCATCAACATCATTATTACCATAATTAGTATCAGTAATGTCATAAGGATTGTCATTTAAAACACCTCTAAAATCAGTATCCATATTAAAGTGATTTTTTAATCTACCACCAAAATAATCAACACCTCCATTTAGTCGCTCCATAAACTCAGGAATACTTCCTCCATATGATAACATTTGTGTTAATACAGCAATGTTTTTTTGATCTTCTTCAGTAGGACTGCTTATTGCAGCTAAATCTGCAGCTGTATAATCTTCTTTTTCAATTTTTTTTGATATTCCAGAATGAGCAGAAGTAACTTGCTCTAGCATTTGAGTATATCTATCGCTATTTGCTTTTGTTTCGTCGAAATTTTTACTTTGCTCAGCTTTTGCTTTTTGGTACAAAGCAAATTTTTCTTTATTAGCTTCATTAATATCTGCTGCACTTATCCCATTAAATTCTGCATCATACCTTCTAACAATACGAGTAAACTCTAGATTTTCACCTACGATATCTCCTAAAAAGTTCCATCCGTGAATATCGTCTATATATCCATTTTTATCATCATCTATTCCGTTGTTTGCAGTTTCTCCTTTATTCACCCAAATCACATTTTTAAGGTCTTCGTGTTCGATATCAATTCCGCTATCAATAACAGCAACAATTACATTGGTTCCTTTTAAATTAGGAATTAATTCGGCATATGCTTTATCAACACTCATCCCTGGAATTGTATCGGTTGCCAAATCTGTAGCACTCCAAACTTTAAGCTGGGCGTCTTCAACTTTTCCTGTTTTAAGGGTTAGGCTGGTTGAGTTTTCAAGAAGGGTCGCGTCAATTGGCGTAACACTACTTCCGCAGCTCGCTAATAAAAGCGTTGTTGTAGCTGCTAGTAAAAAAGGTTTTAAAATTTTCATTGTTATTTAGTTAAATAATTCGTTAATAGTAAAACGCTCACGGAGACGAACCCCTTTTTCTGTGTGTTTTACCGTAATAATCGGGCTATGAGCATCGTGCTCTAAAAATAAATAGTAATTATTGTCTGCTGCCATATTAAGAAACGTTTCTTTTTCTGGCATGGTTAATAAAGGTCTTGTATCATATCCCATTACAAAAGGAAGTGGTAAATGTCCAGCAGTTGGTAATAAATCTGCCATAAACACAATTTTTTTTCCTTTATAATCTATATGTGGTATCATTTGTTTTTCAGTATGGCCATCTGCGAAAAATATTCCAAAATCCAATTCATTTGCATTCGAAAAGCATTCCTTAGGGTCACCTACAAACTTTAGTTGACCACTTTCTTGCATGGGTAAAATGTTTTCAGACAGGAACGAAGCCTTTTCTCTTCGATTGGGTTTTGTTGCCCAATTCCAATGTTTTTCATTACTCCAATAAGTCGCATTTTTAAAAGCAGGTTCGTAACCAGTTCGACTTTTATCATATTGAACCGCACCTCCACAATGATCAAAATGAAGATGAGTTAAAAACACATCAGTAATATCGTCTTTATGAAAACCTTTCTGTTTTAGAGAATTTTCAAGAGTAAAATTCCCCCAAGGATAATAATAACCAAAGAACTTATCACTCTGTTTATCCCCCATACCAGTATCGATTAGAGTCAGTCGATCGCCGTTTTCAATTAAAAGACAACGAGAAGCAACATCAATCATATTGTTCGAGTCTGCTGGGTTGGTTCTAGACCAAAGTGGTTTTGGAACAACGCCAAACATAGCGCCGCCATCTAGCTTAAAATTTCCCGCCTCTATAGGGTGTAAATTCATAGGCGTGCAAAATAAGAAATCGTATTAAATTATAAAGCATTGTTAAGAAATTATTATAATATGATATAATCTAATTTATTTATCTTTTCTAAAAAACGTTTTAGGATATGCTTTTAAAGTTCATATGTTTCAATAAATTAAAACCAAAAGTTAACATGTTTTGAACTTCATCAGTTTTTGCAATATGAAGATATTTAAAAATCATTAAAGCCTCTCCATTGCTTTCAATATGGTGGATTTCATTTTCATCTAAAAACTGAATAAGATCTTCCGTAAAAAATTCACGTATTTCACTTTCTTTTTCTCCACTCAATAAAAACTTATTAGAAAAGTCTTTATTCTTTTTAAAGTTAATATCCCTGCTTGCTCCAGACAATACTCTTACTCTATTAAAAATCTTATCAAATAAGCCTTCCTTATCAATTATGAATTTTGGTATGGAAGTGGGTAGTCTAATTACTTGTACTGTAGTCTGATATACTTCAAGGGCTAGTAATGCTCCTTCATCAAAAACAATATCTGCTATTTCCCATTGTGCATTATTTTCAACATCCAACCCTTGTAAAGAATTATTTTTCATTTCAATTGGACGTGAGTCAAAAAAATGAAAATTCCTTAAGTAGGAAGTATTCCAATCTACTTCACGCTCAAAAGACCAACCATTTGTATTTGCCAATTTTTGTAATCGTATTTGTCGTTTTGAGATTCGTTTTTTTATTCGACCAGTAACAATTTTTAGCGCTCTATTATGGCTTTTTGAAGCAACATGATTATCTAAGCCAGTAAGCCTTACTTCTCCACCAAAGTTGTCATGAATTCGTTTAAAATCAATAATGTTTTCCATTATAGAGAGGTCCACTAATCGTGTTTGAGACATGTCAATAATAACATTAGACCCCTTGGGAATATCTTTAAGTAATTTATCTAATTTTAAAGCATATAAAAAATTGGCAACTCCTTTTAATTTAACATCATAAGTTCCGTTTTCCAAATGGTATACTTTTGACCCTGATTTATAAATCATTTTAAAGAAATGAATAAAACCAACTCTTGCTAATAACATTTGTAACGCAAGAGTTACTAAAATCCCACCAAGTATTCCATAAAGTAAATCTGTAAATAACGTTATTAAAAGTGTTGAAGATAAAAACAATAACTGTTCTACTCCCTGATCATATGCTTGTTTAAAAACTTTTGGAGAAGCCAATTTATACCCCGTGTGGACTAAGATAGCCGCTAAAGCCGCTAAAGGGATGCTTCTTAAGACTGGCGCCAAAATTAAAACAAAAAGAATTAAAAATATTCCATGATAAAAGTTAGACCACTTTGTTTTTGCATTACTATTTACATTAACCGTACTTCTAACAATAACAGTAATAATAGGCAATCCACCTAAAGCACCTGAAACCATTGTACTAAGTCCCACGCCAACCAAGTCTTTGTTTAGATTTGTTGTACGTCTATACGGATCTAATTTATCCACAGCTCTAGCACTTGCGAGGGTCTCCACTGAGGCAATCATAGTGATAGATAAAACGGTTAACCAAAATGGGAATGTATTAATCATACCAAAATCTGGATGCATTATGCTTTCTAAAGGATTATCTGGCATGCTAATCAATAGATGTGGACCAACGTTAAAAGTTTTATCAAAAAAAGAGAGACTGTGTTCGTTGAAAAAGTCAAACCCAAAAACAAATGGTAATGCTAATAATAGAACCCACATTGGTGCAGGAATAATACGAATAAACTTATAATTAATTTTTTTATAGAACACAAGGACCAAAATCCCAGATAAAGCAATTAAAAAAACGAACGGATTGATTTCTGGAAGTTTGTAAAAAACATCCAAAAGCGTCCCTATTATGGTATCTGATGAGGATTTTGTTCCTAAGGTATAATGAATTTGTTTTGAAAAAATTATGACTCCAATTGCCGCTAAAATACCATGAAGCACTGAAGATGGTAATAATTTAGCAAAACGTCCTAATTTAAGAAACCCTAATAGTGTTTGAATTGCGCCAGAAACAACAATAGCCGCCAGCACATAATTAATATTGCCATCTAAGACAACGAGGCCTCCTAATATTACTGCAATTAATCCAGCTGCTGGCCCATTAATAGCTAAATGGCCACCGCGAAAAAAGGTTGTTACGACACCTCCAATAATAGCAGAGAGGACTCCTGCCATAGGCGAAACTTCTGAAGCTACCGCAATTCCTAGCGCCAAAGGTAATGCTACAAGTGAGACGCTAAGTGCTGCGGAAAGGTCACTTCTCCAATTTTCTTTCAGTCCTTTAAAGCCAGTTGATGGGATTTGGTTGTTAATTTTCATGGGCCTTAATATACATATTTGCACAAAAAAAACTTCAAAAAAATAAATATTTATGCAGCTAATTTAATTCACTTAATTAATAGATAAATAAAAAGAAGAACAATAGGACACGCTTAAATAAGTTTAATTCCTAAATAAAATTTATTATTCTCCATTATTTAAAACTCTATATTCTTGATTTATTGACCCGCAGGTGCAATTATTTAAAACCACTTAAAATAAAGCAGAAATTTAGATGCCTAACTCTATTAAATTAATTAGTATTTTTATACCAAAATTTATTGAATGTTAGAATTAGGAGGCATTATTATTTTAGGAATTTTAGCCCAATGGTTTGCTTGGAAATTAAAAATTCCAGCTATTTTACCATTGTTGTTAATTGGTTTGCTTGTAGGTCCTATATCTGCTGAGTTTTTATCAGAAGATGGAACCAAATGGATAGAACCTGTTTGGAATGGAAAAGAAGGATTGTTTGGAGGTAAAAACTTATACTTTTTTGTATCGCTATCTATTAGTATCATCCTTTTTGAAGGAGGTTTAACCTTAAAATTTAAAGAAATTAAAAGCGTTGGACCGCTTGTTATTACAAAGTTAATAACCTTAGGGTCCCTGGTAACTTTCTTTGGTGCTGGAATAGCTGCACATTTTATTTTTAATTTAAGCTGGGAGATTTCCTTTTTATTTTCAGCATTAATTATCGTTACTGGGCCAACAGTTATTACACCTATATTAAGAAACATACCTCTTAGAAAAGATATTTCAGCAATTTTAAAATGGGAAGGAATATTAATAGATCCAATAGGTGCTTTAGTAGCGGTATTGGTTTTTGAATTTATAAGTGTAGGTGCTGGAGGCGAGTATACCAAAACAGCCTTAGTTGAATTTGGTAAAATTGTGTTATTTGGCTCAACCTTTGGTTTTACTTTTGCCCACGCATTAAATTTTGCAATCAACAAACAATGGATTCCTCATTATTTATTAAATGTATTTGCATTGGCATCAGTTTTAGGTGTTTTTGTTTTATCTGATAGCTTTTCGCACGAATCAGGGCTTTTGGCAGTTGTAATTATGGGAATGGTTTTAGGAAACTCTAAATCAAAATATTTAAAAGATTTACTTTATTTTAAAGAATCACTTAGCATTCTACTAATTTCTATATTATTCATTCTTCTATCGGCTAACATTAATTTTGAAGATTTAATGTTAATTTATAAATGGGAAACATTAGCTCTTTTTGCAGTTATTGTCTTTATTATAAGGCCTATAGGGGTATTGCTAAGTACTTATAATTCTACATTAACATTTAAAGAAAAAATGTTTATTAGCTGGGTTGGACCAAGAGGAATTGTTGCCGCAGGAATCGCATCGTTATTTGGTTTAACATTAGTTTTTAAAGGCATAGTAGATGCTGAGTATATTACTCCGTTAGTATTTATGATTGTAATGGGAACAGTCTTGCTTAACGCTACTACCGCACGACTTTTTGCAAAAATAACGGGCGTTTTCTTAAAAAATTCAAACGGAATTTTAATCGTAGGCGCTTCAGAAGTTTCTCAATTAATAGCAAGATACCTTAAAGATAACAACAGACACGTTGTCTTAATTGATTCTAACCAAACTAATATTGCTAATGCTAGAAACTTAGGTTTAGAGGCGCTTACTGAAGACATTTATTCAGATACTTTAAAAGACAATATTGAATTGAACGATATTGGTTATTTAATGGCATTAACGGGTAGTTCAGACATTAATAGAATTGCTATTGAAAAGTTTAAAAATGATTTTGGGGAAAATGGATCATTTCGTTTAATAACTAAAGAAGAAAAAAACGATCCAACTAACAACCCAAAAGAAGGATTGTTTTCTCATACCGATGATTTTGCCTTGCTTACAAAAATAGCACAGGAGTATCCTAAGATCAATGAAATTGAAATTATTAATAAGGAACACTATAAGACACTTATAAAACAAACCGAAAAAGATAAAAATACGATTCCAATATTTTTAAAAAATAATAAAGGAGAACTAACCATTAAGTCTTCCTATGGTTTTAAAAATGACGAAGTTGGTGAGGGGTTTAAGCTAATTTATATAGGAAAACCTTTTGTTTTAAAAGAAAGTTTGACAAAAGAATAACATTAGTAAGTGTTCGCCGTTATTAAATTTTAAAACTAATTAATTTGAAAAACTATACATTAATTTTAATAGCATCCTTACTATTTTTTTCTTGTAAAAAAGAAGATTCTGTTGCATGTACAACGTGTAATTCGCCTCAAACAATTTCTTTTGAAATTTGTAGGGAAAGTAATGGTAATGCCTCTATTAATGGAGAAAATACAGGAACTAATTACGGTATTTATATTACTGGACTAGAAGAAGCTGGTGCAACTTGTGGAAATTAAGATTAAGACTATTCGGGAGCCAGCTCAAAGGATAGCCCCTCTAGTTCTTTTGTTATTGAAATTTGACATCCGAGCCTGCTATTTTCCTGCACATTAAAAGCTTCAGATAGCATTGCTTCTTCTTCTTCTCCCATCTCTGGGAGTTTATGATCTGAATTAATATAGCACTGACAAGAAGCGCACATTGCAATACCTCCACAAACCCCGACCGTTCCTTCAGGCGCTAATTCGTAGGAACGTATTATTTCCATTAGGTTCATTGCCATGTCTGTTGGAGCTAGTACCCTATGGACTTTTCCTTCTCTATCTTTTATAACGATATTAACATCTATCATGCTGTATGTTATTTGTTAATAGTTTGAATCACAGGCTTTTTTGCTTCTTTTCTTGTGCCATCGAACCCATCTATTCCGCTTACTGTAGTGTATCTAAAAATATTTTTTTTACCAGGGTTAATTATTTTATAAGCCGATTGACACATAAGAGTTGCCTCATGGAATCCACATAAAATAAGTTTTAGTTTTCCAGGATATGTATTGACATCACCAATTGCAAAAACACCAGGGACACTTGTTTGATAGTCAAATGTATCAACTTTAATTGCATTTTTTTCTATTTCTAAGCCCCAATTTGCAATAGGACCAAGTTTGGGTGACAATCCAAAAAGAGGTATAAAATGATCAAGATTGATTTCTGTTTCAATTTTATCTTTTGTCACAATAAGGCTTTCTAATTTTTCCTTACCAATCAGTTTAGTTATTTCTGCAGGAGTAATAATATTTATCCTTTTCTTATTATTTAGTTCTCTTACTTTTTCTAAGGAATCTAATGCTCCTCTAAACTCATTTCTTCTATGAACAAGTGTAACTTCTTTGGCAATATTTGCTAAAAAAATACTCCAATCTAATGCAGAATCTCCACCTCCAGCAATAACGATTCGTTTATTTCTATAAATTTCAGGGTCTTTAATTATGTATTCAACTCCTTTATCTTCATAAAAGTTAATGTTTTCAAGCATTGGTTTTCTTGGTTCAAAACTACCAAGTCCACCAGCAATAGCAACAACCGGTGCTTGGTGTTGAGTGCCTTTATTTGTGATTACCGTAAAGAGTCCATTTCCATCCTTTGTAATTTTTTCTGCTCTCTCCCCAAGAGTAAATCCTGGTTCAAATTGTTTACATTGTTCTAATAAATTTCTTGTTAAATCCCCAGCAAGAATTTCCGGAAATCCCGGTATATCATAAATTGGTTTTTTTGGGTATATCTCAGAACATTGACCTCCAGCCTGAGGAAGGGCATCTATTAAATGACATTTTAGTTTTAACAACCCCGCTTCAAATACAGTAAATAAACCTGTTGGTCCCGCTCCAATTATGATTATATCAGTTTTTATCATTTTAGATTTAGTCTAAATTTTATTTTATTTAACTTTAAATATATAGCCCGCAAAACTACAAAGCTTTTTATACTTTTTTTGCTTTTAAAGTTATTTTCTAATAATTTAAAACCTGATATTGATATAGTTTTTAGTACTTTACTGAAACTGTTTTTTTTAAAAGAATCTTCGCCCTTTGACAATAAAGCCTTCAAGGCTAACAAGGTTTAAAATATTTTTTATAAATTTATGAAGAATGTAACTTAATATTAAAAAGATAAATTTTAATTTTGTTAATTAATTTAAAGTAGAAGACATGGCAATAAAAATCACAGACGAATGTATAAACTGCGACGCTTGTGTAGCAGAATGTCCAAACAACGCAATTTATGAACCAGATCAAGAATGGTCATACTCTGATGAAACTACTTTAAAAGGAATGATTACATTGCCTCGTGGTGGAGAAGCGGATGCAGATTCCGAAAACAAACCTGGTTCTGATGAATTTTATTTTATTGTAACCGACAAATGTACAGAGTGTAAAGGGTTTCATGATGAACCACAATGTGCGGCAGTTTGTCCGGTTGATTGTTGTGTTCCAGATGAAGACCATGTAGAGTCTGAAGAAACTTTACTTGAAAAGAAAGTTTGGATGCACGGGGAATAATGATTATAATAAAAAATTAATCATTTAATTTTAGAACAGCCATAAATGCTTCTTGTGGTATTTCAACATTACCAACCAGTCGCATTCTTTTTTTACCTTTTTTCTGTTTTTCAAGTAATTTACGCTTACGAGAAATATCTCCTCCATAACATTTTGCAGTAACATCTTTTCGAAGAGCTTTTACAGTTTCTCTTGAAATAATTTTAGCTCCAATTGCAGCTTGTATTGGGATATCAAATTGTTGTCGTGGAATTAACTGGCGTAATTTTTCACACATTTTTTTACCTATATCATAGGCATTGTCTTGGTGTAGTAATGCAGAAAGCGCATCAACAGGACTTGCATTTAATAACACATCTACTTTTACTAATTTAGAAACACGCATTCCAATTGGGTGGTAATCAAATGAAGCATATCCTTTTGAAACTGTTTTTAAACGATCATAGAAATCGAAAACAATTTCAGCTAAAGGCATATCAAAAGATAATTCAACACGTTCTGGTGTTAAATAGGTTTGATTTGTGATCTGTCCACGCTTACTAATACAAAGTGACATTACGGGCCCCACAAAATCTGATTTTGTAATAATTGACGCCTTAATATAAGGCTCTTCCACTCTGTTTAAGCTTGAAGGCTCTGGTAAGTCGGATGGATTGTTAACCAATAAAATAGTATCTGGATTTCTATTGGTAAATGCATGATATGAAACGTTGGGAACAGTTGTTATAACCGTCATATTAAACTCACGCTCTAGTCTTTCTTGAATAATTTCAAGATGAAGCATTCCTAAGAAACCACAACGGAATCCAAATCCTAATGCTGCAGAGCTTTCTGGTTGAAACACTAAAGACGCATCATTTAATTGAAGTTTTTCCATAGAGTTTCTTAACTCTTCATATTCCTCTGTATCAACAGGATAAATACCAGCAAATACCATTGGTTTTACATCTTCGAAACCATCAATAATATTTTTGGTTGGATTTTTAAAATCTGTAATGGTGTCACCTACTTTTACTTCTTTTGCTTCTTTTATACCAGTAATCAGGTATCCAACGTCACCAGCTTTTACGCTAGTTCTAATTTCTTGTTTTAATTTTAATGAACCTACTTCATCAGCAAAATAATCTTTACCCGTAGCCATAAATTTAATATGCTGCCCTTTTCTAATTTCTCCGTTTAAAATTTTAAAATAAGTTTCAATACCTCGAAACGGATTATAAACAGAGTCAAATATTAAAGCTTGCAAGGGCTCATTAACATCTCCCTTTGGCGAAGGAATTTGATTAATTATTGCTTCTAAAATAGCTTCAATCCCTATACCCGTTTTAGCACTTGCTGGAATTACATCTTCTGCATCACAGCCTAATAACCCAACTATGTCGTCGGTAACTACTTCAGGGTTTGCAGAAGGAAGATCTACTTTATTTAAAACTGGGATAATTTCTAAGTCGTTCTCTAAAGCCAAATAAAGGTTAGAAATGGTCTGTGCTTGAATACTTTGAGCAGCATCTACAACTAACAAAGCTCCTTCACAGGCAGCAATGGATCTAGATACTTCATATGAAAAATCAACATGACCAGGGGTATCAATAAGGTTTAATACATAGTCTTCACCCTTGTAATGATAATCCATTTGTATTGCATGACTTTTTATAGTAATCCCTCTTTCTCGCTCCAAATCCATGGAATCTAATAACTGATTCTGTTTTTCACGAGAAGTTACTGCACCGGTAGCGTCCATAAGGCGATCCGCCAAAGTACTTTTACCATGGTCAATATGGGCTATGATGCAAAAATTACGAATGTTTTTCATATAAAAAAGCTACAATATTCATTTGCAAATATAGAGTAAAAGGAACCAAACTAGAATGTTTAATTATAATCCATTTTTATATAATAAATTTAAACGTAGCTCCTTTTATCGAAAAAAAGCAGATAATATCGATTAATAGTAATAATTTTTTAATATTTGTAATAAGTGCATTTTTCTATTGATATTTTTTAACTCCTCCTATGAAAAAATGCAGAAGAATTTAATAAACCCCAAAAATGAAGATATTGAACAATATCTACACTTTATATGAGGAAAATATTTTTATTGTTTCTTTTGCACATACCCTTAGTTTTATTTTCGCAAAATAATACTATTGAGGGACAGGTTGTTGATTCTGAAAATAACCCTCTTTCATTTGTAAATATATTAGTTTATGAAAAACAAGGTTCTCAACCTTTAAACGGTACAGTCACAGATATTAAAGGGAGCTTTATCATTGATGGCTTAAAAAACCAGAACTATTATGTAAAATTTTCTATGGTCGGTTTTACGTCAGAATCTGAAATCATCAACCCTTTCAATTCAAATAATGTTATAATAACTTTAAAAGAAAATGTAGAGGAGTTGGATGAAACAATTATTTCAGGAAAAGCCCCCGATATTATTAGAGAACCTGGTAAATTAATATTTAATGTAGAGAACACTTCACTTTCTACTGGTGATACGTTTAATTTGTTAAATAAAACACCAGGTGTTTTGGTTATGGGTGATAATATTCAAGTCCAAAGAACAGTGCCTATTCTTTTTATAAATGATAAAAGAGTGTATTTAACATCTTCTGAATTGGTTTCCTTATTAAAGAGCATGGACGCTTCTAATGTTAAATCTATTGAAGTTATAACAAACCCGTCTGCCAAATATGATGCAGAAGCAATAACAGTATTAAATATTATTACTTCAAAAGCTGTGGCTGTAGGTTATAAAGGATCTGTAAACGCTACTTTGGAACAAGCAGTTTTTTCGAAATATAGATTTTCTACTGCTCATTATTATAAAAATGATTGGTTGAATATGTATGCGAGTTATAGTTTTAGTCCAAGAAAAGACTATAAACAAGATGATAATTATATTCGGTTTTTTAATCCAGATAATACTACCACTAAGTCTATTTGGGAATCGGATTTTGAAAAGGTTTCACGCTCTAAAGCACATCAAGGAAATGTGATTTTAGACTTTACTTTAAACGACAAAAACACCTTGAGTTTCTCTTCGACAGTAATGGTATCTCCAAATAAATCTTATGAAAATAAAGTAAATGGAGAAATATTTAATGCTCAGCAAGAACTTGATTCTCTTTTTATAACGAACAGTTATCTGAAAAATGATGCGACTAACTTATCATTTAATTTAGAACATTTAATAGATTTTGAAGAGGAAGGGAGCGACTTAAAAACTTTAGTTAATTTTATTAAATATGATAATAATCAAACTCAAAATTTAAATACAAACTATAACCTTCCTAGTGGCGAATTAACTAATAATGTTAGCTTTTATACAGACGCAGAACAAGATAGTGATATATTTACTGGACAAATAGATTACACGAAGATTATTTGTGAAGGTGACTTTGAAACGGGTTTAAAGTATTCAAACATTGAAACTGAAAGCGCATTAGATTTTTACAATATTGAAAACAACATTCATAATTATATTGAAGATAATTCCGATTTGTTTGTTTACACAGAAGCAATTTATGCTGGGTATTTAAATTACTCTAAAAGTTGGGAAAAGTGGAATATTAATGCAGGTCTTAGAGGAGAATTTACAAATGTAAAAGGAGATTCAAAATCCTTAGGAATTATTAATCACCAAGAGTATTTTGATATTTTTCCTTCTATTTCTGCATTATATAAAAAGAACGAAAAAAATGTTTTTGGGATGAGCTATAAACGAAGTATCGAACGTCCAAGATATCAAAGTTTAAATCCGTTTACTTATTTTATTACTGATAATATAATGAATATGGGGAATCCAAATTTAGTCCCTACAATTAAAAATAAATACCAGATAAGCTATATTTTAAAAAATAAATGGACTTTTGAAGCATATTATATTTACAAAAAAGATCCGTTAGCTTTATTAAGTTTTCAGAATAACGAAAACAATTCTACTCATAATATTGATGCAAATATAATTAGCGATATAAATTATAGTTTTGATATTTCTTATACAACATCGTTATTTTCTTGGTGGTATTTGTCTGTTTACACTTCTACTTATTATATAGAAAATGAGTTTTACACTATAGCAAGCCCTCAAGAAACGTATACAAATAATACTTTTGGTTTTTATTCCGAAATGTATAGTGGTTTAACTTTGTCTAAAGACAAAACATTCACAAGTGATATAATCACAAGTTATCTGTCTAGTTTTATTTCTGGACCCATCGATTATAAAAATCAATTCATTTTTTCAATTTCATTCAGAAAGTCAATTTGGAAAAATAGAGCTAGTATCTCTTTAGGTGTAGACGATATTTTCGACACGAACAATGTTCCTGTAACTTCTAAGTATTACAATCAAGACAATAGCTATTTTGCTAAACCGGAATCACGATTAGTAAGGGTTGGTTTTAAATATAATTTTGGAAATTATAAATTAAGAAACAATAAACGAAACCATAAAACTGACGAAGAAAATAGGCTGGATTAATTTAAAACGCTTCCAGAGAGTATCAATTTTACAAGCCTTGATTTCCATCTACTTCAATTGCACAAAACAATCTTTTTCTCTATAAATTTAATACAGTTTTTTTCATTTTTCATTTTGTTTATCTTTGCTTTTGTAGTTGAATATCAGCAGCATTATATAATAATAGATTATTAAAAATAAAAATAATGAAGAAGTATGTAATCCTTTTTTTTGCAATTATTTTTCTATTAACGATTGCTTGTAAAAACGAAAATTCAACAATAGTAAATTCAAAAGAAGTAAAACAACAACAGGCAGATCCATTACTATTCTGGAATGATGTAGCTTCAAAAAAGAACACTATCAATTATATTGATGAGGTAACCAACAAGGAAAGTGAAAATTTTATTCCTATAAAAGATCGCATAGCAACCTTTGATAATGATGGTAATTTATGGGCAGAACAACCTGCATATTTTCAATTGTTTTTTGCAATCGACAGAGTAAAAGCAATAGCAGCAGATCATCCTGAATGGAAAGATGAATAGCCTTTTAAAGCTGTTTTAGAAAACGATATGGAAATCATAAAAAAATCTGGTATGAAAGGTATTGGTCAATTATTAATGATTTACTAACAGATTCATTTGTTTTAACTTATAATTCCTTACCCACAAAAGCATAATCTGTAAACCCATTATTACTTATTAATTTACTTATTTTTGCAACTTATGGTTAAAATTGATAACATAGAACTTGGTGAGTTTCCTTTATTACTAGCACCAATGGAAGACGTTAGCGACCCACCTTTTCGTGCTTTATGCAAGGAGCAAGGCGCAGACGTTGTATATACAGAGTTTATTTCTTCTGAAGGGTTAATTCGTGATGCTGCTAAAAGTGTGATGAAGTTGGATATTTATGAAAAAGAACGTCCAGTAGGAATCCAAATATTTGGAGCCAATTTAGAATCTATGCTTAGAAGTGTAGAGATTGTGGAGGCATCAAATCCAGATATCATTGATATTAATTTTGGTTGTCCTGTAAAAAAAGTAGTTTCAAAAGGAGCAGGAGCAGGAATTTTAAGAGATATCGACTTAATGGTTTCGTTAACCGAAGCGATGGTAAAACATACTTCGCTACCAGTAACCGTAAAAACCCGTTTAGGATGGGACGATGATACTATTAAGATTGTAGAAGTTGCTGAGAGGTTACAAGATGTTGGATGTAAAGCAATTTCCATTCATGGGCGAACACGAAAGCAAATGTATAAAGGGGAGGCAAATTGGGCTCCCATTGCTGAAGTAAAAAACAACTCCAGAATGCACATTCCTGTTTTTGGGAATGGTGATGTTAATACTCCTGAAAAGGCTAAAGAAATGAAAGATGTTTATGGGCTTGACGGCGCAATGATTGGAAGAGCAAGTATAGGGAACCCTTGGTTTTTTAGAGAAGTAAAACATTATTTGAAAACAAGCGAACATTTGTCGCAACCTACCATGCAAGAACGCATTTATGCAGCAAAAAGACATTTGCAAATGGCAATTGACTGGAAAGGCGAAAAGTTAGGAGTTTTTGAAACAAGAAGACATTATACCAATTACTTTAGGGGCATACCACATTTTAAGGAATATAGAATGAAAATGGTAACTAGCGATGAGTCGGTTGATGTTTTTAAAGCCCTGGATGAGGTTGAAGAAAAATTTAAAGGATTTCAGTTTGACTAAGAAATAAGTTTTTCAGAAACTCTAGTTGCTGCAATTTTTGAAGCAAAAGCACCTAAAACTAAAATGGTGACAAATACAATGATTACATTAATAAGTTCCAATCTAACAGGGTAGGGCAAACTAGGCGTAATTGGAATAAATCCAATTTGTTGTTGAAGAATAACAACTGTAATACCTATAAAAAGACCAATTAACAACCCAATTAATGTCATTAATAAACCTTTATAAAAAAATATTTTTCTAATTTCTTTTATCGTTAGTCCTAATGAGGAAAGCGTTTTAATATTTCCCCTTTTTTCAAGAATGGTCATAATAATTGTCCCTGCAATATTAAAAATAGCAATTGCAGCAATTATGCTGACAAAAATATAGACAAATAAGTTTTCAATATTCAGCATTTTATAAAGCCCATCGTTCTGTTGTATTCTATTTTTAATGATAACTTCATCTGCAATAACAGCTTTTATTTGTTGTCTAATCTTTTTTGAATCTGCATTTGGGACTAATTTTATTTCTAAAGTAGAAATCGTTGTAGCGTCTAACTTTAATAAAGATCTGGCAAATTCGAGATCAGAAAACACATACTTACTATCCAATTCTTGATTTACACTATACATCCCAGATGCAACAGCTTTTCTCTTTGTAAAGGCGTCTGTTGGATTTATAATTTGTCCAGTTCCAGGTTTGGGAACATAAATTTCTAATAAGTTACTATAGTCAAGAACACCCATTGAAAGCTTTTGTGAAATACCAAGCCCAATTACAACCTCATCCATATCGGGCGTTAACCATTTGTTTAAAAATAAAATACTATCAATTGGAATTACATTTTTAAAGCCATCATCTATTCCTTTAATTAGTGCAATATGGTTTTTCCCACGATATTGAAGAAATACACGTTCTTCAATAACTTTCGAAAAGGCTTGAACACCTTCAATAATTTTTAGTTCATCTTCCGAAGATTTAGAAAATGAAAATGTTTTACCATTAGATGGATATACTTTTAAATCGGAATCAAAAATATTCGTAAACTGAAGGCTATAATCCCTCAGACCTGAAAATCCAGATAAAACAATAAATAAAGCTAAAGAACCCACTACTGCTGCTGAAATTGCAATTCTTGAAATAATATTAATTGCATTTTTACTGCTTTTTGAAAACAAATAACGCTTTGCAATGTAGAGAGGAAAATTCAATTATATGTTTTTTCTATTGTCAAGTAAATCGGTGTCTTTAATTGGATTTTCTTTTCCTTTTACAGCATTTTCCAGATTATTGATATACTCCAACGAATCATCATTATAAAAGATTAAATCAGGCATTTTCCGAAGCTGATGTTTTATTTTTTGTGCTATTTGATGCTTAATTTTTGGTTTTAATTCGTTTAATTCCTTAACAATTAAATCAGATTTTTCAGGAGGAAAAACACTGGTATATACCTTAGATAGAGAAAGGTCTGTAGTAACGGTAACTTTAGAAACCGAAATAATAATTCCTAATTGCCCTGATTCACGCAACATCTTTTGTAATACTACAGCTAAATCGTTTTGTAGTACTCCTGCAATCTTTTTTTGCCTATTAGTTTCATTCATCTTGCAAAAATACTACATTTAATAAAGATGACCATTTAAATCGCTAGTTTGAAAGTAAAAAGCCCTTTAGAATTGTTATTTTTGTAATGTTTTAGATAATGAATTATGAAAAAAATAGAGCACATTGGTATTGCAGTAAAAAGTATAGAAAACGCTAATAAAATTTACTCAAGCTTATTTGGGCATTCTCCTTATAAAACGGAAGAAGTAAAAAGTGAAGGAGTAAAAACTTCTTTTTTTATGACCGGTGACAGCAAAATAGAATTATTAGAAGCTACCAACCCAGATAGTCCAATAGCTAAGTTTATTGAAAAGAAGGGAGAAGGAGTTCATCACATTGCATTTGCCGTAGATGATATAGAATCTGAGATAATTCGATTAAAAAAAGAAGGGTTTATAGTGTTAAACGAAACGCCTAAAAAAGGAGCAGACAACAAGTTAGTGGCGTTTTTACACCCAAAATCTACACAAGGTGTATTAGTAGAATTATGCCAAGAGATAAAATAATAATAAAATAGCTTGCGGAATATATAAAGAGTTATAAATTTGCAAACTGAATGTCGGTCCCATAGCTCAGCTGGTTAGAGCACCTGACTCATAATCAGGGGGTCCATGGTTCGAGCCCATGTGGGACCACTTTTAAAGAAATCCAACTTAATTATTTAGGTTGGATTTTTTGGTTTAGAGCATATTATAGTTGCATTTACGGCACTATTTACACTTTCCAAAGAAAAGTCAACTTGCCAAGTTTATTTGAGATAAAAGGTATCCTATTAGGTATCCCATTTCAAAAACTAGGTATCCCTATTTTAAAATCAGAATTGTATGCCAATTGTATAACCTAAAATCAATTGGTAATGAAACAACAAACCATGACAGTTTTGTTCTATCTGAACAAGGCTAAAACAAATCAAAAAGGAGTCTGCCCTATTTATTGTAGAATCACATTTCTTAAAAAAAGAAAACAATTTTCAACGGGACAATTTGTAAACCCCAAACATTGGAACTCAAAAACACAAAGAGTTTTAATGAAGGAGGTTAACTGTGATTTCATAAATGGAGTATTATCCATTATTAAGCAAAATATTAATAATGCCTATTTAAGACTTCAATTAGAACAAGATCAATATGAGGTAGAAGATATTTTCAATCTATATTTTGGGCGCAATGGAAAGAAAGAAGATACCCTTGTTAGTTATTACAACAAGTATTTAGCTAAAATCAATAGACTTATTGGGAAAGATATTAAAGAGTTAATTTATAAAAAATTTCAATATTAGAACTAATCATTATTAAGTAAATAAAAATAATATTCTTGTGGGCCTTTTTTGATTTTTGATGATGTTAACCATTACATTTTTAATTGCGGTCTGGACGAGACTCGAGAACCCACGAGTATTTAATTATTAGACAACAACAAATAGTTGAAAAAACACAATCCAGCAATAAATTTAGAATTTATGCTCAAGTTGGGGAATAAAACTTTGTAGAAATCATCTAAAACCACTGTGTCTTTTTTTTAATCGGAGTTCGTTGCCAAGCTTCAGGGGATTCATCATAATTACCCATATACAACAAGCCCAAACACTTTTCGCCAGTATTAAGCTTAAAAAATTCGTTCATAAATTTAATTTGACTAGGGGAACTCCAGTAACACCCAACACCCATTTCTGAACATACAAGCCACATATTTTGAACAGCCATGGCGGTTGCAGCAATTTCTTCCCATTCTGGAATAGACTCCTGTTCATCGCGTTGCATACATATTACAATTATACATCCAGATTTTGTTGTCTTTTCCTGAATTCGTTTGTATTTAAAATCTGAAAATGTGCTCGTTGTTTTTTTATATTTTTCTGAAAGAAAAGTGCCTAAATTAATTCTACTTTCAGTGCTATGCATTACTTTAAATCTCCAAGGCTGTGTTTTTCGATGTGTAGGTGCATAGTTAGCAACTTCAACAATTTTCTGTACCGTTTCTTTTAAAATTGGTGTGTTATTATATTGGGAAGGGTATATTGACTGTCTTTTTTTAATAATTTTTGAAATCATTATATGTTGTTTTTTCTTTTAACTTGTTAAAAATAAATATATAGTAAATTATAAATATAACAAAAAAACTTTTCCGAATAGTAGAGTTTTTTTTCTATTCGTTTCTTCCAAAATATCTCTATTTAACCAATTAACCACAAAAAAAAGGTATATAAGGTGCCCTTTTTTGAAGTAATTTTGAAAGTTTTAGTCGAAATTACTCAATCATAAAAAAAGATTATCACAATTAAGCAATGGTCTTTAGGTAATAAAATATTTATTGTATTACTAGCTACAGCTACCATCATTTAACACATTAACATTATGATTATAAGACATATACCACAACTTTAGAAAATACACTTTTTAAGCTACAAAAATTTATCAAAGTTTTATTCATGTTGAATTCCTCCTCCATAGCATGTGGTTAAGTTATTTAAACCGTATTACCGTACATTACTCTATGTCACTTTACTTCAATAGGTTCATGTAGGACCATTACATTAGAATTAAAGCCTTATAGAGATGTGAGGCTTTTTTTGTTTCTAAATTTTATCTTTACACTAATAATTTTTTTGTCTATATCATAAAAAATTAAATAACTAATAACTTGTTATTTGTGAGCATGTTGAATGTTAAAATAAGATTTCTCCGTGTTTAGTTTTACATTTTAACACAGAACCTAAAATTAGACCAATAAGAGAGTGTCGTTTTAAAAATAATAATATTATCAATAGTCTCAATTTTAACCTATTTTTTTTAAAGCTTCAAACAAAAAAATATTATTTGTTTTTAATAAATTTTTATGCTGTATTTATAAAAATCAATTGTAATTTAAATAAAACATGTACTTTTGTTCATCAAATTAGCCAAATAGATGAACAACATCAAAAATACATTTACAATTCAAGATTTAGAAATTTTGACAGGTATAAAAGCACATACCATTCGTATCTGGGAAAAGAGATATAACTTATTAAATCCATCTAGATTAAATCGCAATATAAGGGTTTATAATCTGTCCGATCTTCAAAAAATTCTTAATGTAAGTTTGTTGTATAACAACAATTATAAAATATCTAAAATATCTAAACTTTCTGAAAATCAGTTAACAGAAGAAACAAAAACTTTTGCTTTAAGTGAGTTTTCTAATAATTATGAAATAAATTCTTTAGTTATATGTATGTATACTTTTGACGAAAGTTTATTTCAAGAAATTTATTCACAACAACTAAAGAAATGTTCATTTATTGAGATTTTCACAAACACATACATTCCTTTATTAAACCACTTGGGGTTATTATGGCAAACGAACTCTATCAAGCCTGCTCACGAACACTTTATGTCTAATTTAATTTATCAAAAAATTGCTTTAAACATAGCTGCATTACCTAAAATAGAAACAACTAATGATCCTGTAAATGTTTTATTTCTTCCATTTGGTGAGATTCATGAGTTGGGCCTATTGTTTTTAAATTATTATTTAAAATTAAAAGGAGAAAGAACCATATACTTAGGGAAAAGTATCCCTTTTGATAATTTATTTTATGTTAACTCTCAAATTAAAAACATAATATGGATCAACTATTTTATGATTGATAAGCCTACAGAAGAAAAAACAAATTTTTTAAATAATGTTGAAAAACTAGTGGCCCATAACAAAAACAAATGTATAATAGTGGGTAACATTTGGGAAGAATATTCAAATGAAAACAAAAACAAACAAATTATTTTCAAATCGGGATTAGAACAATTGATTTCCGAAAAAGAATTAACTAAGGTTTCCCTAACATGATATGTTAACATAAATAATATAATTGTAAAGATTTATATTGTTAATAAAACGAAGAATAGATGTTAAATCTATTCTTCGTTTTTTTTTGCTCTTTTTTTAGAATCACATAAAACTTTAAACTCTACTATGCTTTTAAGCCCTTTTTTATTTAATAATAAATAATACCTATCGCATTATTGTTTAATAAAATGTTAAATAAGTTAAACAAAGCAATATATATATATATATTTGTAAAACATTTAAAATTATATATTATGAAAAAGTCAACTATTTTTATTTTTCTGTTTATGATAACAGGAATTTTTTATGCTCAAACAGCAAGAGTTCAAGTAATACATAACTCAGCAGATGTTGCTGCAGAATTTGTAGATGTCTATTTAGACGCAACCCTTTTAATTCCAAATTTCGAATTTCGAACTGCATCAGCATTCATTGATGCTCCATCGGGAGTTGAAATAGAATTATCAGTAGCGCCACAAAATAGTACAGGTGTAGGAGATGCTATTTATACTGCACCAGTAACACTTACTGAAGGCGAAACTTATGTAGTAGTAGCAGATGGAATTATAAGTGGATCAGGTTACAATCCAGCACCAGCATTTGGATTACAGATTTACCCGATGGGAAGAGAAACCGCTTCCGATCCAGCAAATGTTGATGTTTTAGTACACCATGGGTCTACTGATGCACCAACAGTTGATGTTGTTGAAACAGGAGTAGGAGCAGGAACAATTGTAGACGATATTGCCTATAATGAATTTCAAGGATATTTAGAATTACCGTCAGATGATTATATTTTAGAGGTAAGAACCGAAGACGGTTTAACTACAGTTGCTACCTATCAAGCACCTTTAGCTACCTTAGAATTAGGTGGAGCTGCAGCAGTTGTTGTTGCAAGTGGGTTTTTAGATCCTTCTCAAAATTCAGATGGAGCTGCATTCGGTTTATACGCAGCATTACCAACAGGAGGAGCCTTAGTTATGCTACCAGTTTTTGAAGCTCAAACAGCAAGAGTACAGGTGATTCATAATTCAGCAGATGTCGCAGCAGAATTTGTAGATGTTTATTTAGATGAAACATTATTAATTCCAAATTTTGGATTTAGAACTGCATCAGCATTCATTGATGCTCCAGCAGGAGTTGAAATTGAATTATCAATAGCACCACAAAACAGCACAAGTGTAGAAGATGCAATTTATACAGCTCCAGTAACACTTACCGCAGATGAAACATATATTGTAGTAGCAGATGGAATTATAAGTGGATCAGGTTATAATCCAGCACCAGCATTTGGGTTAGAAGTTTACCCAATGGGAAGAGAAACCGCTACTGATCCATCAAATACAGATGTTTTAGTACATCATGGATCTACTGACGCTCCAACAGTTGATGTTGTTGAAACTGGAGTAGGAGCAGGAATACTTGTAGATGATATTTCTTATGCTGAATTTCAAGGGTATTTAGAATTACCTACTGCCGATTATACAATTCAAATTAATACTGCGGACGGTTCTACAGGAGTTGCTGCATACGAAGCACCATTATCAGCTTTAGGATTGGATGGAGCAGCGTTAGCAGTTATTGCAAGTGGATTTTTAGATCCTTCTCAAAATTCAGAAGGAGCAGCATTTGGATTGTTCGTAGCATTACCAACAGGAGGCGACTTAATTCCATTACCTGCTGCAACACTAGGGGTAGAGGACTTTGACCAAAATATATTTGTTATGTATCCAAATCCTGTAAATAATCAATTAAACGTTGAATTTTCAACATTAGATATTGATGAATTAAAAATTAGTATTACTGATATGCAAGGAAGAATTGTTTCAAACAATCAAATAAATTCATCAAATAGCACAATTGACGTTAGTGGATTTTCTACGGGACTTTATCAAGTAATTATTATGGATGGAAATAACATTTTAACTACTAAGAAGCTAATAAAGAATTAACATAACATTTGAAAAAGAAAAAGGGTTGTTGTTAAGTTTTAATTGAAAATCCCTTAGGAAGTAATTCCTCGGGGATTTTTTTACTATTTTTAACAATAATTCCAATATTAAATGAGCAAAAAAATCAATATTTTAGGTTCTGGGTTTTCATCTTTATCTGCCGCGTGCTATTTAGCTAAAGCGGGTTATGATGTGACTATTTTTGAAAAAAATGACCAAATTGGCGGAAGAGCAAGGCAATATAAAAATGAGGGTTTTACTTTTGATATAGGTCCTTCCTGGTATTGGATGCCTGGTGTTTTTGAACGATTTTTCAATGATTTTGGAAAAAAACCATCTGATTATTACGAGCTCGATAAATTAGATCCTGCATACAAAGTATTTTTCGGAAAAGAAGATTCCTTAACTGTTGGTGGCGATTTAGACGCTATTTATACAATGTTTGAGAAGGAGGAATTGGGGAGCTCAGAACATTTGAAAAAATTTCTCGATTCTGCGAAAGAAAATTACGAAACTGCCATAGAAGATTTGGTTTACAAACCTGGCGTTTCTCCTTTAGAATTGGTTACAACAACAACGATTTTAAGAGTAACGCAATTTTTCTCTACAGTTAGTAAACAAGTTCGGAAGAAAATTCGGAGTAAACGTCTTATAAAGATTCTCGAGTTTCCTGTATTATTTTTAGGAGCTAAGCCTAGTAATACTCCAGCCTTTTATAATTTTATGAACTATGCTGATTTTGGTTTAGGAACTTGGCATCCAAAAGGTGGTATGTACACTGTTGTTGAAGCAATAAAGCAACTGGCTGAAGAGCTCGGTGTAACTTTTCAAACAAATAGCAATGTTGAAAAAATAGTTGTTAATAAAGGAAACGTTACAGGTATTAAAGTAGACGGTAAAACGATAAACTCTGATATTGTATTGAGTGGTGCAGATTATCATCATACGGAATCGCTTTTAGATAAAGATGATAGGCAATATTCAGAATCGTATTGGTCTAAGAAAACATTCGCACCTTCTTCATTACTTTTTTATGTAGGGTTTGACAAAAAATTAAAAAACGTAAAGCACCACAACTTATTTTTTGATACAGATTTTGATGCACATGCAGTTGAAATTTATGATGATCCAAAGTGGCCTACAGCTCCATTATTTTATGCAAATTTTACGTCATTAACAGATTCTAATTCATCTCCTGAAGGCAAAGAAAACGGCTTTTTTTTAATTCCACTAGCAACGGATTTAGAGGATACTGAATCATTGAGAAATAAGTATTTCGAATTGATTATAGATCGATTTGAAAAAATTACGGATCAAAAAGTAAAAAATAGTGTTATTTTTAAAAAATCGTTTTGTGTTAATGATTTTAAAGATCAATATAATTCCTATAAAGGGAACGCTTATGGCTTAGCAAATACACTTACTCAAACGGCTTTTTTAAGACCAAGAATTAAAAGTAAAAAAGTAAAAAATTTATTTTTTACGGGTCAGTTAACAGTACCAGGGCCGGGAGTTCCTCCAGCTTTAATTTCTGGGAAAATCGCAGCAGAATCAATTTTAAAATATTTAAAATAATGAAAGAACTTTTCGATAGTATTTCTAATGAAAGCGCTACTTTAATTACTAAAAAATATAGCACTTCATTTTCAATTGCGGTTCGCTTATTAGCGCCAAGTATTCGTCAAGCTATTTATAATATTTATGGTTTTGTAAGAGTAGCTGATGAAATAGTAGACAGCTTTGAGGGATATCCTAAAGAAGAATTATTGAATCGATTTGAAGAAGAATATCAATATGCTTTGAAAACAGGAATTAGTACAAATCCTGTTATAAATGCATTTCAAAAAACAGTAAAAGAGTATAATATTGATGCAAAGTTGGTTGAGTCTTTTCTTAAAAGTATGAGAGCAGATTTAAACAAACAAGTATATGAAAATCAACAAGAAATTGACGAATACATCTATGGATCTGCGGATGTAGTTGGCCTTATGTGCTTAAAAGTATTTGTACAAGGCGATGAGGAAAAGTATCTTAATTTAAAAGAACCTGCGATGAAATTGGGTTCTGCCTTTCAAAAAGTAAATTTTTTAAGAGACCTTAATGAAGATTTTGAAAACTTAAACAGATCTTATTTTCCGAATATTAATCCTAATAACTTTTCAGAAATAGATAAAAATAATGTATTAACTGAAATAAAAATAGATTTTGAAGATGCTTATTTGGGAATTGTTAAGCTTCCAAAAGAAGCAAAATTAGCAGTTTATGTTGCATATAAATATTATTTTAATCTTTTACACAAAATAGAAAAGACTCCTTCAACAACTTTAAAAGAAAAAAGAATAAGAGTTTCAAATCCAAGAAAAATGTGCCTTTTAGTAGAGTCTTATTTTAATTTTAAAATGAATTTGGTTTAAATATAATTATTAGCGTTCATCATAATAAATGACAACAATGATTTTATCAGTGGAATAATGTAAATACAAATGAATTTTCCTAACGGAATATATATTGTGATTATAACAACTGAAAAGTTCACACAGACCCCTAAACTGAAGATAACATAATAAGGGTTTGCTGAAAATGAGTATTATAAATAAATGTTTAATTAAAATAAATAAAAATGATTAAAAAATCTATGAAAATGATGGCAGTTATATTTGCTTCATCAATACTATTAACATCTTGCTACTCTTATACAAGTGTAGTAGGTAATGGAGCTCAAGGAGATAGTCAAACAACCGAAAGAAATGATTATTTGATTTTTGGACTAGCTGAAGTTGGCGTTTCTGACTCAAAAAAAATGGCTGATGGAGCTGAAAATTATACTGTTAACACGAGACAAACTTTTGTAAACGGATTGCTTTTTGGCCTAACTTTTGGAATTTATTCTCCGACAACAACTACAGTTACTAAATAATGGTATAATAAAAGGATAAGGAGTCTATTTTAAACAACTTATCCTTTTATTTATGAGAAATATAAAGAAAATTATTTACTACATTTTAATAGTATTTTTAATTTTAACATATATAAATATTGCTAAAATATTTACGCCCGATTTAAATAGATTGACCGAACTTGGATATTTAGTTGGAAAAATCTTTTTATTTCTAGTCTTTTTTGGATTTTTTTTAATGACAAGAAAACAGGTTATAAAACTTATAAACGGTATCTTGAAAAAGTGCCATATTCAGATAATTAAATTTTGTTACATCTATTAAAAATTAAATAATGATACTCTTATTTTACATATTAATTACCATCGTTACTTATGGCATTATGGAAGGCATTACTTGGTTTGTTCATAAATATGTAATGCATGGGTTTTTATGGGTTCTGCATGAAGACCATCATCAACCAAGGTACCAAAATGTATTTGAGAAAAATGATGCTTTTTTTGTTATTGGAGCCATTCCAAGTATAACTTTATTTTATTTTGGAATACACCCAGAATTAAATTATAAATTTTTTATAGCCTTAGGTATTTTGTTCTATGGTATTACTTATTTTATGGTTCACGATGTATTAATCCATCAACGATTTAAATGGTTTAAAAAGACAAAAAACAGTTATTTACTAGGGCTTCGTAAAGCTCATAAAATACATCATAAACATCTAAATAAAGAAGACGGAGAATGTTTTGGAATGCTTAATGTTCCAAAAATATATTTAAAAAAAACTATAAAAAAATAATGGAACCAATATACCTATATCTCCTTTTAGGTTCTCTTTTAGTACCCTTGTTGTACTCAATTTTTGTTTTTGATATTATTAAATATTGGAAACAGTTTTCCTTTTCTACAATAGTAATTGCTATTGTATTTTTGATTTGGGATTATTTTTTTACAAAAGCAGGAATATGGGGTTTTAATTATGATTATTGTTTGGGTATAAAAATTTTTAAAATGCCGATTGAAGAATGGCTTTTCTTTTTAATTATACCATTTTGTAGCTTATTTATTCATTATGCTTTTGTACATCTATTTCCAACATTTCAATTACGGAAAAAACCAGCGGTTTATATAACAATTGCATTAATTGCAACAAGTATAATTCTTGTATTAATGAACTTTTCGAAAAGCTATACAGTTGTTAGTTTTACGGTATTAACTTTTGTTCTTTTATTAGGTTTAATATATTATAAAATTCTATTGCAGAAATTTTACTTTACATTTTTAATAATTCTAATTCCATTTTTAATTATAAATGGAATATTAACTGGATCCTTAACCGTATCACCTGTAGTGTGGTATAATGATTTAGAAAATCTAGGCTTCAGGATACATACAATTCCAATTGAAGATGTTGGTTATTGTTTCTCTTTATTATTTGGAAACTTAATGATTTTTGAAAACCTGAAGAAAAAAGCAAATAAAAAATAAATAAAATGGCATTATCTTTTAAAAGTCACTCAAACATATATACGTTAAAATCTGTTGTTGAAATGCCTATATCGGTCTCAAAAGCATGGACATTCTTTAGTTCACCAGAAAATTTAGCTAAAATAACTCCACCAGAAATGAATTTTTTAATCACATCTGGGAAGCCAAAAGCAGTGTATGCCGGTCAAATTATAAGTTACAAAGTAAATGTATTAAAAGGCATTCAAATTAATTGGGTGACTGAAATTACTTTTGTTGACTTTGAGAAATATTTTGTAGATGAACAGAGGTTTGGTCCATATAAAATGTGGCATCACGAACATGTATTTGAAAAGATAGATGATAATAACTGTAAGATTATTGATATAGTAAGTTATAAATTACCTTTAGGTATAATTGGGAGATGGAGTCATAAGTTATTTGTAAAAAAACAACTAAAATCTATATTTGAATATCGAACAGAAATAATGAAAAACTATTTTATTTAATTTGAGATTATTTAATCATAATCTTTCTATTATAACTTTATATTTGCTTATGAATAAGCTAATTTGAAAACATTTTTTTCAGTAAAAGTTAAAGTTTGTAACATTAATTAATTAATTATATTACTTTAGATGCCTGTATGCGACCCCAAATCGTTAAAATATTAACCTTAGTACTATTTTTAGCAAATAGTATTTCTTTACTTGGACAGAGCCCTAGTGGCAGTTCAGGCCCACCTCCGCCGTCTAACAATAGAGGGCCAGAACTACCAATTGATGAGAATATATTAATATTAGTCGCTTTAGGGTTGATTTTTGGAATGTATGTAATTTACAAAAAATCACGAATTAATAGCCCTGAGTAAGTCTTTTTATGTATTTCCCTACAACATCAAATTCTAAATTAACTTTAGTTCCTTTTTTAAATTCTTTAAAGTTGGTGTTCTCAACTGTATAAGGAATGATAGCAACACTAAATTCATTCTCTTTAGACCCCACAACCGTTAAACTAACTCCATTTACGGTAACAGATCCTTTTTCAATAGTAATATTGTCGTAAAGATCTTCATATTGAAAAGTATAGTAAGTGCTTCCTTTTTCTTTAACAATATTAATGCAAATAGCTGTTTGGTCTACATGACCCTGAACAATATGTCCGTCCAACCGTTCTTCAAGCTTCATAGACCTTTCTAAATTAACAAAATTACCGATTTTAAGACCTCCTATATTTGACTTGTCTAAAGTTTCTTTAATAGCTGTTACTATATAGTTGTTGTCGTTAATTCCAACCACCGTTAAGCAAACTCCATTATGAGCTAAGCTTTGATCTATTTTTAATTCTCCAGTAATAGTGCTTTTTACTTCAATATGAACATTACTACCCTCACTTGTAAGAGAAATTATTTCTCCCATTGATTCAATTATTCCTGTAAACATAATTACATTTAGTTACATTTGTAGCACAAAAGTAATGATAAATTTAGCGATCTAACTCGAATGAATAAGCAAAATAAAATAGTAGTAGGTATATCAATAGGAGACTTAAACGGAATTGGTAGCGAAGTGGTTTTAAAGACCTTACAAGACCCTAGGATATTGGATTTTTTCACTCCTGTAATCTTCGCTTCCTTTAAAATAATGACCTATTTTAAAAAGGCATATCAAATTGAATGTAATCTACATGGAATAGATAAGATTGAAAATACTGATCATAATAAAATTAATGTTTTCAATGTATGGAACGAACCTATTGATATAAATTTTGGAAAAGAAGATTTAAATACAGGTGCTTATGCTATCAAATCCCTTAAATCTGCCGTATCTGCTCTAAAGAATAACAAAATTGATGTATTAGTTACCGCTCCAATAAATAAATCTAGTATTCAATCTAAAGACTTTAACTATCCAGGGCATACCGATTTCTTAAATAAAGAATTGGAAGGGGAAAGTTTAATGTTAATGATTAGGGATTCATTAAGAGTAGGCTTATTAACAGATCATGTTGCGGTAAAAGATGTTTCACAAAGCATTACAAAAGAACTTGTTGAAAGAAAAATTAAAACAATTAATGATACTTTAATTCAAGATTTTGGAATCCGAAAGCCAAAAATTGCAGTATTAGGTATTAATCCACACAACGGTGATAATGGTGTTATTGGAAATGAAGACGATACTGTTTTAAGACCAACCTTAAAAGAAATCTATAAAAAAGGGACACTAGTTTATGGGCCTTATGCGGCAGATAGTTTTTTTGGTTCAGGAAATTATGAAAAGTTTGACGCAATTATTGCCTCTTATCACGATCAAGGGTTAATCCCTTTTAAAACACTTTCTTTTGGGAAAGGTGTTAATTATACTGCAGGATTAAATAAAATTCGAACTTCTCCAGATCATGGAACTGCATTTGATGTTGCAGGAAAGAACATAGCTAATAACGATTCTTTTAAAGA
>CAJXEB010000017.1 GCA_913052585.1 uncultured Flavobacteriaceae bacterium | reverse complement strand
ACTGGTAATATTGAAGATTTAGATTGTGTAATAATTAAATTTGCTTCCTCAAGTTCTAAAGATTCTATCTCTGAACTACAGCTTGTCATAAGTCCAATTATTAGCAGCGCTAAGATTGGAACAATTTTCATTTGTTTCATAATGTAGGTTGTTTTAGGTAGGTTTGGGCTTCTTAAAAGTAAGTAATATCCTACTAAGGTAGTTTAAATATTATGAAAACAATGTGAAATAATTATTTTTAGAATTAATGAATATAAAAAAGCCCCACCGAAGTAGGGCTTAAATAATTGAATAAAAGGCTTTTATTTATTATTAAGCCTTCAAGTAGTCTATAATACTTGTCAAAAAAAGTACGTTTACAACGCAAAAAAAATCAGATACCAGCGAATGCCAGTATCTGATTTTATTAAATTATAATACCACTGTTGGTTATGGTTTAATGACTGTATTCATTTGTAGCGTTACCGCTGTTTGTGCTAGTAACCTTCCCTTTACAGTGGCTCCCGTTTGCACAGCAATGGAGGTTGCACCTAATAAGGTTCCTTCTAAATGACTTGTAGTACCTAGGGTAACCGCTCCCGAAACTTGCCAAAAAACGTTTTTAGCTTTAGCACCATTTCTTAATTTAATTCTAACTGCAGAACTCATATTAAAAGTTCCTGCAACTTGAAATATCCATACACTATCATCTTTATCATCAGCATCAAGTATTATGTCAGATGCAATCACAAGGGTACTATTCCATTTATAAACTCCTGGTTCTAGTATATCTCCTCCAATAACTCCAGCTCCTAAATTTAAAACATCACCAGGACGTCCTGCAGCATCCGTATATGCAGCTTGCATATCAAGCACAGATTGTGTAAGTAGTGGTGCATTAGTTTGTCTACAAGGAAGTGGTCCTGCAGCGGCAACTGTATATATTGCTCCATCAACTTCGGGACATGTTAATAAAAGTGCAGCTCCCGTTATTGGACTTGTCCCTACGTTTCCTATTATGGAAGATGGAGGTACATTAGTAATTCCTGATTTTGAAAGAATCGCAAAACCTTCAGCTTCACCAAGATTTACAACTAACAATGGGGTTGGTGGTGGTGGTTCTGAAATGATTGCTGTTGGGTTTGTAACCGTATTCATTTGTAGTGTTACCGCTGTTTGTGCAAGTAACCTTCCGTTTACAGTGGCTCCTGTTTGTACAGCAATGGAGGTTGCACCTAATAAGGTTCCTTCTAAATGACTTGTAGTACCTAGGGTAACTGCTCCTGATACTTGCCAAAAAATATTTTTAGCTTGCGCTTCTCCTTTTAAAATAATTTTAGCTGCAGAACTCATATTAAAAGTTCCTGCAACTTGAAATATCCATACATCATCTGGACCACCAAGAAGATTTATGTCAGATGCTATTACAAGGGTACTTGTCCACTTATAAAGTCCTCCTCCAAACGTTTCTCCTCCAATAACTCCAGCTCCTAAATTTGTAATATCTGGGGCAGTACGTCCTGCGGCATCTGTATATGCAGCTTGCATATCAAGCACAGATGTTGTTAGTAGTGATGGATTCATTTCTCTACAAGGAAGTGGCCCTGCAGCAGTAACTGTATATATCTCTCCATCAACTTGGGCACAAGTTAATAGAAGCGCAGCTCCTGTTATTGGGCTTGTTCCTACGTTTCCTGTAATGGCAGATGGAGGCACATTTGTAATTCCTGATTTTGAAAGAATAGCAAAACCTTCAGCAGTTTTAAGATCAACTGGCAATCTAGAAGATAAAATTTGTGCATAATTTGAATTTGCTTCCTCAATACCTAAGGATTCTGTCTCAGAATCACAGCTAGATAAAAGTCCAATAAATAGCATCGCTAAAATTGGAATTGATTTCATTAGTTTCATAATTTTAGTTGATTTTAGTTGATTTTAGTTTTTTAGAGAGTAAGTAATTTCCTCCAAATGTAGTTTAAAAATAATGAAATCAATGTAAAATAATTATATTGACCGCTAAACGATGTTTTAAGTATTTAAGCTGTTTTATAGACACTTAAAAGGCGAAAAAAAATATCAAAACTCTTTAAAAACCACTAAATATTTCAAAATTAATTTTGATTTTAAAGATGAAATATGAAAAAAACAAATAGAAACAGCAAGTAGAAAATTTTACTATCCTTTATGCTTAATTAACTTTAGTTTTTATTTTTATTTACTCTAATTTTCCCATTGAAAATCCTCGCAGTAAACCCTCAATTTTCTTACACCTATTTATTGAGAAAATTAAAAAAACAATAATGACTAAAAAAAATACTCAACCTTTATAAACTAAGAAAAATAAACTACTTTTAAAACAAGATAATTTTAAACAAATGAGATCTATAAAATATGAATTACTATTTATTTTATTGATCACCGCATCTTGTGCAGTAAACTTTAAAACAATTCAAAGACTAGATAACGTTTACAAAATAAGTGCCGAAGCGCAATTAAAGAACGAACATTATCAAGAGAAAATCGAAAATTTCTATACACTTGGAAAAGAGGGCTACTTTGCTGGAAAAGATAGCATTCAGATTTATTATAAAATATTTAGACAGGCTGCATTAGAAAGTCCTGCTATTCTTATTTCTTCAGGACGTACCGAAGCTGCGATAAAATATAAAGAATTAATTTTTGATCTATATAACAATGGTTATTCAGTATATATTCTTGACCATAGAGGACAGGGTTTGTCTGGCAGAATGACGAAGGATCCAGATATGGGATATATTGATACTTTTCAGTTTTACGTTGACGATATGAAATATTTTTATGATACCACACTTAAAAAAACTCCTCATAAAAAGAAATATTTATTGGCTCATTCTATGGGTGGTGCTATTGGAATAACCTATCTGGAACAAAACCCTAAAGATTTTAATGCTGCAGCATTTTCTTCACCCATGCTAGGTTTTATTGCATTTACATGTAGTGCAACTAAGCTTTTGTCTGGTAAAAAAACAAAATATGCTTTGGGTCAAGGTAGCTATCAAGAAAATGAAAATATATTTAAAAAGAATAAACTTACAGGATCAGAAATTAGATACCATTTAATGAATGCCGCCTTTGCAAAAGATACGCTTGCAAGGTTGGGTGGACCTAGTTATCAGTGGATTTATAAATCCTGTAAACAGTTTGATTACATCAATGATAATATCAATAATATTGAAACTCCTTTTATATTATTCTCAGCAGAAAACGAAGAAATTGTTAGTATTAAAGCACATCAAAAATTTATAGAAGAAGCACAACAACTAGGTAAAACATGTGAAGGTTTTTTGATAGAAAATGCACAGCATGAATTATTTATTGAAAAGGATGAGATAAGGATTAAAACGATGAACCAAATTTTTAACTATTATAATAAGTATTAATTTCAAATAGACATAAAAATGATTGAAAAGCTTCAAAATAGTGACTTAGAAATATCAAAAAAAATACGTTCTGTTTTTCAAGTATCCTATAAAGTAGAGGCTAAATTATTAAATGCCACCAATTTTCCGCCCTTAAAAAGACCTATTGAAGATTATGTGAAAAGTAACACTGTCTTTTTCGGATATTTAAAAAATGAAGAACTAGCTGGAGTTATTGAAATTGATCATACCAATAACAATACACTTATTAGAAGTTTAGTGGTAAACCCGCTTTTTTTTAGACAAGGGATTGCAAAAAAGTTAATGGAATTTGTTTTGGCTACATTTGACTCTAGTTTGTTTATCGTTGAAACTGGACTGGAAAATGGACCCGCTTCTAAATTATACAAGAAATTTGGATTTGTTGAAGTGAAACAATGGGATACGGACCACGGAGTTAGAAAAATAAAATTTGAGAAAAGAATAATAAAGCAAAAGACACCACCAAATATAACCGCATAATACATTGAAAATAATTAAAAAAACATGAACACAAAAACATTAATGATTTCGAACTCTATATTTCTAGACGTATCCGGGGCTATTTTAACATTTTACCTCATGAAATTATTTCCAGTATACGTATAAAATCAAACCCAATCTTAACATTGTCTTTGCAATTGATGGGAGCAATGTATTTAGGGTTCGCAATGTTAAATTGGATGGCTAAAGGACCTTTAATTGGTGGTATTTACGATAAACCCATAGCAGTTGGAAATTTTATGCATTTTGGAGTTGGGGCACTTGCTTTGGTTAAAATTATTTCTAAAATCCAAATCCATTCGGAAATTATTATTTATCTCACAGTCATCTATAGTGTTTTTGGAATATTTTTTGCATATGCCTTTAGAACGAATCCATCCAAAATAGAATAGAAAACAAAAAAATGACAACAATGGCTGAAATTTATGACCAACCATCCTAAACGTTGCACGATAATTTAGCTGAAGCACTAGGCACAATAATTGAAACTGATTTAAGAAAATATTCAAATGAAAATTGTTTTAATCGTATTCTTGATACTTGTTACTTTTACATCAAAAGCACAAATATCAAAAAATCAAGTAATTAAAAATATTAATCAATGGTATTTGGAAAACCCAAACAAATACTCTGTTAACATGTTAGGTGAAGAAGCGACCGCAACAATAACCAGATACCATCCAGAGCGTCCTGAAGAAAAAAATGACTTAATTGAGGTGGCATACAAAGGAATGAAAGTGCAGTTGAAATTTAACCAAGAATTGGAAGAAATAACTACTCATAAGGATAGCTTACAAAAGTATTTTCAGTATGTATCGCTGGAAAATATAAACCACGATATAGCTTCAAAAGGTTGGAATATTTCTCCCCTAACCCCCATTAGTTCTTTACGTGGAAAAGGTGTTATATTTAATTTTGTTGATGATTCCATTAGTTTTACAATTAATTGGTCTACTTACACCGTTATGGGATATAAAGATTCTAAGAAATGTCGAAATCAATTGTCTTTTGAAGATGGAATGGTAAGTGAAGATTGTTATGTTTCTGTTCAAAAAAACTTGCCGTTTGAGCTTATTGTCTCAAAAGTGAAACTAAAATAAAAAAATAAAATATTAATAACTTCTTTTACTGATTTTATTTCCTGAAATAGCCTTTTGCCGTGAACATTTAAAACGTGAAATGTCTGGGTTTCGTTTTTTTAAATGCTTTTGACTAACGCCACTATTAACTCGTTTACGCCAACGTTTAAAACTAGATTCCTTAAGATTGCCACGCATCAATTTAATGATTTCTTTTTCTGGCAATTTAAACTGATAGAGAATTGCTTCAAATGGAGTACGGTCTTCCCAAGCCATTTCTATAATCCGATCTAGCTCTACTTCTGTAAATTGTTTCTTACTAACCATAATAAAATTATATTTTTTCCCAAATTTGGTCTGCATTCAAATAAAAGCTACCAATAGAATTAAAATTGCATTGTTCTGGTGATATGAGGGAAAGAAAAGATTCTCTATTTTCTCTTTTGTATAAATGATAGATTTCACCAATAATAGGCTCAAATGAAAATTTTGATTTGAAAATAAGTTGATTATATTCAAATTCTTGCATCATTTTTTCATATTCAGCTTTTAGTTCTAAATATTTAGCTTCTACTTTGTGATTAATCTTATTAATACTTCTATTCTTCCAAGCAATGGTATCTATTGAAATAATTACAGGAGCACCTACAGAAGTTGCATAAGGTTTGAGTGCGGCATCATACTTTTGAGTTTCAGTATTAAAAACTACATTATCTGGCTTTTTATCTTCTGTCATTATTATATAAATCGAATTAGCTCAATTTTTCGAGTTGCTTCATTACTTGATCTGCTTCAAAGGATTTTTGGTCGCTCAATTTCCTGTTGATAGTAGATAATTTGTAAGATTCTTCCAAAAGCTTTTCAAATAAAACTCTTAATTTTTCTTTCTCTGACTTCTTCTTAAATAATCCGAACATTGCATTTTACTTTTAGGTACCAGAAATAAATTTCTAGAAATTATAAATCAAAGATACAATAATGTTTAACATATTAAGCAATTTGTTAAACATTTTATTTTTAGCTTAAAATGTGAGTAGCTTAAAATTGATATTATTAGCTGTTTTTATCTTTAAACATTTTAGAAATGGTTAATGAATGTGCGAAAGTTATTGCACCTAGAAAAGCAAATAATAATGGTAAAAAAATAGTCTCATTTTTCAACCATACATATAATAGTATGATTGTACTAATAGAGATTAGCCAAATAAGAAATGATGATTTAACATATTTAATAAAAGTTCGAGTTGATACCTCACCATATAAGAAAGACTGTTGTTCAAAAATTGATGGGATACTATGCCAAAATATAAAATAAATAGCAAATGCCCATATAAGGGTAGCCGTTTTAAAAACAATAGCAAAAACTAAGATTAAAAATAACTCAAACAATAGTTGCTGCCAAGTAATGTAATTACGATATACCATTATTATAACTTGAATTATCAATAAAATAATACTGAATATAAATATCCAGCTAAACAAACTTTCATTAATCAATAAACCAGTAAGCGCGAATATTACTCCTATAGTAGCATTGCTATTTAAAGCAAAAAGTAAGAATAAAATAGAAAGTCCGTAGTTAAGAAATAGAATACGGTTAAAATTTACGCTTTTGGTGTTTGTTTCAATCCAATGCTGTTCGCCAAAATGAAAAGCACTAAAAATTATAAAGGCAGCCAAGGCAAAAATAGGAATGAAATAAAATAGAAAACTTGCAAATAAAACTGTTAAAACATAAGAACTATAAAAAAAAACAAGTTTTAAGGGTTTGGCGGTTATTTTAACTTTTGAAATTAAAAACAAATCATTACTTCCGTGCATAATCCCTAAAGAAAAAATGAGAAAAACAGCAAATACTTCTTGAGAAGGACTAGCGAAGTAAACTGTAAGCCACAGGCTAAAAAATGTAATTAGGATTGCTATTTTTTTATATTTCACAGCATAAAAATACACGTTTATAATAAATTATGATAATTTATGTTAAATTATTATTTTTTATTGTTTAATAATCACTACCTTTGATTAAACAAAACATATAATATTATGACAAATTTATTATCAATTATTGCAATTGTCCCTAAAATGGCACCAGATGACTATGTGGGATTTACTTTCTTTATTGGCTGTATGGCCATGATGGCAGCATCTGCTTTCTTCTTTTTTTCAATGAATGATTTTGATCGAAAGTGGAAAACTTCTATTCTTGTTTCGGGTTTAATTACCTTTATTGCAGCAGTACATTATTGGTATATGCGTGATTATTGGGCAACGAATATGGAATCACCAACATTTTTCAGATATGTAGATTGGATTCTTACAGTTCCGTTGATGTGTGTAGAGTTTTATTTAATTCTAAAATTAGCAGGAGCAAAAAAATCATTAATGTGGAAACTAATTTTACTTTCCGTTATAATGCTTGTAACTGGTTATCTTGGAGAAGGCGTAGATCCTGAAAATGCTCAATTATGGGGATTAGTTTCTGGTATTGCATATTTTGCAATCGTTTATGAAATATGGTTAGGTGGTGCAGCTAAATTAGCTAAATCAGCAGGAGGTTCAGTTCAAAGTGCACACAAAGTCCTTTGTTGGTTCGTATTAGTTGGTTGGGCTATTTATCCTATTGGATATATGGCTGGTACTCCAGGATGGTATGAAGGTGTTTTTGGAGGTTTAAGTATGGATATTTTTTATAACATTGCCGATGCAATTAATAAAATTGGATTTGGTTTGGTTATTTATAACTTGGCACTTAAACAGTCCAAGAGTGAATAAATATAAGGTTATTTAATATTTGTTAAAAAAGAGGGTATGAGTAAAATCATACCCTCTTTTAATTTAAGTAGTTTATTTGATTCTGATTTTTATGTGATAAAAACCAAAAAAAAACAGTAATAAGTTAAGTATACTTTCAAAATATTATTATTAATGTAATAATGGTATTTCTATTATGGACTTCAAAGTAAAATATTTTCTTATAAATTTCACAATTGGTTTAGTGTCAGATCAAAATAATATGTACATTTGTCCCTTATTAAAGAAATAATGAATTTTATAACATTACATCAACATCATTTTCATATTTGCCCTCAGGCGAAGTGATGATGGATATGTAATAATTTAAAATATCTAAAAACACCGTCTGAGTTAATCAGACGGTGTTTTTTTATACCCAAAGGTTTACTCAGACTTTTAAAAAAACAAAATGAGTAAACTAAAAATTGCAATACAAAAAAGCGGAAGACTTAACGAAGATTCGTTAAAACTCTTAAAAGATTGTGGAATTGCCATTAACAATGGTAAAGATCAATTAAAAGTGGTCGTAGATAATTTTCCAATGGAAATTTTATACCTGCGTAATTCCGACATTCCTCAATACATAGAAGACGGAACAGTAGATATAGCCATAATAGGTGAAAATTTATTAATCGAAAAACAAAAGCAAGTAGCTATTGTTCAAAAATTAGGCTTCTCAAAATGTAAAGTATCGCTTGCAGTCCCAAAAGAGGTGGAAGATGATTCTGATAATTATTTTAATGGAAAAAAAATTGCTACCTCCTACCCTAATACCTTGCAAACCTATTTAAATAAAAACAACATTCAAGCAGAAGTTCACACTATCTCTGGTTCTGTTGAAATTGCACCTAACATAGGATTAGCCGATGGTATTTGTGATATCGTAAGTTCTGGAAGCACTTTATTTAAAAACGGTTTAAGAGAAACACAGGTTATTTTAAAATCGGAAGCTGTATTGGTTAAATCACTTCAATTAGATCAAGAACAGGAAGAAATACTGAGTAAACTTCTATTTAGAATTAATGCGGTATTAAGAGCAAAAAATAGCAAGTATATTTTATTAAATGTACCTAACGAAAAAATAGCAGCAGTAACAAACATCCTACCTGTTTTAAAAAGCCCCACAATTTTACCGCTAGCCGAAAAAGGTTGGAGCTCATTACATTCGGTTATTGATGAAACTCAATTTTGGGAGGTCATCGATGAATTAAAAAATGCAGGAGCAGAAGATATTTTAATTATACCAATAGATAAAATGGTGATATGAAAACGTATAACAAACCAAATAAATCAAAATGGGCCATACTGTCTAAAAGACCAATTATTGATGAGGGAGAACTAAATAAAAAAGTCAATATCATTATTAATGAGGTAAAACGAAACGGGGATAAAGCACTTATTAAATATGCAAAGATGTTTGATAATGTTGAACTAAATCAATTAACTGTTTCTCAACAAGAAATAGAAAAAGCTTATAACAACGTTTCTCAAAAATTAAAAGATGCAATTCAAATAGCCTATACTAATATTTATAAATTTCACAAAGCACAACAAATCAAAGAAGAAGTAATTGAAACAACTCCTGGCGTTAAATGCTGGAGAAAATCGATTGCCATCGAGAAAGTAGGTTTATATATACCTGGGGGAAGTGCTCCATTATTCTCTACCATTTTAATGTTAGGAATACCAGCCCAAATTGCTGGCTGTAAAGAGTTAGTGTTATGCACACCTCCCAATAAAAATGATAAAATTAACCCTGCTATTTTGTATACAGCTAACCTAGTTGGAATTCATAAAATATACAAAGCTGGAGGAGCTCAAGGAGTAGCTGCAATGGCATATGGAACAGAAACCATACCTCAAGTGTATAAAATATTTGGACCAGGAAATCAATATGTAACCAAAGCCAAAGAGTTAGTACAACAAACTGGTGTGGCTATAGATATGCCTGCTGGGCCTAGTGAAGTATTGGTAATTGCAGACAACACTGCTAACCCTGCTTTTGTGGCAGCAGATTTATTATCACAAGCTGAGCACGGAGCAGACAGTCAAGTAATTTTATTGAGTGATGACGAAAATATGATAAAACAATGTTTAAAAGAAGTTAATATACAAGTAGCACTTTTACCTAGAAAAGAAATTGCTTTAAAAGCATTAGTAAATAGCAAAGCAATTATTTTAAATGATTTAAATAAATGTATATCCTTTAGTAATCAATACGCTCCTGAGCATTTAATCATTGCATCCTTAAAAGCGAATGAATTAGTAGACAAAATTACCAATGCAGGATCTGTTTTTTTAGGTAATTATAGTTGTGAGTCTGCCGGTGATTATGCCAGCGGAACTAATCACACACTACCTACTAATGGTTATGCTAAAAATTATAGCGGAGTATCCTTAGACAGTTTTGTAAAGAAAATAACCTTTCAAAAACTAAGCAAAGAAGGAATAAAAAACATTGGTAAATCCATAGAAATCATGGCTGAAGCTGAAGAATTAATGGCTCATAAAAATGCAGTAACCCTGCGGTTAAAAGAGATTAACAATGATTAAAATAGAAAATATAGTTCGTCCAAACATTCTAGCATTAAAGCCTTACTCAAGTGCAAGAAATGAGTTTAACGGCAAAGAAGGAATCTATTTAGATGCAAATGAAAATCCTTTTGGAGAATTGAATAGGTATCCAGATCCTTATCAAAAAGAGCTTAAACAAAAGTTAGCAGCGTTAAATAAAGTAAACAACAAAAATATTTTTGTGGGTAATGGTAGTGATGAGGTGATAGATTTGGCTTTTAGATTATTCTGTCAACCTGAAGTTGATAAGGCACTTATTTTCGCTCCTACTTATGGTATGTATGAAGTATCTGCCGCTATCAATAATGTAGAATTAATAACTCTTTCTTTAAATAAAGAATTTCAAATTGATTTGGAAAAAGTAAAACCTTATTTATCTGATAAAAACATTAAGCTACTATTTATTTGTTCGCCTAACAACCCTACTGGTAATTTAATGAATAAGAGTGACATCGAATATATACTTAACAACTTTGAAGGAATAGTCATTATAGATGAAGCTTATATTGATTTTTCAAATAGTAAATCGCTAATCAACCTTATTAATAAATTTAACAATTTAATAGTGAGCCAGACTTTTAGCAAAGCTTGGGGGCTAGCAGCAGCAAGAGTTGGATTGGCCTATGCGAATGAAAAAATAATCAATTTTTACAACAAAGTAAAACCTCCTTACAACATCAGTAAGTTGAATCAAAAAGCAGCTATAAATTCACTTGAAAATAAAAGTACCTATCAAGATAATTTAAAAAACATTCTTATTGAAAAAGAGCTTTTAAGAGAAGCTTTGCAACAAATTGATGTAGTGAAGAAAATATATCCTTCCGATGCTAATTTCTTATTAATTGAAGTGGATAATGCAAATGCTATTTATACCTCATTGGTTAAAAAACAAATAATTACCAGAAATAGAAATAAACAAGTTCCCAACTGTCTTAGGATATCGGTGGGGTCTTCAGAAGAAAATAAAAAATTGGTCAACGCTTTAAAAAACATGTCATGAAAAAAGTATTATTTATAGATAGAGACGGCACTTTAGTAATAGAACCTCCTATAGATTACCAATTAGACAGCTTAGAGAAGCTAGAATATTTTCCTGGAGTATTTCAATGGCTTTCAAAAATTGCTACTGAATTAGATTATGAATTGGTGATGGTTACCAATCAAGATGGATTGGGAACAAAATCTTTTCCAGAAGACACTTTTTGGCCTGTTCAAAATAAAATTATTCAATCATTTAAAAATGAAGGAATAGTATTTAATGATATCCTAATTGATAAAAGTTTCCCTGAAGACAATGCTCCAACTCGCAAACCAAGAACAGGCTTGTTAAACAAATATTTGTTTGGCAATTACGATATGGCTAACTCTTTTGTAATTGGAGATAGAGCTACAGATATTGAACTAGCTACTAATCTTAAAGCTCAAGGTATTTTTATTGGAAATCACAACGAAAATGCTGCGCTGAGTACATCAAATTGGAGAGATATTTACCAGTACTTAAAAGTAATTCCAAGAACTGCAACAGTTATCAGAACCACTAAAGAAACAGACATCAAGGTTAGTATTAACTTAGATGGTAATGGTCAGTCTAAACTAAATACTGGGATTGATTTTTTTGATCATATGTTAGAACAAATTACCAAGCATGGAGACTTAGATTTGGAAGTGATTGTTAAAGGCGATTTAGAAATTGATGAGCATCACACTATAGAAGACGTAGCCCTTACTTTGGGTGAAGCATTTATAAAAGCTTTAGGCAGTAAAAAAGGAATTGAACGTTATGGTTTTTTATTACCTATGGATGATTGCTTAGCTCAAGTAGCTTTAGATTTTGGCGGTAGACCTTGGTTAGTTTGGGAAACACAATTTAATCGTGAAATGGTCGGAGCGATGCCTACAGAAATGTTTATGCACTTTTTTAAATCGTTTAGTGATGCTGCTAAATGTAACCTCAACATAAAAGCAGATGGAGACAACGAGCATCACAAAATAGAAGCGATTTTTAAAGCTTTTGCTAAAGCCATAAAAATGGCAGTAAGCAAAACAAATAATTACAACATACCAAGTACAAAAGGGACCCTATGATCGCTATAATAAAATACAATGCAGGAAATATAAAGTCGGTTCAGAATGCGTTAAATCGATTAGGTTATGATTCTATAATTACTGATGACCCCACTATTATTTTAAATTCAGAAAAGGTTATTTTTCCTGGAGTCGGTGAGGCAAGTTCAGCTATGGAATACTTAATTGATAGAGGATTGGATAAAGTTATTAAATCGATAACACAGCCATTTTTAGGAATCTGTTTAGGATTACAATTAATGTGCAACCATACTGAAGAAGGAAACACAAGTTGTTTAAATATTTTTGATACCAATGTGAAACTGTTTCCTCCTACAGAAAAAGTTCCTCACATGGGTTGGAACAACTTTGCAGATGTTAAAGGAACGTTATTTAGTAAAATTAATAAAAATGATGATGTTTATTATGTACACAGTTATTATGCAGAACTAAATAAGGATACGGTAGCTGTTTGCAATTATATTAATCCATTTAGTGCGGCATTGCAAAAAAATAATTTTTATGCTACTCAATTTCACCCTGAGAAATCTGCTAAAATTGGAGAACAAATACTTAAATATTTTTTAGAGTTATGAGAATAATACCAGCAATAGATATTATAGAAGGTAAATGTGTAAGGCTTTCTAAGGGAGATTATAACACCAAAAAGATATATAGCGAAAATCCCCTAGAAATAGCGAAAGCATTTGAAGACAATGGCATTCAACACCTACATTTAGTAGATTTAGATGGAGCCAAAGCGCAACATATTGCCAATTATAAGGTGCTAGAAAATATATGTGGTAACACCAACCTTAATGTAGATTTTGGTGGAGGATTAAAATCTGATGAGGACTTACGAATTGCTTTTGAATCTGGAGCCAATCAGATTACTGGAGGAAGCATTGCTGTTAAAAAACCGGATGTTTTTAAAAGATGGCTTCAGCAATACGGAAGTGACAGAATAATATTAGGTGCAGATTGCAACAACAGAAAAATAGCTACATCGGGTTGGCTAGAAACTTCTAAAATAGATGTGGTAGATTTTATTGTTGAATATGAAAAAGAAAAAGTAACCTACGTGATATGTACAGACATTGCAAAAGATGGAATGTTGCAAGGAACCTCAAACGAATTGTACAAAGAAATTTTAAGTACAACCAATATTAAACTCATTGCTAGTGGCGGAGTTTCTTGTATTAATGACTTAGTATTATTAAAAGAAATTGGATGTGAAGCAGCTATCATTGGCAAAGCTTTTTACGAAGGAAAAATAACATTAAAACAATTAGGAAAACTATGCTAAAAAAGAGAATAATACCTTGTTTGGACATTAAGAATGGACGCACCGTAAAGGGAGTCAATTTTATAGATATTCAAGATGCTGGTGACCCAATTGAATTGGCAAAGAAATATATAAAACAAGGTGCAGACGAATTAGTTTTTTTAGACATAACAGCCACGTTAGAAAATCGAAAAACATTGATAGAATTAGTGACCCTTATTGCTAAGGAAATTAATATTCCTTTTACCGTTGGTGGTGGAGTTAATTCAGTTGAAGATGTAAGCAATTTAATTAAAGCTGGTGCAGATAAAGTGAGTGTGAATTCATCTGCTGTAAAGCGACCAAAACTAATTAAGGAAATAGCCCAAGAATTTGGAAAGCAGTGTTTAGTAGTTGCCATAGATACTAAGTTTCAAGACGAAGAATGGAAAGTGTTTGTTAACGGTGGTAGAACAATTACTTCACTAAAAACATTAGAGTGGGCAAAACAAGTTGAACACTTAGGAGCTGGAGAAATTTTACTAACATCTATGAATAATGATGGAACTAAAACTGGCTTTGCCTTAGAAATCACCAATCAAGTCTCAAAAACAGTTAATATTCCAGTAATTGCATCAGGTGGTGCTGGAAGCTCGGAACACTTTAAAGAGGTATTTAATAAAACCGATGCAACAGGTGGATTAGCGGCAAGTATATTTCATTATGGAGAAATACCAATACCTGAATTAAAAGATTACTTAAACAAACAAAAAATTCCGATAAGAATATGAATATCAATTTTACAAAAGGGAACGGATTAGTTCCAGTAATTATCCAAGACAACAATACCTTACAAATATTGATGCTAGGCTATATGAACAAGGAAGCTTTTACGAAAACAAAAAATGATAATATAGTTACCTTCTTTAGTAGAAGTAAAAATCGGTTATGGACAAAAGGTGAAGCGTCTGGAAACATTTTAAAAGTAAAAGACATACAAATCGATTGTGATAATGATACGATTCTTATTAAAGCCAATCCATCTGGGCCTTCTTGTCACAAGGGTACCACATCATGTTTTAAAAAAGAAACTGCTAAAGGTTATGTATATGATTTACAAGCTACCATAAATCAACGTATTGATGAAAATGATAAAAACTCATACACCAATAAATTGTACCAAAGAGGCATTAATAAAGTAGCTCAGAAAGTAGGCGAAGAAGCAATAGAATTAGTGATTGAAGCTAAAGATAACAATGATAAACTTTTTAAAAACGAAGCTGCAGATTTATTATATCACTATTTAATCCTACTAAAAATGAAAGGTCAAACATTTGAAGATATTGAAGATATATTAAAAAAAAGAAGACAATAATATTTATCACATTTCATTACCATTAAGCCAATTATTAAATTTAGCGAGTTCTTAATATTAAACCTCCTTGCGATTTATCTGCTCCATTCAATAAACCTTCTAATTCCTGAGGGTTGTTTTAAAATAGGAATATGCTATGAACAGATATAAAAATGGGTTTCTTTATAGTAAAATTTAGTAACAGGTATTTCGCATGCCGATTTATTAAAAGCGATGCTTATTCTTGTTGAACTCATAATTGTTATTTTAAACTTCCATAAAGTTATTTTATCAATTTTATTTAAAATGTAACATTCATCATATTTTGAATATATATATATATTAATAAAAAATAGAAATCAAGGCTTTTTTTTATTTGAAAAGAAAACTTATAATTAGTATATTCGTTTAACTAATAATAAAGACAATTAAAAACACTTTTATCAATTCATTGTCAATAAGTTAAAACGAACAAACAAAATAGGATTAACCTTAAAAAAAGCAACATCATGAACGATTCAAAAAAAGGAAAATGTCCTGTAATGCATGGAGCAAATACCGAAAAACAAAATAATGTTATGGATTGGTGGCCAAAGGCTTTAAATTTAGATATTTTACATCAGCACGACACCAAAACCAATCCCTTGGGGGAGAATTTCAACTATGCAAAAGAGTTCAAAAAACTAGATCTCGAAGCCCTTAAAAATGATTTAAAAGCATTAATGACAGATAGTCAAGAATGGTGGCCTGCAGACTGGGGTCACTATGGAGGTTTAATGATTCGTATGGCATGGCACTCAGCTGGAACTTACAGAGTTGCTGACGGTCGAGGTGGAAGTAACACTGGAAATCAGCGATTTGCTCCACTAAACAGTTGGCCAGATAATGTTAACCTAGATAAAGCTCGGAGATTATTATGGCCAGTAAAGAAAAAATATGGAAACAAGATTTCCTGGGCAGACCTGATAATTCTTGCCGGTAATATGGCCTACGAATCCATGGGATTCAAAACTTTTGGATTTGCAGGTGGGCGTGAAGATATCTGGCATCCAGAGCAAGATATTTACTGGGGCACAGAAAAGGAATGGCTAACTAAAGACAGATATGGTAGCGAAGGTGATAGTGAATCGCTAGAAAACCCGCTCGCTGCTGTTCAGATGGGATTGATCTATGTGAACCCTGAAGGAGTTGATGGACAGCCGGATCCCTTAAGAACAGCCCAAGATGTACGTACCACTTTTAAGCGTATGGCTATGAATGACGAAGAGACAGTAGCGTTAACCGCTGGTGGTCATACCGTTGGAAAAGCACACGGAAATGGAGATGCAAGTATTTTGGGTCCTAAACCTGAAGGTGCCGACATCAACAACCAAGGCTTTGGATGGATGAATCCAAATGGAAAAGGTTATGCAGAGGATACAGTTAGTAGTGGATTAGAAGGTGCTTGGACAAGTACACCAGATAGGTGGAATTATACCTACTTTCATCTATTATTGAATTATAACTGGGAACTTCAAAAGAGTCCAGCAGGTGCTTGGCAATGGGAACCTACCGATATTAAAGAAGAAGACAGACCAATAGATGCTCATATTCCTGGCAAACGGCAGAATCCGATAATGACTGATGCGGATATGGCAATGAAAATGGATCCCGAATATCGAAAAATCTCAGAACGTTTCTATAATGACCCTGAATACTTTGCTCAAGTATTTGCAAAAGCTTGGTTTAAATTAACACATCGTGATTTAGGTCCGACGTCTCGTTATCTAGGCTCTGATTCACCAAAAGAAGAACTGATCTGGCAAGACCCAGTCCCAAAGGCAAACTTCACCTTAAACGATGCTGAAATAGATGATTTAAAAAAGAAACTATTGAATTGTGGTTTATCCAAAACGGAATTGATCAATACGGCATGGGACAGCGCAAGAACATTTAGAGGCTCAGATTACAGAGGAGGAGCAAATGGAGCAAGAATTAGTTTGGAACCTCAAAAAGACTGGGAAGGCAATGAACCTAAACGCCTAAAGAATGTACTGAATAAACTCACCGAAATTCAGTCTAGTTTAGATAAAAAAGTAAGTATTGCAGATTTGATCGTACTTGGAGGAAGTGCTGCTATTGAAAAAGCTGCTTATGAAGGGGGAATAAATATTAACGTTCCTTTTAGTCCAGGGCGAGGTGATGCATTGGAAGCTATGACAGATGCTGAATCCTTTGATGTATTGGAACCGATTCATGATGGATACAGAAACTGGCTGAAAAAAGATTATATAGTTCAACCAGAGGAACTCTTATTGGATAGGACTCAACTTATGGGATTGACCGCACCTGAAATGACAGCTTTAGTAGGAGGAATGCGTGTCTTGGGAACTAATTATGGTACTACAAAACACGGCGTATTTACAGACAATGTAGGGACTTTGAGTAATGACTTCTTTATTAACCTTACAGACATGAACTATTCTTGGAAACCTATAAATGAAAATTTATACCACATAGTTAATCGTAAAACTGGCGAAACCAAATGGACTGCTACCAGAGTGGATTTAATATTTGGTTCTAACTCAATACTACGTTCATACGCTGAGTTTTATGCTCAAGATGATAATAAAGAAAAGTTTATTAGAGATTTTATAAATGCTTGGGTAAAAGTAATGAACGCTGATCGCTTTGCTTTGAGATAAGTTGAGGTTATAAATTTCTATTCTTTATAAGCAGTGTTTAAACTACACACAGCAAATACTAAAAAAGGTAGTTAAGAATTAATTCTTAGCTACCTTTTTTAGTATTATTAAAATAGACTTTAAAAAAACAATTATAATATTACTTAACCGGAATCTCTTTTAATATTTCTACCACAAATTTCCAAAACTTTTGTGTAGATGAAATACAAGCTCTTTCATCTGGAGAGTGCGCTCCTTTAATAGTTGGTCCAAAAGAAATCATATCCATTCCTGGATAGTTAGTCCCTAGAATACCACATTCCAATCCTGCGTGACAAGCTGCTACATTTGCTTTTTCACCATTCATTTTTTCATATAAAGCATCTAGTACTTTTAAGATAGCAGAATCCATATTTGGTGCCCAACCTGGATAATCACCAGATAAGCTGACTGTAAATCCAGCCAATTCAAATACTGCAGTTAAAGTATTCACCATATTATCTTTAGAAGAATCTACCGACGAACGGGTAAGACATTCTATAGTAATGGAACCATTATTCACTGTTATTTTTGCAATATTATTAGAAGTTTCTACCAAGTCTTTTATGTCAGGACTCATTCTAAAAACACCATTATGAGCCGCATAAACAGCTTTATAAAATTTATCTTGGTCTTCGGCACTCAATACCGTTTCTGGTAATGCTACTTTTTCAGTCGTAATTATGATATCTGATTCTATGTGATAAAATTCATTTTTAATTTCATTTTTCATTATTTCAAAACCAGCAAGAAAATCAGTTTCGTTATTACTATCAACGACCACAACTGCGTTACTTTCTCTTGGAATTGCATTACGCAAGCTTCCACCTAATAAATTTGATAATGAACAATTACCTTTCACTTCAGTTAAAATACGGTTCATCATTTTATTAGCATTCCCCAATCCTAATTGAATTTCCATTCCACTATGCCCACCTTGTAAGCCTTTAATTGTGATTTTATAAGCATTTGCATTGGCAGCACTTGTCATTGGAGTATATTTTTTAGATGCAGTAACATCTACTCCACCAGCACAACCCACTCCTATTTCATCATCTTCTTCGGTATCTAAATTTAATAAGATTTCTCCTTGTAAAATCCCGCCTTTTAATCCTATAGCACCAGTCATTCCTGTTTCTTCATCAATCGTAAACAAAGCATCAATTGTTGGATGTGAAATATCGTTGCTTTCTAAAATTGCCATAATCGTTGCTACTCCCAAACCATTATCGGCTCCTAAGGTGGTTCCATTTGCACGAACCCAATCACCATCCACATACATTTCGATTCCTTGTGTTGCGAAATCAAAATCGGTATCATTGTTTTTTTGATGTACCATATCGAGATGAGACTGCATTACAATCCCTTTACGGTTTTCCATTCCGGGTGTTGCAGGTTTACGAATAATTACATTTCGCACATCATCTTCAAAAGTTTCTAAACCTAAATTCTTTCCGAAATTCTTCATAAACTCAATCACTTCCTCTTCCTTTCTGGAAGCACGAGGTACTGCGTTTAAATCTGCAAAATTATTCCAAAGTCTATTTGGCTCTAAATTTCTAATGGCTTCATTCATGGTATTAGGTTTTATTTAAAAATTTCATGCAAAATTACGATTTACTTCCACGAGGAAAAATTATAAAAAGAATTATTTGTAAGTTTGATTTATGCAAAAAAAGACAAAACTAATTTTAGTAGCCCTACTCCCTATTCAGATTTTAGTTTTGCAACTTTTAAAAAACGTTCCTGAATTTATAGAATCTTTCTATAGCACTGGAATATTCCCTGTTATTTCAAAAATTTCTAGGTATATTTTTGGATGGATTCCTTTTTCAATAGGTGATCTATTTTATTTCTTTTTAATCTTATTATTGATTCGATGGTTTTATAAAAACATAAAACGAATAAAAACAGATACTAAATATTTTATTTTAGATGTGTTTTCAACTTTATCAATTGTGTACCTAGTATTTAATCTTCTCTGGGGATTAAATTATTATCGCGTTCCATTACATCAAACTCTTTCATTAGGCACCGATTACAATACGGAAAAATTAATTGCTACCACCAAACGATTGATTAAAAAATCGAATGAAATGCACCGTCAATTAGACTTTCACGATACCATACAAATCGAATCTCCCTATGATCATAAACAAATATTTAAAAAAACTTTAAATGGTTATCAAAACCTTGCTAAAAAACATCCCAACCTTAACTATAATCCATTAAGCTTAAAAAAAAGCACCTGGAGTTTGGGATTAACATATATGGGTTATAGTGGTTATTACAATCCTTTTACGGGCGAAGCACAAGTAAATGGACTTATTAAACTGCATAAATTTCCTGTGGTAAGTTGTCACGAGCAAGCTCATCAATTAGGTTATGCCGCAGAGAATGAAGCAAATTTTATAGCAGCGCTTGCGACTATAAATAATGAAGATGAATTTATTCAATATACAGGTTACATTTTTGCACTGCGTTATTGTGTAAATGAAATCGCCAGACGAGATTTAGACACTTATCGTGAATTATTGAAAACCATTAATCCCGGTATTTTAAAAAGCTACAAAGAAATGCGCGATTTCTGGAAAAGTTATGAGAACCCTTTTGAAGTGGTTTCAAAATTATTTTGGGATCAATTTTTAAAAGCCAATAATCAATCCAACGGAATTAAAAGTTATAGCTATATGGTAGCTTTAATTATTAATTATTACGAAGACCAACCCTTTTAAATTCTATTAGTGTTAAAATCCTGAATATTAATTTTTAATCCTACAGTATTTGTATTTTTAAAAATTATTGTTAATAAACTAACTCATGAAAAAAACAGTCCTTCTATGCTTAATCTTATTAAGTGTAACAAATTTAATTGCTCAAGATTATTTTCCAACCAATACTAGACTAAAACAAGAAAACAATAACTATACAGCTTTTACAAATGCTGTAATTTTTATTACTCCAAATGAAGTAATAAAAAACGGTACCTTATTAATACAAGATGGAAAAGTAATAGCAAGTGGTAAATCATTAACCATCCCTGAAAATGCTATTATTATCGATTTAAATGGAAAATACATTTACCCTTCCTTTATCGATCTGTATTCTGGTTTTGGAGTATCGAAACCTGAAAAGGCAAAAAGAGAACGATCTCCTCAATATGAAACTAAACGAGAGGGGTTTTATTGGAACGATCACATCAAGCCCGAAAATAAGGCCATCGACAAATTTAAGTATGCTAGTAAAAAAGCAGATGAACTAAGAAAAGCTGGGTTTGGAGTTGTAAACTCACATATTATGGATGGGATTGCTCGAGGAACGGGGGTCTTAGTAACGTTAAATGATGAGGGTACTAATTCAGAAAGAATCATCAATGACATTTCCGGTCAATACTTTTCTTTTAAAAAATCGCAAGCAAGTAGACAATCTTACCCTTCTTCACATATGGGATCTATAGCTTTATTAAAACAGTTTCAACACGATGCTAAATGGTATGCAGCAGGAAATGCAACCAATAAAGACTTATCATTGGAGGCTTTCAACGCAAGTAAAAAATTACCCTCATTTATTGAAAGTGGAGATAAAAGAAAAGACATTAATGCAGATGATATTAGTGATCAATTCAACCTTAATTATACCATTGTTGGAGGAGGTAATGAGTATGAAACTATCGAGAGTATCAAAGCTACTCAAGCAAAATATATTATACCTATAAATTTTCCGGAAGCTTATGATGTGAGTGATCCTTATTCATTAAAGCACCTGACTATCGAAGAAATGCGTGACTGGAATCAAGCACCTACTAATTTAAAAGTATTGGCTGATAATAATATTGAATTTGCGCTAACTACTTTTAAATTAAAAAAAGTCTCTGAGTTCCATACCAATCTAAAAAAAGCTATTAAATATGGTTATGATAAAACCAAAGCATTGGAATCTTTAACTACAGTACCAGCAGCAATGCTTGGTCAAAGCGATAAAGTAGGAACTTTAAAAAATGGACGGTACGCTAACTTTTTAATTACCTCTGGCGAACTTTTTGAAGAAGAAACAATCCTTTATGAAAACTGGGTTCAAGGAAATAAAAATGTGATCAATTCTTTAAACCAAAAAGATATACGTGGAGATTATGCGATTTTAACAGCTGGAAAAAAATTCGATATTTCGATTTCTGGTAAAATGGACAAATTAAAATCTGAAGTAAAAGTTGACACTTTAGTATATGCTTCAAAATTAAATTATAAAGACAATTGGGTTACTCTTATGATTACAGATAAAGAGACTAAAGGTGTTTATAATACTACCGCTCTTATTGAAAAAAATAATGCTGATTTTTCAGGACTATTAATTTCACCAAGTGGAAAAGAGACTGCTTTTACTGCCATAAAACAAAAAGCTTTTGAAGAAAAGAAAGATAAAAAAGAAATTAAAAAAGAGGATGAACAAGAAATTGAAATAGTACCTCTTACCTATCCAAATGTAGGGTATGGTTTTTCTGAAGTTCCAAAACAACAAACCATTCTTTTTAAAAATGCAACGGTTTGGACCAATGAAGAGGGTGGAATTTTAAAGGAAACAGATGTTTTAGTTAAAAATGGTAAAATTGAAAAAATTGGAATTAATTTATCTACTGGAAATGCACTAATTGTTAATGCAACAGGAAAACATTTAACTTCTGGAGTAATTGATGAGCATTCACATATTGCAGCATCTAGCATCAATGAAGGAGGTCAAAATTCTTCTGCCGAAGTAAGCATAGAAGATGTTTTAGATCCTGAGGATATAAATATCTATCGGAATTTAGCTGGAGGAGTTACCACCATACAAATTTTACATGGTTCTGCCAATGCTATAGGAGGTCAATCTGCTATTATAAAGCCTAGATGGGGTGCAGATGCACAAGGACTTCTTTATAAAGACGCTCCGAAATTTATAAAATTTGCATTGGGTGAAAACGTAAAACAATCCAATTGGCAAAGCTTCAATCGTTTTCCACAAACAAGAATGGGAGTAGAACAATTGTATATTAATTATTTTACAAGAGCTCAAGAATATGAAGCTAAAAAGAAAAGTGGAAATGTATATCGTTACGATGAAGAAATGGAAGTCTTAGTAGAGATTTTAAATAAGGAACGTTTTATTTCTTGTCATTCATACGTGCAAAGTGAAATCAATATGTTGATGAAAGTTGCTGAACGGTTCGATTTTAGAATTAATACATTTACACACATATTAGAAGGCTATAAAGTCGCCGACAAAATGAAAGAACACGGAGTTGGGGGATCAACTTTTAGTGATTGGTGGGCATATAAATACGAAGTAAATGATGCCATACCTTATAACGCTTCAATTATGGCCAATGCAGGAGTTACCGTAGCGATTAATAGTGACGATGCAGAAATGTCTAGAAGATTAAACCAAGAAGCAGCAAAATCTGTTAAATACGGTGGGATGTCTGAAGAAGATGCTTGGAAAATGGTCACTTTAAATCCTGCAAAACTATTACACTTAGATGATAAAGTAGGAAGCATAAAAGTGGGTAAGGATGCAGATTTAGTATTGTGGAGTAATCATCCTTTATCAGTATACGCTAAGGCTGAAAAAACATTAATTGAAGGAGCGGTTTACTTTGATATGGAAACAGATAAACTTCAACGTAAAAAAATTCAGGAAGAAAAAAATAAACTTGTTAACTTAATGCGAAATGAGAAAAACAGTGGAGGAAAAAAGAAAACTCCTATGAAGAAAAAGAAGAGACATTTAACATGTGAAAGTTTATAATTCAAATTAAAGAAATCATTCTATTATGAAAACATTTAAAAATACAATAACACTATTAATCATGAGCTTTAGTTTGGTTGTTTTTGCACAACAAACACCTGCTCCTATTCAAAATAAAACCATCACTATATCTGGAGCTACTGCTCATATTGGTAATGGCACCGTTATAGAAAATAGTATCATCACCTTTGAAAATGGAATATTAGTAGCTGTTGTAGATGCTACTACCTCAAAAATAGCGTTGAGAGGAACTATTATCGACGCCACTGGAAAACACGTATACCCTGGTTTTATTGCTGCTAATACTACTTTAGGTTTGGTGGAAATTGATGCGGTTAGACAAACAAGAGATAAAGATGAATTAGGCGAATTTATACCCAATGTGAGATCTTTAATTGCTTATAATGCAGAAAGTAAGGTGGTTGAATCATTGCGACCAAATGGTATATTAATTGCACAAATTACTCCTAGAGGGGGAACTATTTCAGGTACTTCTTCGATTGTACAACTAGATGCTTGGAACTGGGAAGATGCAGCAGTTAAAGAAGATGATGGGATTCATATAAATTGGCCAAATAGTTATGCTCAAGGAAGATGGTGGTTAGGAGAATCTAGCGCATCTAAGCCCAACAAAAAATACCAAGGAGAAATTGAAAGCATTAAGAACTTTATTTTAAATAGTAAAACTTATGGAAAGTCAACTCCTAAAACTATCAATGAATCATATAAAGCAATGCAGGGACTATTTAATGGTAAGCAAAAAATGTTTGTGCACGCACATGGAGAAAAAGAAATGATTGATGCGGTGACTACTCTTAAAAATAATGGAATAAATAATGTTGTTGTGGTAGGTGCTTATGAAGCTTATAAGATAAGTGATTTCCTTAAAAAGAATGAGGTATCAGTTTTAATTCAAAGAGTACATACCACTCCAGAGAATGATGATGACGATTATGATTTACCTTATAAATTAGCTAAATTATTAGTTGAAGATGGAGTTTTAGTCGCTTTACAAACTAGTGGACAAATGGAAAGAATGAATACTAGAAACCTACCTTTTTATGCAGGTCAGGTTGCTGCGCAAGGTTTAAGTAAAGAAAAAGCATTGCAATTAATTACAGAAAATCCTGCCAAAATTTTAGGAATCGACAATTCTTATGGAACATTAGAAACAGGTAAAAGTGCTACTTTATTTATTTGTGAAGGGGACGCTTTAGATATGCGAACTAACATTTTAAGTCATGCTTTTATTGATGGTAGAAATATATCTTTAGAAACCCATCAAACTAAACTTTGGAAACGATATTCTAAAAAATATAGCAAGAAGTAAATCACTATGATTTTAAATCTATAGTTTTAAGAAAGAAGAGTATTCATTTTGTTTCTGATGTTTGTAATTTCTTCGAAGCTTTTGCTCAACTTCATAAATCAATGGGTCTTTATCTGCTAAAACTATAGGAGTGTTAATTATAAGATCAAAAACACCAGTATTAATTACGTTATCAAATTTCTAATAAATTTGATAATTGGTTGGCTATAACCTTTGTAAAAGGGTTAGTCGAACAAATAATTACTATTTAATAAAACTTAAAATTCTCCAAAATAGCTATATTTGCGCTATGTTAAAAAATATTTCAAGCTTTCAAAATCCACTTATAAAAAAAGTTTTGCTGCTTCAAGAGAAATCTAAGGAACGAAAGAAAAGTGGTTTGTTTATTATTGAAGGAAAACGCGAAATAGAATTAGCTATAAAAGGTGGTTATAAAATGGATACCCTACTTTTTTGTACCGAGATTATTTCAGAAAACGAAGTATCAAACTTATTAAACACAGACGTTAACAATCTTATTGAAATCTCTTTTGAGGTTTATAAAAAAATTGCCTACAGAACTTCTACCGAAGGAATCATTGCAATTTCTGAATCTAAAGACTTAGCCATTAGTAATTTAAAATTAAAAGATCACCATCAACTAATTTTAGTTACGGAAGCTCCCGAAAAACCAGGTAATATTGGTGCTATATTAAGAACTGCTGACGCTGCAAATGTTGATGCCGTTATTATTGCAAACCCAAAAACAGATTTATACAATCCAAATATTATTAGAAGTAGTGTTGGATGTGTTTTCACCAATACAATTGCGATGGGAACTACTCCAGAGATTATAAGCCTTTTAAATAATAATAACATTTCTATTTATAGTGCGATTTTACAAGAATCCGAACCTTATTATACGTGCGATTTTAAAGAGAGTACAGCAATAGTAGTTGGAACTGAATCTACTGGATTGTCACAACAATGGAGAGATAAAAGCAAGAAAAACATTCATATTCCTATGCAAGGCGAAATTGATTCGATGAACGTTTCGGTGGCAGCTGGAATACTTTTATTTGAAGTAAAAAGACAACGGAATTTTAAATAATGAACTTATTAAACTCAATTTATACCTTTAAAAGTTAGAACAATTCAAATGACATCCACTACCCTATTTTATATTATCATAGCTATATTAATAATAAGTTTCATTATTGATAAAATTTTAGACACTTTGAATGCTAGACATTACAACGATCCTATTCCAATTGAATTAAGTGATGTCTATGACCTAGAAGAATATCAAAAATCACAGAATTATAAAAAAGTAAATGATCGGTTTAGTTCGATCACTTCATTAATATCATTGATTGTAACATTGGCTTTTTTCTTTTTAGATGGTTTTGCTTTTGTAGATCAATGGGCACGAACTTTTTCAAATAATAATATTATTATTGCACTTATCTTTTTTGGAGGTATCATGTTTGCAAGTGATATTTTAAGTACACCATTTAGTTATTTTCACACTTTTGTAATCGAAGAAAAGTTTGGTTTCAATAAAACTACTATAAAAACATTTTTTCTAGATAAGGTTAAAGGGTGGGCGATGTCTGCTCTTTTAGGAGGTTTAATGTTATCTGTAATTATTTGGTTTTATGAATCTACAGGAAGTAATTTTTGGTTATATGCCTGGGGAATGGTTGCAGCATTTGCCTTTTTTATGAATATGTTTTACGCACGGTTAATCGTGCCACTTTTTAATAAACAAACACCTCTTGATGAAGGCACCTTAAAAACGAAAATTGAAAATTATGCTCAAAAAGTCGGTTTTACGTTGGATAAAATATTTGTTATTGACGGCTCAAAAAGAAGTACAAAAGCCAATGCTTATTTTTCAGGATTTGGAAGTGAAAAAAGAGTAACGCTTTATGATACGTTAATCAATGATTTAGAAGAAGATGAAATTGTAGCAGTACTCGCTCACGAAGTAGGACATTATAAAAGGAAGCACATCGTTTTCAATTTAATTGCAAGTATTTTAACAATGGGACTTACATTTTGGTTACTCTCATTATTTGTTGGTAGTCCTGTATTATCTCAAGCGTTAAATGTAACCATTCCATCATTTCATATTGGATTAATAGCATTTGGAATTTTATACAGTCCAATTTCTGAGCTTACCGGATTGGTTATGAATTACATTTCAAGAAAATTTGAATATCAAGCTGATGATTATGCAAAAAACACTTTTAAAGCAGCTCCATTAATTTCTGGATTAAAAAAATTATCTAAAAACAGTCTAAGCAATCTTACTCCACATCCAGCTTATGTTTTTGCACATTACTCTCATCCAACTTTATTACAACGCTACCATAATATGATAAAATAATACCTGGGTTTTGTTCAAGATTTTTTAATCTATTTCAACTATAAAAAAATACAGATAAATAAATATGTATTTTACTGTTTATTACAATCATTTATGTATTTTTAATATATGACAGAAGAGGCTATAGAAATAGAGAATAAAGAAATTGCGAAGCAATACAAAAAATTGCTTAAAATCAGTTATAGAACGCTTACCAAAGAAGATAAGAAACTGATTCGTAGTGCTTTTGATATTGCTGTTGATGCCCACAAAGAGCAACGCAGAAAATCTGGTGAAGCCTATATTTTTCATCCCATAGCAGTTGCAAAAATCGTCGCTTCAGAAATTGGTTTGGATTCCACTTCAATAGCAGCAGCATTACTTCATGATGTTGTAGAAGATACTGATTATACATTAGCTGATATCGAACAGATGTTTGGAGAAGCAGTAGCTAGAATCGTTGATGGACTTACAAAAATATCGCATCTTTCTTCAGATAAAGACATTTCACTTCAAGCGGAAAATTTCCGTAAAATGTTACTTACTTTAAATGAAGATATTCGAGTAATCATTATAAAAATTGCAGACCGTTTGCACAATATGCAAACCATGGGTGCTATGCCTCCTCATAAACAAGTAAAAATAGCTTCAGAAACTTTATATATATATGCACCATTAGCTCACCGTATTGGCATGTATAATATAAAAACCGAGCTTGAAGATTTAAGTTTAAAATATACCGAACCGGAAGTATACAACGATATATTCAGTAAAATTAAGGAAAGTAATGAACAGCAAGACGCCTACATTAATACTTTTACAAGTATTATTAAAGATTCTCTTGATAAAGAAAGCTTAGCATATGAAATAAAAGGAAGACCAAAATCAATTTTTTCAATTAGAAGAAAAATGATGGTTCAAAATGTTTCATTTGATGAAGTATATGACAAATTTGCGGTGCGAATTGTTTACAAAGGAGATGAAGATAACGAAAAATTTCTGGCTTGGAAAATTTATTCAATTGTTACCGATCATTTTCGTCCCAATCCAACTCGATTGAGAGATTGGATATCATCTCCAAAGTCGACAGGTTATGAAGCGCTTCATATTACAGTAATGGGACCAAAAGGTAGATGGGTTGAAGTACAAATTAGATCGGAACGAATGAATGAGATCGCTGAAAAAGGATTTGCGGCTCATTATAAATATAAAAACAAAGAAAAAGGTGATGTTGAATTAGACGTTTGGCTCAATAAATTACAAGAAACACTTGGTAATTCAGACATTAGTGCATTAGATTTTGTTGAAGAGTTTAAATTAAATCTATATGCCAAGGAGATCTTTGTTTTCTCACCAATGGGTGATTTATACTCTCTATCTAAAGGTTCTACTGCTTTAGATTTCGCATTTAACATACATACCGAAATAGGGCTACACACCAGAGGAACAAGAGTTAATGGCAAATTAGTTCCATTAAGTCATCAATTAAAAAGTGGAGATCAAGTAGAGGTTATTACATCAGAAAAAGCAAAGCCAAATTCAAATTGGTTGGATTATGCAACTTCAGGCAGAGCTATTTCAAAAATAAAATCTTCATTAAAAGAAGAAGAGAAACAAATTGCAAAAGATGGAAAAGTAATTTTGGCAAGAAAATTAAAATCTCTTAAAATCACATTAGACGAAAACACGATCAATCAATTAGTCGTTTATTTTAAAATTAAAACAAGCCTCGATCTATTTTACAGAGTTGGTATTGGTATTATCGATAATAAAAAACTAAAAGAGTTTGCAGCATCAAGAAACAATATGTTTGTAAGCTTCTTTAAAAACAAGCTTCGAAAGCCTAGTAAACCAGAAGATATAGATAAAGAAGAAATTACTGCAAAATACGATCAACTTGTATTTGGTAAAGATGATGATAAATTAGATTATAAAATCGCAGTTTGTTGTAACCCAATTCCTGGTGATAAAGTATTTGGATTTATAACAGTTGCTGATGGCATTAAGGTTCATAAAAAAAATTGTCCAAATTCACTTCAACTACAAAGCAATTTTAGTTATCGTATTATTACTGCAAAGTGGATAGACTCTACTCAAAGTGATTTTAAAACAGAATTATTAATTTCTGGAATTGACACCGTTGGACTGGTAAATGAAGTGACGAAAATTATTTCAAATACTCACAACATCAACATGATAAGTGTACATTTTGAGAGTGATGATGGTGTTTTTAACGGAAATATTATAGTCGTTGTAAAAAATATCACCATTCTTGATAACCTTGTGAAAAACATTAAAAAAATTAATGGTATCGATAAAGTTACCAGAGTATAAATGAGTATTTTTGTTGCAATATGAACGCTAAGATAAATCCAAATAATCAAGGAATAGTTAAGAATGTTTTTACAGCTTTTTTAGAAGAAAAAGGGCATAGAAAAACACCTGAACGTTACGCGATACTTCAAGAAGTTTATGACCATAATGATCATTTCGATATAGAATCATTATACATAAACATGAAAAATAAAAATTATCGAGTCAGTAGAGCTACTCTTTATAATACCATAGAATTACTCTTGGATTGTGGTTTGGTTCGCAAGCATCAGTTTGGTAAAAATCAAGCACATTATGAAAAATGTTATTTTGATAAACAACACGATCATATTATTTTATCTAATGGGGAAGTTATAGAGTTTTGTGATCCTAGAATCCAAGCTATAAAAAAAACCATCGAAGAAGTTTTTAATGTTGAAATAATTAATCATTCACTTTATTTTTACGGAAATAAAAAAACTCCTGATTCAGAACAGGAAAAAGCATAACTTATGGCAGTAGATTTATTACTTGGCTTACAATGGGGCGATGAAGGAAAAGGGAAAATTGTAGATGTCCTTACTAGAGATTACAATATTATAGCACGATTTCAAGGAGGTCCAAATGCAGGACACACCTTAGAATTTGATGGTATAAAACACGTATTAAGAACGATTCCTTCTGGTATATTTCATAAAGAATCTATGAATGTAATTGGAAACGGTGTGGTTATAGATCCAGTTGTTTTTGTAAAAGAATTAGAAGGATTAGATCCTTATAATATCGATTATATTTCAACACTAATCATTTCTAGAAAAGCACATTTAATTTTACCAACGCATCGATTGTTAGATGCAGCTTCAGAAGCTTCAAAAGGTAAAGCGAAAATCGGATCTACTTTAAAAGGCATTGGACCAACTTATATGGACAAAACCGGGAGAAATGGTATTCGAGTTGGAGATTTAGAACTTAAAACATTTAAGCAAAAGTATAGAGCCTTAGCAGACAAGCATGTAGCTATGATTAATTTCTATGATGTAGAAATTCAATATGATTTAGATGAAATGGAAGTTGAATTTTTTGATGCTATCAAGAAATTGAAAGAGTTAACTTTTATTGATAGTGAAGAGTATTTGAATCAAGCAATGAAATCTGGTAAAACAATATTAGCTGAAGGAGCTCAAGGTTCCTTATTAGATATTGATTTTGGAACATATCCATTTGTAACCTCTTCAAATACAACTGCTGCAGGTGCCTGCACAGGACTAGGAGTAGCTCCTAGCAAAATTAAAGAAGTGTTTGGGATTTTTAAAGCATACACAACTAGAGTAGGTTCTGGACCTTTCCCTACTGAATTATTTGATAAAGTAGGTGAAGAGATGGCTAAAGTAGGTCGCGAATTTGGTGCTGTTACAGGAAGAGCAAGACGTTGTGGTTGGTTAGATTTAGTAGCCCTAAAATACACTTGTGAAATAAACGGGGTAACACAGCTAATGATGATGAAAAGTGATGTATTAAGTGGATTTAAAAACCTTAAAATTTGTACTGCTTATAACTACAAAGGAGAAACTATCACTCACCTACCTTATAATATTGAAGAAGAAAATGTAGCTCCAATTTATACAACATTTAAATGTTGGAAAGAAGATTTAACAAAAATGACAGATGCTAGTCAATTACCATCTGAGTTAAATGAATACATTGATTTTCTTGAAAAGGAATTAGAAATCCCTATTAAGGTAGTATCGGTTGGTCCAGATAGAAAACAAACTATTCATAGGTAATACCAATTCGTTAGTATCTTCGTTAATTCAATATACAAAGGAATTTTTATTTGAAACTTGACAATTACATTTTTTTACTTTTATTTATTTTCTTCGGATGCAATTTAATTGCACAAGAAGAAGAAAGTACTCCTGAGAAAAAAACACAGGTAACTGTTAAATCTGGTTATTTAGAAAAAAAACCTGAATTCCCTGACGCCGTAATTTATACTCGTGATAATTTAGGTCAAGTTTACATTGTTCATGAAGGAGTAGAAATGTGGTGCGATCAAGCTTATGTTTACACAAAAGACAATTTCGTAAAAGCGTATGGTTCTGTAAAAATTTCGCAAGGAGATACCGTTTCCATGAAAAGTAAATACGGGGAGTATAACGGTAATACTCAATTTGCATTTGCAAGTGGAGATGTTGCTTTTAACGACTCTAAAACTTCCTTAAAAACAGACACCTTATATTTTGACCGTATTAAACAACAAGCGTTTTATAGAAGTGGAGGCACCGTTAAGGATACTGCAAGTACCTTAACCAGCAACGTTGGAAGGTACTTTGCAGAATCAAAGAAATACCAGTTCTTATCAAATGTTGTTATCAAAAACCCAAAGTACACCATAAATTCTGAACAATTAGATTTCTATTCAGAATCTGGAATTGCCTATTTATACGGCAAATCTACTATAGAAGGTGAATCCAGTATCGTTTATTGTGAGAGAGGATACTATAACACTAGAAATGACATTGGATATTTTGTAAAAAACTCAAGAGTTGATTATGAAAACAGAACCATGTATGGAGATAGTATCTATTTTGACAGAAATAAAAACTTTGCTTCCGCAACCAATAATATTCGTTTAATAGACACCTTAAACAATAGTTTTATTAAAGGACATTATGCAGAAGTATTTAAAGAAAAAGATTCCGTTTTTATTACCAAAAGAGCAGTAGCTATTACGGTTAGAGAAAATGATTCCATTTATGTTCATGCCGATACCTTACGCATTACTGGAAAAGTAGATAATCGTATTTTAAGAGGTTATTATAAAGCTCGTTTCTTTAAAAAAGGTTTACCAGGAGAAGAACCTACAAGTGGGAAATGCGATTCTATTTATGTAAATGAAAAAACAGGAATCACTAAACTATTACAAAATCCAATAATGTGGACTGGTGAAAACCAAATGACCGGTGATACCATTCATTTACTTCGGAATATTGAAACTAGTAAATTAGACACTTTAAAAGTTTTTAAAAATGCATTTATCATTCAAAAAGATAGTGCTGGATACAATCAAGTAAAAGGCGAACGGTTAATTGGATTGTTTACAAACAATGATTTAGATACTATAAATATTGAGAAAAATACACAAGTAATATTCTTCTCTAGAAATGAAGAACAAGAGTTATTAGGAATTAACAACACCACAAGTAGCTCTATTCAAATGCATCTAGAAAATCAACAAATAAGAGGCATTCGATTTAATAAAAAAGTGAATGGAAAATTGTATCCTCCTTCTCAATTTCCTGAAAACGCAAGAATTCTGCCAGGTTTTAATTGGTATGGCGATGAGCGACTATTTATTGTAAACGATATATTTAGAGGGAAACCAGCTCCTATCTTACCCAAAATAAAAGGGATTCCGCTTCCTAAGGTAGAAGATGATTTTTTTGATGAAAACTCAGAAGACGAACTTCAAATACCAGAAGCTTCAAAACTCTCTCCAGAGCATTTTAAAAATAAGCGAGTTAATAAAGAAAAAGGAACGTTAAAGGAAAGAAAACAATCTAAACAATGAAATTGATGAAAAACGATTTCTATAAATACCAAACTCAAACCACTCCTCACCCATTAGCATTAGAAGTTTCTCATGCGAAAGGAAGCTATATTTATGATATAAATGGCAAAGAATACCTAGATTTTATAGCAGGCGTATCCGCTTGTAGCTTAGGGCATTGTCATCCAAAAGTAATTTCAGCAGTTAAGGACCAGTTAGATAAATACCTCCATGTAATGGTGTATGGGGAATTTATTCAAGAACCAGCAGTCGAACTCACCAAGCTTCTTTCTAAATATTTACCCGATAATTTAACAACTACCTATTTAACAAATAGTGGAACCGAAGCAATTGAAGGTTCCATAAAATTAGCTAGAAGAGCTACCGGTAGAAAAGAGATTCTCTATGCAAAAAATGCATATCATGGGAATACCATGGGAGCTTTAAGTCTTATGGGGGCTGAAGAAAAAAAAGAAATATTTGGACCATTAGTACCAGATTGCAACTCCATTGAATTCAATAATGAGGAAGATATTTTAAAAATTACATCTAAAACTGCAGGAGTTGTTTTAGAAACCATACAAGGAGGAGCGGGTTTTATAATGCCAAAAAATGGTTATTTAAAAAGAGTAAAAAATCGTTGTATTGAAGTAGGTGCTTTATTAATTTTAGACGAAATACAACCAGGTTTTGGACGAACTGGAAAGTTATTTGGTTTTGAACATTATGATATTTCACCAGATGTTTTAGCTATAGGTAAAGGTATGGGTGGTGGCATGCCAATTGGTGCATTTACTGCTTCTAAAGAATTAATGTTATTATTATCTCATAATCCAAAATTAGGGCACATTACTACTTTTGGCGGACACCCTGTTATTGCTTCTGCTGCGTTGGCAACTTTAAAAGAGATTACCCAGACTAATTTAATATCAGAAACACTTCAAAAAGAAATATTACTTCGAAAACTTTTAGATCATCCATTAATAAAAGAAATTCGAGGTAAAGGACTTATGCTTGCTTTAATAGTTGATACACCAGAGATAGCTTCCGAAGTTATTTTAAAATGCAAAGAAAATGGATTGCTACTATTTTGGCTCCTTTTTGAAACAAAAGCAATACGGATCACTCCACCTTTAACGATAACTGAAGAAGAAATTAAAAAAGGATGTCAGGTTTTATTGCAAGTCTTAAATTCAATTTAATTTCTTTTTAACTTCATAATTCGCTGTAAAACAACTTATTACACCTATTTATATAGTGTTAATAAGTACGTTAACAACAAAAGTGGCACAACATTTGAAATTTAGGTTACATTAGTATCTTTAATTTAACAGAAACATCAAACCAACTAGTGTAATAGAACTTGAACGAAAACAATAACATATCGCTTTCCCGTTTCGAATCCATGTTAAAAACAAACAATGTGTTTTTCTTCGACTCCAGTGAGTTTGAAGACATTATACATTATTATTTAGACAATGGAAAAATTGCATTAGCAAAAAAAGCTACTAAGCTAGGATTAGAACAGCACCCTACTTCAACCAACCTAAAATTATTTCAAGTTGAAATGTTCATTTTTGAAAATGAATTGGAGGTTGCTGAAGAGCTTTTAGAAAACATTTTCTTAATAGAACAATCCAACGAAGAAGTATATATTCAGAAAGCAAATATACTTTCAAGAAGAGATAAGCATTTAGAAGCAATAGAAATGCTTGAAATCGCTCACAATTTAACTACAGATCAATCTGACGTACTGTCATTAATTGGTATGGAGTACCTGTTTTTAGAAGATTTTGAAAATGCTAAAAAATATTTTATTCAATGTTTAGCAGATGATAAAGAAGATTTTTCAGCTTTATATAACATTATTTATTGTTTCGAATATTTAGATCAAACAGAAGAAGCGATAGAATATTTAAATAGTTTTTTAAATAAAAATCCATATTGTGAAGTTGCATGGCATCAAGTAGGAAAACAATATTATATTTTAAAGGAGTATAAAAAAGCACTTGCTGCTTATGATTTTGCTATCATAAGTGATGATACTTTTATTGGCGCATATTTAGAAAAAGGAAAAGTACTAGAGCAACTAAAACAATATAATGAGGCCATAGAAAGTTATACGGTTACATTAGGTTTGGATGACCCTACTTCATTTGCTTTATTGCGTATTGGCAAATGTTATGAAAAAATAGGAAATACTGAATTATCACTTCAGTTTTTTAATAAATGTGTTGAAGAAGACGCATTATTAGATAAAGGTTGGATTGCTATTACAGATTATTATATTAGAAATAAAAATTACAAAAAAGCACTTTACTATATTAATAAAGCAATAAATATAGACAGCGAAAATGTTTTGTACTGGAAACGTTATGGAAAAATAAACTTTAGATTAAATCTTTTTGAAGAAGCTGAAGTTGGATTCAGAAAAGCTTTAGAATTAGGTAATTATGAACTAAACACTTGGTTAACTCGTCATGATATTTTGTTAAAGCTAGGAGAACACGAAGCTGCAACAAATACTCTTTTTCAAGCATTAGAATTCTATCCAGAGAATGCAGAAATTGAATACCGATTAGCTGGTTTATTTTATCATAACATAGAATATGGTAAAGGTGAATTTCATTTAAAAAATGCGCTAAAATTAGATCCAGAATATTTAATAATAATTGAAGAATTATTTCCTAGAGTATATGATTTAAAAAAAGTACAAGAATTAATCAAAATACACAAAAATCCTTCTATATAAAATGTGTATTTTTGATGCTATCACTTTAATAAAGCATCATAAAAATTAATGCCAACACGTAGCTTTAAACAATATCTTACAATCACAGCAAAAGGCCTAGCTATGGGCGCTGCAGACGTTGTCCCTGGCGTGTCTGGTGGCACTATAGCTTTTATTTCTGGAATCTATGAAGAATTGATTAAAACAATAGACAAACTAGATTTTGGTATCTTAAAAAAATATAAAAAAGAAGGATTCTTATCGGTTTGGAAAACTTATAATCTATCGTTTTTAATGTCATTATTGTTAGGAATAGCAATTAGTGTTTTATCTTTTGCTAGGCTTATAACTTCTCTTTTAAAAGATCAACCCATTTTGGTTTGGTCTTTTTTCTTTGGCTTGGTATTGGTAAGTATATTTCACATTGGGAAACAAATAAAAAAATGGTCGATTTCAACTTTCACTGCTATGTTAATTGCAGTTATGCTATCCTATTTAATTACTTTAGCAGAACCTATAGGTTCTCCTGAAGATACTTGGTTTTTGTTTATTGCAGGGTTTATTGCAATAATAGCAATGATTCTTCCTGGAATTTCTGGAGCATTTATATTATTACTACTTGGAGCTTATCAATCAGTTTTAGAAATTATCACACAATTCGGTGATGGCATTACACAACTAAATTGGCAACTTTTTTCGAATGCATTTATTAAATTATTTGTTTTTGGAATTGGAGCACTTCTTGGGATTAAAATGTTTTCTAAAATTTTAAATTGGATGTTTGAAAACTATAAAGATCTCATATTATCTATTTTAACTGGGTTTATGATTGGTGCTCTTAATAAAATATGGCCTTGGAAAGAGGTAATTGAGTACCGTCTAAATCATCATGGAGAAAGGATACCTTTTATAGAAAAAAGTATCCTACCAAATAATTTTACGGGTGACCCTCAGGTTTTATTCTCTATAATACTTATGATTATAGGCTTTTTAATAATTCTATTATTTGAAAGATTTGCCAATCAAAAAAACGAATAATGGCAAATGATCGCTCCAAATCAGATAAATTATGGCTAGTCTTAAAAGGGCTTGCAATGGGCACTGCCAATAAGGTTCCTGGAGTTTCAGGCGGTGTAGTTGCTTTTGTTGCAGGGTTTTATGAAGAATTTATTTACTCGCTACAAAAAATTAATCGTAAAGCATTTTTATTATTATTTAAAAGAGGTCTAAAACCATTTTTAGAATATACCAATGCTCGTTTTTTGGGACTTTTATTTTTAGGAATGATTATTAGTTATTTTAGTATTTCTAAAGTGCTCGATTACCTTTTAGCAAACTACGAACTCTATGTCTGGAGTACTTTCTTTGGAATGATCATTGGTTCACTTTATTACATCGCTAAAGATTTTGGCGAATGGAAACGCAAATTTATTTTATTTCTATTATTAGGGATTAGTATTGGAATTAGTATTAGTTTTTTAGAACCAGCAAAAGAAAACAATAATCTTTTATTTGTATTTCTATGCGGTATTATTGGAGTTTCTGGCATGACATTACCTGGTCTCTCAGGTTCCTTTATACTAATTTTATTAGGCAATTACGTTTTGCTTTTAGTAGACTCTGTAAATGCATTGTATGATACTTTTTTCGATGTTTTTCAAGGAGATTTTAGTTTTATAGACAACCAAAATAGAATTCATTTATTAAAAGTGTTGGTCGTCTTCTCACTAGGTTCTTTTGTAGGATTGGTATCACTTTCTAATATATTAGCCTATTTATTAAAACATTATAAAAAAACAACAAATGCTGTAATCATAGGATTTATTGCAGGCTCGTTAGGAGTTGTTTGGCCATGGAAAACAAAAATACTTGAAAAAGATGCTTTAGGAAATATCGTTTACGACACCAATGGAAGAGAGATAATTACAAGCTATCAACGCTACTTTCCATCAGAATTTACTTCCGAAATTATGTTCGCAATTATATTTATTATTATAGGAATTTTAATCTTACTTTTTTTAGACGGATATCATAAAATAAAACTAACATCAAATGGCTAAATACGGCTTAATTGGCCATAAAATAGGATATTCATTTTCTAAAGCATTTTTCAATTTCAAGTTTGAAAATGAAAATAGAAATGATAGTTATGAAAACTTTGACATTCCTGTTGTAAGTGAATTATCAAAAATATTAAAAAAAAATCCCGATTTAGAAGGCTTAAATGTAACTATTCCTTATAAAGAAAGTGTCATACAATTATTGGACGAAGTAGATAAAGAAGCTCGTAAAATTGGTGCTGTAAATACCATAAAAATAAATGAGACCGGGAAACTTATAGGCTACAACACAGATCATTACGGTTTTGCAAAAGCTTTGATGGAATTTCTACCCATAAAAGAAAAAAAAGCATTGGTTCTCGGTACCGGTGGGGCAAGTAAAGCAATTATGTATGTCTTAGAAACAATGAGTTTTGAAATCACACAAATTTCTAGAACTAAAACTGAAAACACCATTACTTATACCGACTTAAATAGAGAGCTGATTTCTCAAAATTATTTGATAATAAATTGTACTCCCCTAGGAACTTTCCCAAATATTCATGAATTTCCAGATATTCCTTATCAATATTTAACTAAAGATCACTTGGCTTTTGATCTAACTTATAATCCACTAGAAACCAAATTCATGAAACTAAGTAAAGATCGTGGCGCTAGAATAAGTAACGGATTGAAAATGCTAGAATATCAAGCAAAAAAAGCTTGGTCTATTTGGATATCATAAATTATTCTCAAAATAACTTAAATAATCAATGCTTTCTTTGCTATTTAAGTAGTTGTTACTATCTTGACAAATTAATTATAAGTTCAGAATATTTCTGGATGAATCCGAACCTTAACATTGAAAAAAATGTCAGAAAAAGAAATGAAAAATGAAAAAGAAATTACTGAAACACATGTTTCAGAAATTGCTACTCCAGAAGAAGTAAATTCGAAAGAAGAAACTCAAGATAATAAAGATTCTGAAACTACTGTTGAAGAAAAAATTGAAAAACAGATAGAAGATAAATCTGACGTTAAAGAAGAAGAAATTAAAAATCCTGAATCTGAAAGCACAGAAGAAGTAACTGCTAAAGAAGACACACCTGAAGTTAAAGAAGAAGAACCTACAAAATCTGAATCTGAAAGCACTGAAGAAGTAACGATTAATGAAGAGAAGAAAGAAGTTGTCGCTGAAGAGACAGAGAAAGATTACACGCTTTTATCTGAAGAGGAGTTAATAACCGAATTAAAAGCGCTAGTTGAAAGCAAACCTATTCAAGAAATTAAGTCCGATGTTGAAAACATTAAAACAGAATTCAATTCTAAATTTAATGATGAATTAGAAAAAAATAAGGAAGCATTTTTAGCTGAGGGTGGTAATATTATAGATTTTTATTATACGTCTCCAATTAAAAAAGTATTTGATTCTGCATATTACGATTATAAAGACAAACGTAGTAATTATTATAAAAATCTATTAAATGATCAAAAAACAAACCTTATAAAAAGAGAAGAATTAATTGAAGAATTAAAAAGTCTTTTTAACGCTAAGGAAAATACAAGTACGATTTACAAAAGGTTTAGAGACATCCAAGAACGATGGTTTGATGCTGGCTCTATTCCTCGTGATAAAAACAATACTGTTTGGAATAATTACCATCATCATGTAGAGAATTTTTATGACATACTTCACCTTGACAGAGAGTTTAGGGATCGTAATTTCAAACAAAATCTTGAACAAAAGTTAAGGATAATTGGAAGAGCAGAAGAACTTACTAAAGAAGAAGATAATAATGTAGCATTTCGTGAATTACAAATGCTTCATAAAATGTGGAAGGAAGAAATTGGTCCTGTTGCAAAAGAATTTAGTGATGAAATTTGGGAAAAATTTAGCGCTGCCACTAAAATAATTCATGACAAACGTCACGAATATATTGAAGAATTAGAAAAGAAAGCTGAAGAAAATGTTACTTTAAAGAAAGAATTAATAATTGAAATTAACACGTTAACTGAGACTGCTAAAAATAAAGGACATCAAGCTTGGCAAAACACCATTAAAAAAGTTCAAGAATTAAGAGATCAGTTCTTTGAGTCTGGAAAAGTTCCTCGTTCAAAAAACAAAGAAGTTTGGGATTTATTTAAAGAAGCAACAAGAAACTTTAATAAAGAGAAAAATGCTTTTTATAAAGGACAAAAGAAAGAGCAATTTGATAATCTAGCTAAGAAAAGAGAATTAATAAAAATAGCTGAGGATAATAAAGAAGGTGATGATTTTGACACATTAACACCGTTAATGAAAAAAATTCAAAGCGACTGGAAAGATATTGGTCACGTTCCAAGAAAAGATAGCGATAAAATCTGGAAAGAATTTAAAGCAGTTTGCAACCACTATTTTGATCGTTTGCATTCACAAAAAGATGAAGCTAATAAAGAAGAGTTTGCAAATTACGATGCTAAAAATGCATTCTTAGAAACTTTAGAGGATATTAAATTAGAAGGAGATCATAAAAAAGACATTGCGACTATTACTGGTAAAATAGCAGAATGGAAAAAACTTGGAAGAGTACCTTATAATAAAAGAAATGTTGAACAGAAGTTTAATAAAAAATTAGATGAGCTTTTTGAAAAGTTAGATTTAGATAAAAAACAAACGGAGCTTATCAAATTTGAAAATAAATTAAACTCGATAGCTTCTGAAGAAGATGATAGAAAATTAAAGAATGAAGAATTCTTTATATCTAAAAAAGTAGGTGAAGCTAAAGATGAAATAAGACAATTAGAAAATAACTTATTATTCTTTAAGCATGTAAAAGACGACAATCCTTTAGTCCAAGAGGTTAATAAAAACATTAATAGGCATAAGGAACAATTAGAAACTTGGATAGAAAAACTTAAAAAAATTAGAAGTATTCGTAAAGGAGAATAAAAATAATTAATCTTACAAAAAAGGTGTTGAATTTAAAATCAACACCTTTTTTATTATAATTTTTTGGCTTGTTCCCAAAACACATCCATTTCGGCAAGAGTCATATCGTTAATAGATTTATTTAACTCTTTAGCCTTTTCCTCAATAAATTGAAATCGTTTGATAAATTTTTTATTGGTACGTTCTAAAGCATTTTCAGGATCTACCTTAAGAAAACGTGCGTAATTGATCATAGAAAACAATACATCACCAAATTCAGCTTCCATCTTATCTTGATTATTATCTGAAATTTCGTGCTGTAACTCTTCTAATTCCTCTTTAACTTTTTCAAAAACTTGCTGTGGCTCTTCCCAATCAAATCCTACTCCGGCAACTTTTTCTTGAATTCGACTTGCTTTCACTAATGAAGGGAGCGATTTAGGAACTCCTTCTAAAACACTAGACTTTCCTTCTTTTAATTTTAAAGCTTCCCAATTCTGTTTTACTTCTTCTTCGTTAGCAACTTTTACATCTCCATAGATATGAGGATGTCGAGAAATTAATTTTTCAGAAATAGCATTAGCAACGTCTCCAATATCAAAATCGTTGGTTTCACTTCCAATTTTTGCATAAAAAACAATGTGCAACAATAAGTCGCCCAATTCGTTTTTTACTTCTTCTAAATTATTATCTAAAATAGCATCACCTAACTCGTAGGTTTCTTCTATTGTTAAATGACGTAAAGATTGTAGTGTTTGCTTTTTATCC